>JBHENF010000001.1:0-4935 GCA_046262175.1 Mycobacteriales bacterium
CCGATGGAGGCGCTGCTGGCCCGGCTCGAGCCCGAGTTCGGCAGCGGCAAGCTCTTCCGGCCGTACCGGGACGTGCGCTTCAGCAAGGACAAGACGCCGTACAAGGACCACGCCGGCGCCGCGCTGTACGGGATGGACGGCAGCAGCGGGCTGTACGTCCAGCTCAACGCCGACGGGTTGTACGTCGCCGGCGGCAGCTGGCGGCTGGAGAGCGACCAGGTTGCGCGGCTCCGGCTCGCAGTGGCTGACGACGCCAGCGGGCCGCGACTGGCGAAGCTGCTGACAGCGCTGGAACGCAAGGGGTGGAGCATCGGCGGCGATCGGCTCGTCCGGGTGCCGAAGCCGTTCGACGCGGAGCACCCGCGGGCCAACCTGCTGCGCGCGAAGTCGCTGTCAGCGGGCTATGTGTTCGAGCCGGACGAGTGGCTGCACGAGCCGGAGTGCCTGGCGAAGGTGGTCCAGCACTGGCGCGATCTCAAGCCGCTGCTCGACTGGCTCGGCCGGCACGTCGGCCCGAGCCGTCCTCCCGCCCCCTGAGTCAGGCGTCCCGGATCTTGTCCCGGATCTGCTGCACCAGCTCGGGGGACACGTCCGTCAGTCCGTGCGCCTGTGCCGCGTGCGGGGCGACCTGCGCGAGGACGTCGTCCTCCGTGGCCCCCGTGAACGTGCCGGCACAACCCGGCACGACGTCACCGCAGGCGAACTCCTTCATCACGCTCTCCTCATCGACATCTCATCCTTGTCGGCGGCGCCTTCGGCATCACCGGCCCGGGCGAGGAGCTGGACCAGCCGCTCGACCCGGACCAGGCCGAGTAGACCACCGGTCTCGTCGGTGCACACGACGGGGTCGAACCGGACCTCCGGTGGCCGTGCCATGGCCCGCCGCGCGACCTCCGCCACCTGCGCGTGCGCGGCGACCCGCAGGGACGCGCCCCGCGTGCACTGCGGCTGAGGGCCGAGTAGCAGCACGGGCCGCGCATGACGGTCGACCAGCACCGCCAGTCCGCCCCCGTGCCGCCGCAGGTCGGTCAGCGCCGGCACCGGCTCGATCAGGCTTCGCACCGAGGTGTCGTCCTTCGCCGCCGAGGACAGTCCGCGCAGCCAGGCGCCGACGCCCGCGTCCAGATCCGACCAGGCGCTGGTGCCTGCGCCGAAGAACCAGCCCTGCGCGAGCGGCACCCCGAGCCTGCACAGCGCGCGCACCTCCTCGGCGCGCTCGACCCCCTCGGCCAGCAGCCAGGCGTCGAGTCGCCCGACCCACGTGCCGAGCAGCTCCGCGAGCGCGATCTTCACCTCGTCGTCGTCGACGTGGTCGACCAGCGAGCGGTCGAGCTTCACCACCTGCGGGCGGAAGGTCGCGATCTGGGCCAGTCCTGAGTAGCCGGTGCCGGCGTCGTCCAGCGCGATGAGCGCCCCTCTCTCGCGCAGCGAGCGGAGCTCGGCCTGAACGCCGTCGACGTCCTCGACACGCACGTGCTCGGTCAGCTCCACCACGATCCGCGACAGGTCGGCGACCGAGGCGAAGGCCTCGCGCATCTCGGGCTCGGCGAGCAGGTGCGGGCTCACGTTCAGCGACAGGAAGCAGTTGGGCGGCAAGGTGTCGCGGCGGGACAGGACGTGGCGGACGACCCGTGCCTCGAGCGCGGCGCCCCAGCCGCGCGCGCCGGCGGCGGCGAACCACACGTCCGGCGGGGCCGGGGCGAGGATCGCAGGGAACCGGGCCAGCGCCTCGTACCCGGCGACGACGCCTCGGCGCAGGTCCACGATCGGCTGGAAGACGATCCGGGGCTGCTGCTCGTCGGCGCGGACGGCGGCGAGAGCGGACTCCCACGCCTGCTCGGGGTCGCGACGGGGCGCGGGCACGCCGAGCTCGCGGGACATCTGCCACCTCCTCCACGACTGCATCGGCACGGAACGCCCGGACCTGCAGCGATCACGACAAGCGCGACGCCTTCTCCAGCGCGATCGCCTTGCGCATCGCGCGACGGCCGGCGGAGGTGTCGCGCGCCTCGCCGTACGCCGCCGCGAGCCGCCACCACACGCGCCAGTCCGTGGGCGCCGCCTCCACCTCGCCCTTGCGCAGCGCGAACAGGCGCTCCGCCGCCGCCTCCGTCAGCCGACCCGAAGCCGTCCGCTCCAGCTCCGGGTCCGGCAGGTCGCCCTCCGCCTCCAGCCGCGCGGCGAGCCGCGCGCTGCCCGCTCCGAGGCGCACCTCGCCGGTGACGAGCAGCCCGCCGACGAGGACGAGCAGGAGCACACCGATCCCGAGCAGGATCCCGAGCACCGTGCCCGTCCGGAACAGGTCGACCGCCCGCACCACCATGTACAGCCCGAGCAGCGCCGTCGCCGCCACGACCAGGGCAGCAGCCTTCACAGGTCGAGCAGTGCCTCGAGCCCGACGGTCAGCCCCGGGCGGGACGCCACCGAGCGGACGCCGAGCAGCACACCCGGCATGAACGACGCACGGTCGTACGAGTCGTGCCGGATCGTCAGCGACTCGCCGCCGCCGCTGAGGATGACCTCCTGGTGCGCGACCAGCCCGGCCAGCCGCACGGCGTGCACCCGTACGCCCGAGATGTCGGCTCCGCGGGCGCCGTCCAGCGCCGTGGAGGTCGCGTCCGGCATCGGCTCCATGCCCTCGCGGGCGGCGGCGATGAGCTCGGCCGTGCGCCGCGCGGTGCCGGACGGCGCGTCGGCCTTGCGCGCATGGTGCAGCTCGACGATCTCGGCCGACTCGAAGAAGCGCGCCGCCTGCGCCGCGAACTGCATCATCAGCACCGCGGCGATGCCGAAGTTCGGCGCCACCAGCACGCCCACGGACGGCGCCTCCGCGAGCCAGGTGCGCAGCTGCTCGAGCCGCGCCTCGTCGAACCCGGTGGTGCCGACGACCGCGTGCACGCCCGCGTCGATGCACGCCTTCAGGTTGTCCATGACGGCATCCGGGTGCGTGAAGTCGACGGCCACGTCCGCGTCGGCGAGGTCGAGCGCGTCGTCGACGTCGAACTCCCCCGCGACCTCGAGCCCGTCCGCGTCGGTGACCGCCCGTACAACCTCGGAGCCCATCCGGCCGCGAGCACCGAGGACGGCTACCCGCGTCACGAGATCGCCGCCGAGAAGTCCCTGTCGCCGAACGGGCCGATGATGCCCACCGACAGCGGTCGCGTCAGCACGTCGGCGCCGACCTCGCGCACGTCGTCGAGCGTGACCGCGTCGACCCGCGCGAGCACCTCGTCCACCTCGAGCAGCTCGCCGTGCACCAGCTCGGCCTTGCCCAGCCGGCTCATCCGCGACCCGGTGTCCTCGAGGCCGAGCACCATCGAGCCGCGCATCTGGCCCTTCGCCCGCCGCAGCTCCTCATCGGTGATGCCGTGCTCGGCGACCTCGGCCATGCCGGCGCGGCACAGGTCCAGCACCTCGTCGACCTTGCCGGGCGCGCAGCCGGCGTAGACGCCGAAGCTGCCCGTGTCAGCGTGGGAGGAGGCGTACGAGTAGACGCTGTAGGCCAGGCCGCGCTTCTCGCGCACCTCCTGGAACAGCCGCGACGACATGCCGCCGCCGAGCGCGCCGTTGAGGACGCCCAGCGCGAACCGGCGCGGGTCGTCGCGGCTCAACGCGGTCGTGCCGACCACCAGGTTGGCCTGCTCCGTCGCCCGCTCCTGCACGACCACCTGCGAGTACGACGGAACCCGGCGGTTGCTCGGTCGCAGCGGCGCCGGAGCCGCGTCCCCCTCGAGCTGGAAAGCCTTGCGCACCAGGCGGAGCAGCTTGCCGTGGTCCAGCCCGCCGCTGGCCGCGACGACCATCTGCGGCAGCGCGTAGCGGCGGCGGTAGTAGCCGGCGATCGCCGTACGGGACAGCGCCTCGATGCTCTCTACCGAGCCGATGACGGGCCGGCCGAGCGGGGTGCCCGCGCCGTACAGCGCCTCGGCGAACGTGTCGTGCACGATGTCGCCCGGGTCGTCGTCGTGCATGGCGATCTCCTCGAGGATGACGCCGCGCTCGCTCTCGACGTCCTCCGAGGTGATGAGCGACGACGTGACCATGTCGGCCGTCACGTCCACCGCCAGCGGCAGGTCCTCGTCGAGGACCCGCGCGTAGTAGCAGGTGTACTCCTTCGCGGTGAAGGCGTTCATCTCGCCGCCGACCGCGTCCATGCAGGCCGAGATCTCCAGCGCGTCGCGGGTCGGCGTCCCCTTGAACAGCAGGTGCTCGAGGAAGTGGGACGTGCCGGCCAGGGACGGCCGCTCGTCGCGTGAGCCGACGCCGACCCAGATGCCGAACGCGACCGAACGCACCCCCGGCAGGGACTCGGAGACGACACGCAGACCGCCCGGCAGGACGGTCCGGCGGACACCAGGTATGGGGCTGGGTCCGCCGGCCGTCCGCACCGGGCGGCTGGTCGTACGTGAGGGCAAGTGCTACTCGGCCGCGACAGGCTCAGCAGCGGCGGCGGGTGCGTCGTTCTGCACCGGCACGAGGCTGATCTTGCCGCGCTGGTCGATCTCCTGGATCTCGACCTGGAGCTTGTCGCCGACGTTGACGACGTCCTCGACCTTGTTGATCCGCTTGCCGTTGCCGAGCTTGGAGATGTGGACGAGGCCGTCCTTGCCGGGGGTGAGGCTGACGAACGCGCCGAAGGCGGCCGTCTTGACCACGGTCCCGAGGAAGCGCTCGCCGACCTTGGGCATCGTCGGGTTGGCGATCATGTTGATGACCGCCATCGCCGCCTCTGCCGCGGTGCCCGACGTCGCGCCGATGTAGATCGTGCCGTCGTCCTCGACGGTGATGTCGGCACCGGTGTCGGCCTGGATCTGGTTGATCATCTTGCCCTTCGGGCCGATGACCTCACCGATCTTGTCCACCGGGATCTTGACCGTGAGGACGCGCGGCGCGTACGGGCTCATCTCGTCCGGCTCGTCGATCGCCTCGTTCATG
>JBHENF010000002.1:0-12508 GCA_046262175.1 Mycobacteriales bacterium
AAGGGCGCCATGGCGGCGAGCGACTGGCTGCGGGGGCTGCGCCCGGAGCCGGGGGAGCAGTTCGGGTGAGCAGGCGCCCGTACCGCCCGCCTGCGACCGATCCGGCGCGCCGGGCCGCGTACGACCTGCTCGAAGCCGTCCGCACGAAGGACGCGTACGCCAACCTGGTGCTGCCCGGGCTGCTGCGCGAGCGCCGGCTCGACACCCGGGACGCCGCCTTCGCGACCGAGCTCGGCTACGGCACGCTGCGCGGACAGGGCCTGTACGACGCGGTGCTGCAGGCGTGTGTCGACCGCCCGCTCGCGCAGGTCGACCCGCCGGTGCTGGACGTGCTGCGGCTCGGCGCGCACCAGCTGCTGCGGATGCGGGTGCCGTCCCACGCGGCCGTCAGTGCGACGGTCGACCTGGCGCGGCGCGTTGTCAGCGCGGGGCCCGTCGCGTTCGTCAACGCGGTGCTGCGCAAGGTTTCCGCGCAGGACCTCGACGCGTGGATCGACCAGCTAGCGCCCGCGGACGACCCGGTCGGGGCGCTCGCGCTGGAGCACAGCCATCCCCGCTGGATCGCGTCGGCGTTCCGCGACGCGTTGGGCGGTGACGTCGAGGACACCGGGCGAGCGCTGGCCGCGGACGACGCCCGGCCCGAGGTGCACCTCGTCGCGCGCAACATGGACCGCGACGAGCTCGTCGCCATGAGCGGCGGCACGCCGGGGCCGTGGTCGCCGTACGCCGTCCGGCTGTCCGAGGGCGACCCCGGCACCATCGCCGCCGTCCGCGACGGCCGCGCCGGCGTCCAGGACGAGGGCAGCCAGCTGGTCGCCCTCGCCCTCGCTGCCGTGGAGGTGGACGGCCGCGACACCACCTGGGTCGACCTGTGCGCCGGGCCTGGCGGCAAGGCCGCGCTGCTGGCGGGGCTGGCGGAGCGGCGCGGGGCGCGCCTGCTCGCCTTCGAGGCGCAGCACCACCGGTCGCGCCTTGTCCGCCGGTCCGGCGTCACGGACGTCGTCACGACCGACTCCCGCCGCCCGCCGCTCGCGCCGGGCAGTGCCGACCGGGTGCTGCTGGACGCTCCCTGCAGCGGCCTCGGTGCGCTGCGCCGGCGCCCCGAGGCGCGCTGGCGCCGGCAGCCCAGCGACCTGCCGGGCCTGACACGGCTCCAGGGCGAGCTGCTGCGCGGCGCCGTCGAGGTGCTGCGGCCGGGGGGTGTCCTCGCGTACGTCACCTGCTCGCCGCACGTCGCCGAAACGGTCGTACCCGTCGCCGACGTGCTGCGGCGGCATCCGGAGCTCGAGCGGGTCGACGCGCGTCCGCTGCTGCCCGGCGTGCCCGACCTGGGCGACGGCCCGGCCGTCCAGCTCTGGCCGCACCGGCACGGCACGGACGCGATGCACCTGTCGCTGCTGCGGAAGCGCTGAGCCGCTACCGGTGCCGCCCCCGCTCAGCGGCTCCGGCGCACGGCACCTCTCGCTCCTCCGAACGCGCTGAGCCGCCTCGTCCGTACGGTTGAACTCGTCCCGTTCCGCGTCCGCCTCCGGCGGAACCTCTAGTCTCCGCGCATGCAGCGTCCGCAGATCGCGCCGAGCATCCTGTCGGCCGACTTCGCGCGGCTCGCCGAGGAGATCGCGGTCATCGGGCAGACGGCCGACTGGGTCCACGTCGACGTGATGGACGGCCACTTCGTCCCGAACCTCACCCTGGGCCTGCCGGTGGTCGCGGCGCTCGTGAAGGCGAGCCCGCTGCCGCTCGACGTCCACCTCATGATCGAGGACCCGGACCGATGGGCGACCTCCTACGCCGAAGCCGGCGCCGGCAGCGTCACCTTCCATGTCGAGGCCGCCGCCGCCCCGGTCCGGTTGGCGCGCGACCTGCGCAGCGCCGGTGCCCGCGCCGGGATGGCGCTGCGGCCCGCGACGCCGGTCGAGCCGTACGTCGACCTGCTGCCCGAGCTGGACATGCTCCTGCTGATGACGGTCGAGCCGGGCTTCGGCGGCCAGGCGTTCCTCGACGTCGTGCTGCCCAAGATCCGCCGCGCCCGGCAGGCGATCGGAGACGGGAACGTCTGCCTGCAGGTCGACGGCGGCGTCAACGACGAGACCATCGCGCGCTGCGCCGAGGCGGGCGCAGACGTGTTCGTGGCCGGCAGCGCGGTGTTCGCCGCCGACGACCCGGCTGCCGCGGTCACCCGCCTGCGCGAGGCGGCGACGCGATGAGCGAGCGCATCCTGGTCGCGGACGACGACCTGGACATCGCCCGGTTCGTCGAGCTCAACCTGACCCTCGAGGGGTTCGACGTCGAGCTCGTCCACGACGGCGCCGAGGCGCTCCGTCGCGCAACCGAGGACCCGCCGGACCTCATCGTGCTCGACGTCATGATGCCGACTCTGGACGGCGTCGAGGTCGTACGCCGGCTGCGCGCCCAGGCGTCCACCGCCGCGGTCCCGGTGGTGATGCTGACGGCCAAGTCCCTGTCCGCCGACAAGGTCGTCGGGCTCACCGCCGGCGCGGACGACTACATCGTCAAGCCGTTCGACACCCTCGAGCTCGTGGCGCGGGTGCGCACCACGCTGCGCCGCACGGCCGACAACCGGTCCGTCTCGCCCCTGACCGGCCTGCCGGGCAACCACCGGATCGACCTCGAGATCTCGGCCCGCGCGCAGGCCGCCCTGCCGTACGCCGTCTGCCACGTCGACCTCGACGAGTTCAAGAGCTTCAACGACGCGTACGGCTTCCTGCGGGGCGACGACCTGCTGCTCGTCCTGTCGCACTGCCTGCAACAGCTTGCGGCCGAGGCCGGCCCGCCGCCGGTCTTCGTCGGACACGTGGGCGGCGACGACTTCGTGCTGGTGTGCACGCCGGAGCAGGCCGAGCCGATGTGCGCCTTCATCGTCAAGGCGTTCGACGACGTGGTGCCGTCGTTCTACGACCCCGAGGACGCGCAGCGCGGCTTCCTCGACAGCACTGACCGGCGCGGCGAGCCACGCCGCCACCCGCTGGTCTCCGTCAGCATCGGCGTCGCCATCTACACCGGCGGCGACCGTGACCACCGGGCGGTGGTCGCCGCGGCGAGCGAGATGAAGGGTGTGGCGAAGGCCAAGTCCGGCTCGGTCGTCGCCGTGGACCGCCGGGCCTAGACTCGCTGCCAGAAGTCATGCGCGCTCCGGGGTCGGTGCAATTCCGAACCGGCGGTGACAGTCCGCGACCCGCTCGCAGCCAGCCAGCGGTGGACCCGGTGGAACTCCGGGACCGACGGTGAGAGTCCGGAGGAGAGGCAGCGCGCGGGCGGTGTCCGCTGCCGCCTGCGTACCCCGGGGTGCCCTGAGCGAGGGAGGGCACGGTGGACGCAGCACAGGCGATGGCGCGAGCGGTCGAGCTCTCGGCCGCCGCCCTCGGCAGCACCAGCCCGAACCCGCCCGTCGGTGCCGTCCTCCTCGATCGGGACGGCGAGCCCGTCGGCGAGGGCGCCACACAGCCGCCCGGTGGTCCGCACGCGGAGGTCGTCGCCCTGCGCCAGGCCGGGGTGCGTGGGTACGGCGGCACGCTCGTCTGCACGCTGGAACCGTGCCGCCACGTGGGCCGCACCGGCCCGTGCACGAGCGCGATCGCGGAGGCAGGCATCGCCCGCGTCGTGTACGCGGCTGCCGACGTCACCCCGGACGCGGCGGGCGGTGCCGAGGTGCTCCGCGCGGCCGGGATCGAGGTCGAGCAGCTCGACGTGCGCGTCGAGCCGCTGGAGCCCTGGCTGCACGCCCAGCGCCGCGGACGTCCGTACGTCACGTGGAAGTACGCCGCCACCCTCGACGGCCGCTCGGCCGCGGCCGACGGGACCAGCAGGTGGATCACGGGCGAGGGCGCCCGCGCGGACGTGCACCGGCTGCGCCGCGAGGTCGACGCCGTGCTGGTCGGGGTGGGCACGGTGCTGGCCGACGACCCGGAGCTCACGGTCCGCCCGGACCCGGGTCGCCAGCCGCTGCGCGTTGTCCTCGACCGCAGCGGACGGACGCCCGCGGACGCCCGCGTGCGCGACGCGCTGGTGCTGGCCGACGAGCCCCGCCAAGCGCTCGAGCGGCTCTACGCGCGCGGCGTCGTCAGCGTCCTGCTCGAGGGCGGGCCCACCGTCGCCGCGTCCTTCGTGCGCGCCGGTCTCGTCGACCGCGTCATCGCGTACGTCGCCCCCGCCCTCCTCGGTGCCGGGCCGGCGGCGGTCGGCGGGCTCGGGGTGGGAACGATCAAGGGCGCGCACCGGTTGCGGCTGGACGAGGTCCTGCGCGTCGGCGACGACGTCCGGCTGATCATGTACCCCGAGACGAGGAGCGCCTGATGTTCACCGGCATCGTCGAGGAGCTGGGCGAGATCCTCGACTGGGAGGACCTCGACGACGCCGCCCGCGTCACCGTCCGCGGCCCCGTCGTCACCTCCGACGCGGCGCACGGCGACTCCATCGCGGTGAACGGCGTGTGCCTGACCGTCGTCGACAACCGCGACGGCGCCTTCACGGCCGACGTCATGAAGGAGACCCTCGTCCGCTCCTCGCTCGGCGCACTGCGCGTCGGCAGCCCGGTCAACCTCGAGCGAGCCGTCCGGCTGCAGGACCGCCTCGGCGGCCACCTGGTGCAGGGCCACGTCGACGGCACCGGCACACTGCTCGCCCTCACCCCGGACGCGCACTGGACGGTCGTCCGGGTGTCGCTGCCCGACGGCCTCGGCCGCTACGTCGTCGAGAAGGGCTCCATCACCGTCGACGGGGTCTCGCTCACCGTCAGTGCGGTAGACCGGATGTGGTTCGAGGTCAGCCTGATCCCGACGACGCTCGACCTGACGACGCTGGGTCGCAAGGGCGTCGGCGACCCGGTCAACCTCGAGGTCGACATCACCGCGAAGTACATCGAGAAGCTGCTGGCAGCCAAGGGAGATCCGTCGTGAGCACGGCAGAGGCAGCACCGCTCGTCCACGGCCTGGACCCGATCGAGCGCGCCATCGCCGACATCGCCGCCGGCAAGGCCGTCGTCGTCGTCGACGACGAAGACCGCGAGAACGAGGGCGACCTGATCTTCGCGGCGGAGAAGGCGACGCCGGAGCTGGTCAGCTTCATGATCCGCTACACCTCCGGCTACATCTGCGTTCCCATGACCGCGAGCGAGCTGGACCGGCTCGAGATCCCGCTCATGGTCAGCAGCAACCAGGAGCGCATGCGCACCGCCTACACCGTCACCGTCGATGCGCGGGAGGGGGTCACCACCGGGATCTCCGCGGTCGACCGCGCGCGGACGATGCAGGTCCTCGCCGACCCCACCTCGACGCCGTACGACCTGACCCGCCCGGGGCACGTCAACCCGCTGCGCGCGCTGGACGGCGGCGTCCTGCGCCGGGCCGGGCACACCGAGGCCGCTGTCGACCTCTGCCGCCTCGCCGGGCTGCAGCCGGTGGGGGTCATCTGCGAGATCGTCAGCCAGAAGGACGTGCACGACATGGCGCGCCTGGACGAGCTGAAGGTGTTCGCCGCCGAGCACGACCTGACTGTCATCTCCATCGCCGACCTGATCGCCTGGCGGCGGCGGACCGAGAAGCAGGTCGAGCGCATCGCCACCGCGAAGATCCCGACGCAGCACGGCGACTTCGACGCTGTCGGGTACGCGTCGGTGCTCGACGGCACCGACCACATGGCGCTGGTCCGCGGAGACATCAGCGACGGCGAGGACGTGCTCGTACGGGTGCACAGCGAGTGCCTGACCGGCGACGTGTTCGGCTCCCGCCGGTGCGACTGCGGGCCGCAGCTGGACGCGGCGCTCAAGGCGGTCGCGGACGAGGGTCGCGGCGTCGTGCTCTACATGCGCGGCCACGAGGGTCGCGGGATCGGCCTGATGCACAAGCTGCAGGCGTACCAGCTGCAGGACAGCGGCTCGGACACCGTGGACGCGAACCTCGAGCTCGGGCTGCCGGCCGACGCCCGCGACTACGGCATCGGCGCGCAGATCCTCGTTGACCTCGGCATCCGCACCATGCGCCTGCTCAGCAACAACCCCGGCAAGCGGGCCGGCCTCGAGGGCTACGGGCTGGAGATCGTCGGGCGGGTGCCCCTGCCGACACTGGCCACCCCCGAGAACCTGCGCTACCTCAAGACCAAGCGGGACCGGATGGGCCACGACCTGCCGGGGCTGGCGGCGTTCGAGGACGAGGCCACCGAGGCGAGCGCCGATGCGCTCGACGCCACATGAGCGGCGCCGGGGCGCCGGCGGCCCGTCCGGTCGACGGCAAGGGGCTGGCGCTCGCCATCGTCGCCACCCGCTGGCACGAGCAGATCACCAGCGCGCTGCTGGGGTCGGCCGTACGCACGGCGCACGAGTGCGCGGTCGCCGAGCCCACCGTCGTGCGCGTGTCGGGCGCGGTCGAGCTGCCGGTCGTGGCGCAGGCGCTGGCGGCCACCCACGACGCCGTAGCCGCCCTGGGTGTGGTCATCCGAGGTGGCACCCCGCACTTCGAGTACGTCTGCGACGCCGTGACGTACGGCCTCACCCGCGTCTCCCTCGACAGCCACACCCCCGTCGGCAACGGCGTTCTCACCTGCGACACCGAGCAGCAGGCCCTGGACCGGGCCGGGCTGCCGGAGTCCGCCGAGGACAAGGGCCGCGAGGCCGTTCTCGCCGCCCTCGACGCCGCGCGCGTCCTCAAGTGCCTGCGCACCGGCGCAGCGACCTGACCCGGAAGGTCCTTCGTGCTCTCCCTCGTCCTCCCCAAGGGCTCCCTCGAGAAGCAGGTCCTCGAGCTGTTCGCCGGCGCCGACCTCACCGTCATACGCGGCGGTGACCGTGACTACGCCGCCCGCATCGACGACCCGCGGATCGACCGCGTCCGCTTCCTGCGCCCGCAGGAGATCCCGACCTACGTCGAGCAGGGCATCTTCGACCTCGGCATCAGCGGCCGCGACTGGGTCACGGAGACGGCGGCGGATGTCGTCAGCCTGGGCGAGATCGGCGGCGGCCGGGCGGGCGAGGCGGTCGTGAGCGTCGTGCTCGCCGTGCCGAGGGAGTCGCCGTGGAACACGGTGCGCGACCTCCCTGAGGGCGTGCGCATCTCGACGGAGATGCCGGAGACGACCAAGAGGTTCCTCGAGGAGAACGGCGTCAAGGGGCGGGTGTTCACCAGTCACGGCGCGACCGAGGCGAAGATCCCGGACATCGTCGATGCGATCGTCGACCTGACCGAGACCGGCTCGTCGCTGCGCAAAGCAGGCCTGAAGGTCATCGAGACGCTGCTGACCAGCCGCACCGAGCTGCTCGCGAACCGCGGGGCGTACGACGACCCCGAGAAGCGCGCCGCGATGGAGGACATCGCCCTGTTGCTGCAGGGCTCCCTCCGTGCGCGCGGACACGTGCTGCTCAAGCTGAACGTGCCTGCCGCTGCTCTCGACGCCGTGCTCGAGGTGCTCCCGTCCATGTCGTCGCCGACGGTCATGCCGCTCGCGGCTGGCGACCAGCGCGCGGTGGAGACCGTCGTGCCCAAGCGGGGCGTCAACACCCTGCTACCGGCGCTGCGGGCGGCCGGCGCGCGCGACATCCTCGAGCTGCCGATCTCGAAGATCATCGAGTAGTGAGTCGGACCACGGCCGCGCTCCTTGCGGCGGTGCTGTCGGGCGCCCTGGTCGCCGTCCAGGCTCGCGTCAACGCGGGTCTGGCGAAGGGCCTCGACGACCCGTTGCTCGCGGCGGTGCTGTCCTTCGTCATCGGGCTCGGGTTCGTGGTCGCCGTGGTGCTGGCCCGGCCACGAGCGCGTGCCGCCTGGGCGGCCGTGAAGGACGTGCCCTGGTGGACGCGCCTGGGCGGGCTGGGCGGCGCGAGCCTGGTCGCGGTCGGTGCCTTCGCCGCCCCGCAGATCGGCGTTGCGCTGCTGACGGTGGGGCTCGTCGCGGGCCAGACGACCGGAGGACTGGCCGTCGACCGCGCGGGCATCGGACCCGGCGGCCACCACCGGCTCACGGCGCCACGCGTCGGCGGTGCGGCCCTCTGCCTCGGCGCCGTCCTCATCAGCGTGCTCGGCAAGGGGCAGGGGGACGGCAGCCCGCTGCTGCTCGGCCTGGTCGTCGCTGCCGGCTTCCTCATCTCGCTGCAGCAGGCGCTGAACGGCCGCGTCCGGCGGGTCACCGGCGACGCGGGCGTTGCCACGCTCGTCAACTTCCTCATCGGGACGACGGCGCTTGTCGCGGCGTATCTGCTCGTGAGCGCGGTCAACGGGTGGCAGGTCGACCACTGGCCGGGCCAGTGGTGGCTCTACACGGGAGGTCCGCTCGGCGCCAGCTTCGTCGCCGTCGCCTCCGTCATCGTCCGGACGCTCGGGGTCCTGCGGCTCGGCCTCGGGGTCATCGCCGGCCAGCTGGTCGGCGCCGTCCTGCTCGACCTGTTCGTGCCCGCCGCCGATCACGGCGTCGCTACCGCGACCCTCGTCGGCGTCGCGCTCACCTTCGTCGCCGTCGCCGTCAGCGGCCTCCCCCCGAGGGAGCGGGTGCCGGCATGAGGATGCTCGGCCGCTACGCCAAGCTGGTTCTCGGCCTGTACCTGTTCGGCCAGGGGATCTGGCTCGGCCTGCAGGCACACCTCGGCGTCGGCCCCTGGGACGTGCTCGCCGGCGGGCTGTCGGAGAAGCTCGGCACCCCCTTCGGTCGCACCGCGATCGGCGTCTCCGTCGCCGTCTTCGTCGTCGCCGTCCTGGCCAAGGTCAGACCCGGACCGGGCACCGTCCTGAACGTGATCCTCATCGGTGTCTTCATCGACCTGCTGCTCGGCTCCCGACTGCTCGACGGCGTCGAGGACGGGCCGCTCGCCCTCCGCCTGCTCACCACCGTTGGCGGCATCGCGTCGGTGGCCGTGGGCTCCGCGTTCTACTTGGGGGCGCACCTGGGCCCCGGGCCGCGCGACGGGCTCATGGTCGCGATCCACCAGCGCACCGGCTGGCCCGTCGGCGTCGCGCGCGCCGCTCTCGAGTGCGGCGTGCTCGTGCTCGGCGTGCTGCTGGGCGGCCCCGTCGGCGTCGGCACCCTCGCCTTCGCGCTCGGCATCGGGCCGGCCGTGCAGCTCGCCTTCCGCGTCCTGGGGCAGACGCCGGTCCGCCGCACCGTGGAGGTGCCCCCGTGACCGTCTACCGCCCGCGCAAGCTGCGGCTGGTGGCGCATGTCGCGACCGCCGCGCTCGTGCTGGTCTTCGGCGTCCTGGCGTACCTGCTTCCCGCTCGGCAGGGGGAGGGAGCCGCGACCTTCAGCCTGGGCGACCAGATCGCGTTCTTCGTGATCGGCCTGCTGCTGGCGTACGCGGCCCACGGCCTCACCCGCGCCCGGGTGGAGGCGGACGAGCGAGGCATCCGGGTCCGCAACTACATCGGCGAGAAGCACCTGCCCTGGCAGGTCGTCGCCGGCGTGCGCATGGCCGAGGGTGCGTCCTGGGCCACCCTCGACCTGCACGACGACGACACCGTCGCGCTGCTGGCCATCCAGAGCAACGACGGCGCGTACGCGGTCGAGGCGGTCGTGGAGCTCCGCAGACTGCTCGCCATGTCACGAAATCCTGGGAATCCGCGCGTCTGACGGACAGACCGCCCCGAGGGAGCCAAGACTTCCCCTCGCGCCGCTCCACCCGGTACGGCCGCTCGCCGATCCGGAGACCATGACCGTGCGCCGTCGTACCGCTCTGAGCCTGTCGCTGGTCGCCGTCCTCGCCGCATCGGGCTCCGCGCTGGCCGCCGAGGCCGGGCCAGAGATCGGGGCACCCGCTCCGTTGGCCGCTGGCGTCGTCGTCCGGCCGATGGTGCTGGCGACGGGCAGCACGACACCGGCGGAGGACCTCGGGGCCCGCGTCGAGGCGGCGCTGCGGACGTCCGGTGCGACGACGATCGCTGCCGCGGTGGACGTCGACGGGCTGGGCGAGGTCTACCGGCACGAGGCGGCGCACGCGCTGCCGCCGGCGTCGACCCAGAAGACGTTCACCGGCCTCGCCGCCCTGCTTGCCGTGCCCCCGGGTACCCGCTTCACGACCGAGGTCGCTGCCCGCACCACCCCGACGGCCGGCCGGCTGCCGGGCAGCCTCTGGCTGGTCGCCGGCGGCGACCCGTACCTGACGAAGACCGGCCTGCGCGGTCTCGCGCACCAGGTGCGCGGCACCGGGATCACCTACGTCACCGGCGACCTGCTGCTCGACGACAGTCGCTACGACGCGCGCCGCCGCGTGCCCGGCTGGAAGAGCGCCTACGTCCCGGACGAGAGCGGGCCCCTGTCGGCTCTTGCCGTCGACCGCAACGGGTACCGCGACGACAGCGGCTTCCTGTCCGACCCGGCGCTGCCCAACACGACGCTGTTCCGGTCGTACCTGGCGGCTGAGGGCGTGACGGTGCACGGCGTCGTCCGGCGCTACCACCGGCCGGTCGATGCGCGCACGGTTGCGGTGGTGACCTCCGGCCCCATCGCGGACGTGGTGCGCCGGGCGCTCAAGCGCTCGGACAACTTCGCCGCGGAGCTGCTGCTCAAGGAGGTCGGGAAGGCGGTCCGCAACGACGGCTCGTCGGCCGGCGGGTACGCCGCGATGAGCGATGTGCTCGGCACGCGGGGCGTTCCCGTCGGCACCGGCACGGATGGCTCGGGCCTGTCCTCGTACGACCGGCAGACCCCGGGCGGTCAGCTGATGCTGCTCAAGGCGGCCGAGCAGGACCCAGCCGTCGGGACCGCGTTCCGGCGGGCGCTGCCGATCGCGTGCCAGGACGGCACCCTCGAGAAGCGGATGTGCGGTACGGCGGCCGCCGGCCGGCTGTCGGCCAAGACCGGGACGTTGCCCGGCGCTCGCGCGCTGAGCGGCTACACGACGACGGCGAGTGGCCGCAAGGTCTGGTTCTCGTTCCAGCTGACCGCGTTCTCCAACGGGACGACCGCGCGCAACGCGATCGACCGCGCCGCCGTGGTGCTCGCCTCCGCCCAGGAGTAGCCGGCCCGCTCCTGCGGCGCCACGACACGTCGGACGCGCGCCGATCAGCACCGACCCGCCTAGCCTCGAGACCGTGAGCGACGACGGCAGCGCGG
The DNA here is from genome assembly GCA_046262175.1 of Mycobacteriales bacterium. Taxonomy (GTDB): domain Bacteria; phylum Actinomycetota; class Actinomycetes; order Mycobacteriales; family SCTD01; genus RYN-124. Next base: position 11,047 of record JBHENF010000002.1, read on the forward strand.
ACCCGCGGCTCGCCGCGGCGCTGGCCGCGTTCGACGGCTCGACCGCCGCGCGCGCGGAGGTGCTGGCCGCCCTTTCCGGCGCGCGCGTCTTCGTCGCGATCACGGCCACCTCCACGGCCGAGCACGTGGCGGAGGGAACCGGTCTGCGCGCGGACTCGAGCGCGGACATGGCGCTGGTCAGCCTGGTGGCGTCCGACGGCGAGCGCGCGCTGCCGGCATTCGCCGACGCGGCCGACCTGAAGCGCTGGCGGCTCGACGTCCGGCCCGTCCCGGTGACGGCGGCGTACCTGTGCCGGGCCGCCCTGGACGACGGGGCCATCGCGGTCGTGCTCGGACCGGTGACGCTGGACGAGCGCGAGCTGGCGGCCCTGGCCGACGGCTACGTCCCGGTGCCGGGCGCTCCGCTGGCTGCACGGCGTACGACCGCGGAGCTGACGGACCCGGTCGAGCCGCCCGCGCCCGAGCTGCTCGCGCAGCTGCACCGGGCGCTCGCGCCGGAGCGGCTGAAGGGCGCCCGACTCCTCGCGGGCCCGCACGGTCCGGTGCTGGGCGTCGTCCCGAAGGAACCCCTCGACGGGGCCGCCCTCGCGGCCCTGGCCGCCCGGGTGGCGGCACGCCTGGGGCCCACAGCCCAGCGGCTCGACTTGGCCGCGGTCCCGCCGAAGGGACCCGGCCGGAAGATCACCAGACGGGGCCGGTGAGCTTCTCGCCAGGCCCGTCGCCCGGCTCGTCCGGGACCGGAGAGGCCTCGCGGAACGCCTTCTGCAGCGTCTTCAGGCCGTCGCGCAGGGCGGACGCGTGGACGCCGAGGTCCGGCCGCGCCGCCGTGACGAGCCCGGCCAGCGCGGTGATCAGCTTGCGCGCCTCGTCCAGGTCCAGGTCTTCTCGCGCGGACAGGCCGCACTTCACCGCGGCCGCGCTCATGAGGTGCACGGCAACGGCCGCGATGACCTCCGCAGCGGGCACCTCGGCGAGGTCGCGTTCCTGCTGATCCATGCTGCTACCCTTGCAGAGCGACCCGGCCGCCGTTCCGACGGCAGCCGTGCAAGCGGAGGATCCACTCCCACCCGAGGCGCCCCAGGGCATCCGGGTCCGGTCGGCCCGAGCAGTCCGCGAGGACGGCACCCGGGCTGTGCTGCTGTGGGCCCTGCGCGGAGCGCGCGGCCTCTCTCGTGGAGCGCCACGGGTCACGACATCTGACGTCCTGACCAGGAGGCCCCATCAGCGCTGAACCCCGCATCAACGACCGGATCCGTGTCCCCGAGGTACGGCTGGTCGGTCCAGCAGGCGAGCAGGTCGGCATCGTCGCCATCCACGAGGCCCTGAAGCTGGCGCAGGAGAGCGATCTCGATCTCGTCGAGGTCGCTCCGATGGCCCGCCCACCGGTGTGCAAGCTCATGGACTACGGCAAGTTCAAGTACGAGACCGCCCAGAAGGCGCGTGAGAGCCGCAAGAACCAGGT
>JBHENF010000003.1:0-11566 GCA_046262175.1 Mycobacteriales bacterium
GCAACGCGTAGGCGTCGCGCAGCAGCACGGCGACCCGCTCCCGCTCCGGCAGCTGCTCGAGCGCTTCGGCGATCCGCTGCTGGTCCGCGTCGGCCGACAGCAGACCGCCTCCGAGCGGCACCCCGGACGACCCACCGGCGACCCGTACGCCGAGCCCGCGCGCGCGCCCGAACCACCAGCCGACGAGGTCCGAGATGTTCCGCTGGTCGCCGGCTGCCGTCTGCACGAGGTCGAGCGCGCTCGTCTCCACGACCTCCACCGCCGCGCCGGGTTCGCAGCCGAGGCGACGCAGGAAGTCGTGGACCCGGTCGGCGTGGACCCGGACGGCAGCCGTCAGGTCCTCGGCCGAGATCCGCTGGTCCGACACGCCGATACCTTAGGTCGATGGGCCGAATCGACCTGCGCAGCGACACCCTCACCAAGCCGACCGACGCCATGCGCGCCGCCATGGCGCGCGCCGACGTCGGTGATGACGTCTACGGCGAGGACCCGACGGTCAACGCGCTCGAGGAGCGCACCGCGGAGCTGTTCGGGCACGAGGCCGCGGTGTTCGTCCCGAGCGGCACGATGGGCAACCAGATCTGCCTGCGGCTGGTCTGCCCGCCCGCGGACGAGCTGCTGTGCGACGCGGACGCGCACATCGTCACGTACGAGCACGGCGGCGCCGCCCAGCACGGCGGCATCCAGACCCGCACCGTGCCCGGCGGGCTGATGGACCCGGCCGTCGTGGCGGCCGAGCTGCGGCCGGCCGGCTGGGGCACCGTCCCCACCCGCGCGGTCAGCGTGGAGCAGACGCACAACCGCGGCGGCGGCGCCGTCCACCCGCTCGAGACGCTGGTCGCGCTGCGCGAGCTCACCGCCCGGCACGGGGTCGCGCTGCACTGCGACGGCGCCCGCATCTGGAACGCCTCCGTCGCCTCGGGCGTCTCCTTGGCGGCGTACGGCGCGCAGTTCGACAGCCTGTCGGTCTGCCTGAGCAAGGGGCTCGGCGCACCGGTCGGCTCCGTCGTCGTCACCGACGCGGCCCGCGCCGCGGAGGCCCGGGTGCTGCGCAAGCGGCTGGGCGGCGGCCTGCGGCAGGCCGGCATCCTCGCCGCAGCCGGGCTGCACGCGCTCGAGCACCACGTCGACCGGCTCGCCGACGACCACCGCCGGGCGCGCGTCATCGGCGAGCTGCTCGGCGTCGCCACCGAGACCAACATCGTCCCGGTGGAGGTGCCGGACGGACCGGAGCTGGCCGCGGCGGCCCGCGCCGAGGGCGTGCTGGTGTCGGTCGTCGGGCCGCGCAAGGTGCGGCTCGTCACGCACCTCGACGTCGACGACGATCAGGCGCAGCGGGCCGGCGAGGTGGTCGCGAAGCTGCTCGGCCGCTAGACCAACCTGCCGCTAGACGAGGCGGCGGCCGACCACCGGCGGCATCTCGCGGCAGGCCGCGGCGAGCTCGTCCAGCAGCTCCCCGTACAGCGCCTGCGGTCCGTCGCAGAGCGCGGCGGTCGGATCGGGGTGCACGTCCACGATGACGGCGTCCGCGCCGGCGCCGATCGCGGCGCGGGTCAGCGGCACGACGAGGTCGCGCTTGCCGCCCGAGTGCGACGGGTCGACGACGACCGGCAGGTGCGACAGCGTGTGCACCATGGGGACGGCCGCGATGTCGAGGGTGTTGCGGGTGGCCGTCTCGAAGGTCCGGACGCCTCGCTCGCACAGGACGATGTCGAGGTTGCCCCGCTGCGCGACGTACTCGGCCGCCATGAGCCACTCCTCGTAGGTCGCCGTCATGCCGCGCTTGAGCATCACCGGCTTGCCGGCCGAGCCGACCGCCTGCAGCAGCGCGAAGTTCTGCATGTTGCGGGTCCCGACCTGGAGCATGTCGGCGTACTCCGCGACGAGCGCCACGTCGTGCGCGTCGACCACCTCCGTGACGATCGGCAGGCCCGTCTCGTCGCGCACGTCGGCAAGGATCTGCAGGCCCTTCTCGCCCAGGCCCTGGAACGCGTACGGCGACGTCCGCGGCTTGTACGCACCGCCGCGCAGCAGCGACGCCCCGGCCGCTTTCGCCATCTCGGCGGCGGCGAGCGTCTGCTCGGGCGTCTCCACCGCGCACGGCCCGGCGATCAGCGTGAACGTGTCCGGCCCGATCGGCACGCCGCGCACCTGGATCGTCGTCGCCTCCGGGTGATGCTCGCGGCTGACGAGCTTGTACGGCTTGGAGACCCGTACGACGTCCACGACGCCCGGCAGCGCGCGCAGGTTCAGCGCCTGGAACGCGGCGATGTCCCCGACCAGGCCGATGATGGTGCGCTGCACGCCACGGCTGATGAAGGCGGAGCCGCCGGCCGACTCGACGCGGGAGACGACGGCGTCCACCTCGTCGGGGGCGGCACCGGTACGCATGACGACGACCATCGGGAGACCTCTTCTACTGAGAAAGGGTGCGGGAACGCGAAGAGCCCCGGGCGCTGGCCCGGGGCTCTTCGTACGGTCAGGAGTGCGTCAGACGGCACCCGACCGGGAGTCCCGGGTCGGGTAGGCGTACCAGCTCTGAAGCACGGACCGACTCTAGCGCTTCCAGATGCGGCAGGCCGCGTCGAGCTTCTTCTGCTGGTCGGCGAACAGGCTCGGCCCGCACTCCTGCCGGACGATGAACCCGACGTTGGTGTTGTCGCCGTTGGCGCCGCTGTCCTCCTGCTTGTCGTACGTCACGCCGTCGACGCAGCCGCGGTTAGGGGTGCAGCCGTCGGCGGCCATGACCATCACGCGGCCGAGCTTGTCGACGGTGATGCCGTTGAAGTCGTACAGGTTGCGGTGGTTGCAGGTGTTGCTCGTCTTGCGGATGCAGCCCACCTGCACCGGGAAGCGCTCGTCGTTCGTGACCTGCTGCGTGGTCCAGGTGCGGCCGCTGTCAGTCGTCGTCGAGACGTACATCTGCCAGGTGCCCTTGAACTTCGTGTTCTGCGCGTCGAGGTCACCGACGGGGCCGGTCTTGGAGCCGAGGTAGGCGACGGCCGCGCGGCCAGGGCTGCCGCCGATGACGAGGGGGAACGCGGTGCTCTTGACGCCGGCGAGCTTGCCGACGTCGACCGACTTCGCCCAGTCGCCGCCCTTCTTCTTGACGGCCACCTTCATCTTGTCGGTGCCGTCGACGTACGCGAGGTACATCGTGTTGGCCTTGTCCGCCTCGACGTACGGGTCCATCCGGCCCCGGCTCGTGCTGTCCGGCACGGTCTCGAGCGTGAACGGCCCGGTGTTGTTGTCGCTGTTGAGGGCGACCCCCACCTTGCGCGTCTTGTCGTTGAGGGTCAGTGAGGTGCCGGCGCCGGCGAGGCAGCCCTTGTTGGGGATCATCGCGGTGCCGTCCTGGCGCACGTTGACGTGCCCGTGCAGTCCGCCGCAGGCGCCGAGCGGGCCGGCGCCGACCACGCTGTACATCGGCTTGGACGGGCCGTACGTCCGGCCGCCATCGGTGCTGATCGAGCAGAAGGAGGTCGCGATGTCCTGCGCGCAGTACCAGACCGCCTTGGGGTAGGTCGTCACCAGAGGCTTGTTGGTCGCGGCGTAAGGGCCGCCGCCGAGGGTCTGGTGGTCGACGCCGGAGGGGCCACCGCCCTGCGCGGGCTGCCAGCTCTCGCCGCCGTCGTCGCTGATGTCCATCAGGCTGGTCGCACCGGCGAGCTGGCTGACGATCACCCGGCCGTTCTCGCTGTCGCCCCAGATGATCGGGTCGAGCGTCGTGTACCTCGTCGTGATGCCGGGCGCCGGCGCCCACGTCGCGGTGCGGGCCGAGTTGTTGAAGGACACGACGTAGGGCGTGGTGTCGGCGATGATCATGGCGCGGCCGGTCTTCCAGTTGGCCGCGATCGTCGGCTCGACCGAGTTGTCGTAGGCCATCGTCGCTGAGGGCGGCGCCTCGTAGACCTGGTAGCCGGCGGCGGGAGAGGCACCCGCCGCGCCGGAGGTCGCCGCGACGACGGCGAGGCCACCGGCGGCGGCGAGGGCGTACAGGGGACGACGGGACACGTGGCTGCTCCGGGTGCTGGGGGACGTCCCTGACCTGTTCGACGCCTAGGGCTGTGCTCCTGCCCGGTTTCGGCCCGGTTGTCGGGCGGCTGCGGGCACGTTGCAGGATGGGCCGGTGACGTCCCCGTTCCGCCGGATCGGCGCGCGCAAGCGGGCCGAGGGCGTGCCGGCCGACCGGCTCCCGCCGGGGCAGTACATCCCGCGAGGCTGGCCCGTCCTGCATTACGGCCCGGTCCCGTCGTTCCACCCGGAGCGCTGGGACTTCCGGGTGTTCGGCGCCACGGCGGGCGAGAACGTCCAGCTGACCTGGCCGGAGGTGTCGGCGCTGCCGCGGACGGAGGTGGCCGCGGACTTCCACTGCGTGACGAAGTTCAGCGTCCTCGACAACACGTGGACCGGGATCGCGACCGCGACCTTCCTCGAGCTCGCTCCGCCGGCGCCGGAGGTCACGCACGTACTGGTGTGGGCGGAGTACGGCTACAGCGCCAACATGACGCTGGCCGACTTCTCCTCCGCGCAGGCGCTGTTCGTCACGCACCGCAACGGCGAGGAGCTGACCCGCGAGCACGGCGCGCCGCTGCGGCTCGTCGTCCCGCACCTGTACGCGTGGAAGGGCCCCAAGTGGACCCGGGGCGTGGAGTACCTCACGGCGGACCGGCGCGGCTTCTGGGAGGACCGCGGCTACCACAACGGGGCCGACCCGTGGCGCGAGCAGCGGTACTCCTACCAGGAGGACGAGGACTAGACCTCCAGGCGCTCGACGCGGCCTTCCGCTCCGCGCCGCGGCCCGACCTCGGTCAGCACCATCGCGGCCAGCACGAGCAGCGCGCCCAGCAGCGTGCGCGGTCCGAGTCGCTCGCCGGCAAGGCCGACCGCGAACAGCCCGCCGAACACGGGCTCCATCGTCATCACCACGGCCGCCCGCGTCGGGGGCAGGTGCGCCTGCGCCCAGGTCTGCACCACGAACGCCAGCGCCGTGGCCGCGAGGGCCGTGAGCAGCAGCGCACCCCAGACCCCGAGGTCCGGGGGCGCGGCCAGCCCGCCCGGGACCGCGACCAGGCCGCACAGCGCCGCGACCGTCAGCAGCTGCACCACCGCCAGCCCGTAGGCGTCGTACGAGGACGCCCACCGGCCGAGCCCGACGATGTGCAGCGCGAACGCGGCGGCGCAGCCCAGCGTCAGCAGCTCGCCGCCGCCGACCGTGAAGCCGCGCAACGACAGCAGTCCGAGCCCGACCGTCGCGAGCCCCACGGCCGCCCACGCGAGCCGGTCCGGCGCCTGCCGCAGCAGGACGGCGGCCCCGAGCGGCGTGAGCACCACGAACATGCCGGTGATGAAGCCGCTGACGGCAGCGGAGGTCGTCTGCAGGCCGAGCGTCTGCAGCAGGTAGCCGCCGCCGAGGGCCAGTCCGAGCAGCAGCCCGGCCCGGCGACCGCGCGCGGGTAAGGACGCACAGCTGCGTGGGCGCAGCAGCAGCATCGCGAGCGCCGCGAGCCCGAACCGCCAGGTGAGGAAGTCGGTGACCGGCATCCGCTCGACCGCGTCCTTCACGACGACGAACGTCGAGCCCCACACGGCCGTGACGGCGAGCAGGGCGAGGGTGGGCGCCCTCACGCGTCGCGCAGCGACGTCAGCACGTCGATGTCGCGCTTGTGGCTGGCCGCGTCGCCCGGTGTCTCCACGACCACCGGGACGCCGCGGGTGGCTGGATGACGGAACAGCTCGGCGAACATGTCCTTGCCGATCTGACCGTCACCGATCGGCGCGTGCCGGTCGCGCCCCGACCCCAGCGGGTCCTTCGAGTCGTTGGCGTGCACCAGGCCGAGCCGCCCGCGGCCGACGGTCTTCACCAGCAGGTCCAGCGCCTTCTTGGCTCCGCCCGGAGCGGCCAGGTCGTGCCCCGCGGCGAACAGGTGGCAGGTGTCGAGGCAGACGCCGAGCATCTCGTGCGCGTCCAGCTCGGCGAACCACGGCTCGAGCTGGTCGACCGTCGCGCACAGCGCCTGCCCTCCGCCCGCGGTCGGCTCGACGAGCAGCTTCGGCCCGTCCGGCTCGGCAGCGTCGAGCAGCGGCAGCAGGTGCGTGCGCAGCTGCTTCATCGCGTCGTCCCGATGCGCGCCCGCGACCGCGCTGCCGGCATGCACCACCACCCCGCGGGCGCCGATCGCGATGCCCCGGCGCATGGCGTGCTCGACCGCCTCGACCGACCGCTTCAGCGTCGCCTCGGTGGGGGAGCCGAAGTTCACGAGGTACGGCGCGTGCACGTACACCGGGATGCTCTCGTCGGCGCACTGGCTCGCGAACTTCTCGTCCTGCACGGGGTCGCCGGCACTCGGCGCCCAGCCGCGCGGATTGGAGACGAACACCTGCACGGCGCGCGCGCCGATCTCCCGCGCGTACGCCAGCGACTTGACCAGGCCGGGCCCGGTCGGGACGTGGGAGCCCACCGGGGAGGGCTTGCGGGGCGGCACCGGTACAGGGTGTCAGAAGACGTAGAGCGTGACGGTGCTGCCCTTGCGGACCTGGGCACCCTCGCCCGGGTCCTGCTGCCGCACGATCCCCGGGCCCGGGATCGACCGCACGCTCACCTTGAGGCCTAGGCCCTCGAGCAGCCGCTGCGCGTCGTCGCGCCGCATGCCGGTGACCTTCGGGACCGTGATGAGCTCGGGCCCCTTGCTGACCTGCAGCGAGATGGTGCTGCCACGGCCGGCGGTGCCGGTGCTCGGCGACTGGTCGAACACGATCCCCTTGGGGACGTCGTCCTTGAACACCTCGTCGACACTGGTCTTGAAGCCGGCCGCCTTCAGCGTCGCCTGCGCCTCGGCGACCGGCTTGCCCTGCACGTCGGGAACCTTCAGCTGCTCGACGCCGGCGCTGAGGACGAGCTTCACCGCCGTACCGGGCCGGAGCTTCTGCCCCGCCTTCGGATCGGTACGGACCACCGTGCCGCGTGAGGCGCTGGCGTACTCCTGGCTGGTCTTGCCGAGCCGCAGCCCGGCCGCCTCGAGCAGCTGCTTCGCGGCGAGCTGGGTCGACCCGACGAGGTCGGGGACGGCGCGCACGTCCGGCCCCTTCGACAGGATGTACGTGACGGTGCCGCCCTTGCGCACCTTGCCGTTGGGGTCCGGATCCTGGTCCGCCACCATCCCGTTGGGCACGGTGTCGCTGAACACGGTGCCGCCGTCCTTCGCCTTCAGCCCCGCGCCCTCGAGCTTGGCGACGGCGACCTGCCGGCTGACGCCGAGGACCGAGGGCGCATCCCGGTAGCGACCGCTGCCGAGGTACCAGCCACCGGCCAGCGCGAGCAGCGCCAGGACGGCGACCAGAGCGGCCGCGATCAGGCCGGTGCGACGGCGCTTGTGCGGGCGGATCGTGTCCACAGTCGGGGTGGGCCGGGCGATGACCTGCGTGTGCTGGGCGACCGGCGAGCTCGGCAGGTCGGCGCGGACCGCCTGCAGCTCGGCGAGGAACGCGCCGGCGTCGGCGGGCCGGGCGCTGGGGTCGCGGCGGGTCGCGCGTATGACCAGGTCGTCGAGCGCGACCGGTACGCCGTGCACGACGGCGGACGGCGGCGGGACGTCCTCGTTGGCGTGCTGCAGCAGGACCGCGATCGCGTCGTCACCGCTGAACGGCGGCGTCCCGGTGAGCATCTCCCACAGGACGATGCCGGCGGCGTAGACGTCCGACCGCTCGTCCGCGCCGCCCGGCCGCGCCTGCTCGGGGGCGAGGTAGGCGACGGTGCCGATCAGCAGCCCGGTCGTCGCCGTCAGGTGCGACGTCTGGACCGCGCGGGCCAGCCCGAAGTCGGCGACCTTGATGCGGCCGTCGTCGCCGAGCAGGACGTTCTCCGGCTTGACGTCGCGGTGCACCAGCCCGGCGCGGTGCGCGGCGGCGAGGGCGCGCAGCACTGGTTCGAGCAGCTCCAGCGCGCGGGCCGGGGGGAGCGGCCCGCCGTCGCGGATCAGGTCACGAAGGGTGCGGCCCTCGACGTACTCCATGACGAGGTACGCGGTGCCGGTCGCGTCGTCGGTGCCCTGGTCGTGCACGGCCACGACCTCGGGGCTCGACAGCCGGGCGGCGGCGCGCGCCTCGCCCGCGAAGCGCTCGACGAAGGACGGGTCCTCGGCCAGCGCCGGCCGCATGACCTTCACCGCGACGGTGCGGTCCAGCCGGGTGTCGGTGCCGACGTAGACGGTCGCCATGCCGCCCTTGGCGAGCGGGCGGTCGAGCCGGTAGCGGCCGTCGAGCAGGCGCCCGACCAGGGGGTCGGACGCGACGTCGGCGGTACGGTCCACGACCGCCGAGTCTAGGTGCGGCGCGGTCACCCGTTCCGGAAGCGCGCCCGCAGCGCGGAGACGTTCTTGATGTACGCGTGCGTCTGCGGCAGCAGCCCGCGGGCGGCCACGGAGCCGAGCCCCTGGTAGTAGCCGGCCAGCGCCCGGTCGGCGGAGCCGGTGCTGCGCACGAGCTGCTGCAGCAGCAGGACGCCCGCGGTGATGTTGTCCTGCGCCTTGAGCAGGTCGAGCCGGCGGCCGTACTGCTTGCCGAGGACGCGGCCGGTGGAGGGCAGCACCTGCATGACGCCGATGGCGTCGACCGGGGAGACGACGCGCTGCTGGAAGCCGCTCTCGTGGAAGGCGACGGCGAGGGCGAGGCTCGGGTCGACGTGGTGCTTGCGCGCCGTCTTGTAGACCAGCTTGCGGACGGCGGCCTTCGAGGGCTGGCGGTGCGACGCGAGGTACGCCCGGTGCTGCGCCGTCGACCGCTGGACGCTGGCCGGGATCCGTACGCCGGCGTTGGTCGTGACGGTGCTGGTGCCTCGTGCGCCGAGCGCGACCGGGTACGCAAGCCTGCGGCCGACGGTGACCAGGCCGTTGCGGGGGAGCTTGTTACGCGTGCGCAGGGTGCTGACGCTGACGCCGAGCCGCTGCGCGATGAGGCTGAGGTTGTCGCCGGAGCGGACGGTGTAGCTGCGCTCGACGGTGCGGGTGCGCGCGCCGGCGCTAGGCACCTTCAGCAGCTCGCCGACGTAGATGGTGCCGTTGCCCGGCAGGTCGTTGAGCCGGCGCAGGACGGCGATGGTCGTGCCGTGCCGGTGCGCGATCTCCCAGAGCGAGTCGCCGGGCTTCACGCGGATGATCGACGGCGCGCCGGCGGTGAGCACGGCGGCGAGCGTGAGCAGGACGGCGAGCGTGCGGCTCGCGCGGCGGGGCGTCATGACGGAGTCCCAAGCAGTCGACGGCAGGCGGAGCGCTGACCGTCGACGGTAGGCCAGTGGGGCCCTTGTGACAAGAGTGACCAATGTGACAACGTACGCCGGAGCGCGCCGATCCGCCGCCGACACGCCGCGCAGAGGCGCGCCATGGCGCTGTTGATCAGTCCGTGTGCGTGGCGTACGTGCAACGAGGGGCGGGACGCAGCACGCTGCATCCGTGCGGGACGTGGTGGTCGTCGGCGGCGGGCTCGCCGGCGCCCGGGCGGCCGAGGAGCTGCGCGGGCAGGGGTACGAGGGGCGGCTGACGCTGCTCGCCGCCGAGCCGCACCTGCCGTACGACCGGCCGCCGCTGTCCAAGGGCCGGCTGCAGGACGACGAGGAGAAGATCGCGCTCGACGTGCCGTGGGAGCGGCTGGACGTCGAGCTGCGGCTGGGCTGTCGGGCGACCCGGCTGCGCGGCGACCGGCTCGAGACGACCGAGGGCGACGTCCGGTACGACGGCCTGGTCCTCGCGACGGGGGCGCAGCCGAACCGGCTGCCCGGCACGGCGCTGACGCTGCGGGGGGTCGACGACGCGCGTGAGCTCGGCCACCGGCTGGTCGACGGCGCCCGGGTCGTGATCGTCGGGGCCGGCTGGGTGGGCGCGGAGGTGGCCACTGTCGCCGCGCAGGCCGGCTGCGACGTCACCGTGCTGGAGGCGGGCGAGGCGCCGCTGGCCGCCCTGCCGCGGGAGGTCGGCGGGTATGCGGTGCCTTGGTACGCCGCCGCCGGGATCGACCTGCGGCTGCGGACGAAGGCCTGCGAGGTGGAGCACGACCGCGTCCTGCTCGACGGCGGCGAGGAGCTGAGAGCCGATGTCGTGCTCGTCGCGGTCGGCGCGGCGCCGGACACGGACTGGCTCGAGGGCAGCGGGATCGCGCTCGACCACGGCGTCCTCGTCGACGAGCACCTGGCGACGGACCTGCCGGGGGTGGTCGCGATCGGCGACTGCGTCGCGCGGTGGTCGCCGCGGTACGCCACCCGGCTGCGCGTCGAGCACTGGGACGACGCGCTGCACGGACCGGCCGTCGCCGTCGCCACGCTGCTCGGCAAGGAAGCCGTCTACGACCCGGTGCCGTACTTCTGGTCCGACCAGCTCGGGCACACCATCCAGTGGGCCGGCTTCGCGCGCGGCGCCGACTCCGTCGTACGACGCGGCGAGCCCGGCGACCCGGCCGGGTGGGCGTTCTGCTGGCTCGCCGGACCGCGGCTGGTGGCGATGCTGACCGTCGACCGGCCGCGCGACCTCGTGCAGGGCCGCCGCCGCATCGACCAGGGCGCGACCCCGGATCCGGAGCGACTGGCCGACCTGTCGGTGCCGGTGAAGTCCGCGTGAGGTGCCGAGGGCGCCGTACGCGCTTATCGTCCGCGGCATGACCTCCGCCTTGACCCGCGTCTCCGTCGTGCGCTCCGGGGGGCCGGACGAACCGCTGCTCGGCTACCTGGCCCGCGCCGGCTGGATGGTCACCGAGGGCCTCGACGGCGACGTCGTGCTCGTCCTCGGCGCCACCGACCTCCCGCACGACCTCGAGGACCGCCTGCTCGCCCTGGACGTCCCGGTGCTCGTCGTCGGCCCGACCATGAGCACGGCGCTGAGCGACGCGGCGGGTGTCGTGCCCGGTCGGCTCACGCCACTGCACGAGACCCGGGTGCGCCCCGGCCCGGACGCCGTTGACGTGGGCCGCAGGCTCGGCGGCGACCTGCTCGTCACGGAGGCCTGGCCCCTGCAGGAGAAGGTCGCCGACGAGGTGGAGGTGCTGCTGACGGCGAACGTCGCCTTCACCGACCACCCCGTCGCCACCTGGCGGCCGGCGTCCGGGCTGGGCCTGCTCACCGTGGGCAGCACGCAGCAGACGTACGCCGACGCCAGCTGGCAGCGCATCGTGCACCGGCTGCTCCGGCGCATCACCGGACAGAGCGAGGGGGCGCCGGTGCGCGTCGGCATCCTCGGCTACGGCGCCATCGGGCACGAGCACAGCACCGCCATCTCGCTGACCGAAGGGCTGGAGCTGGTCGCCGTTTGCGACCCCAACCCGCTGCGGGTGGCCGCCGCGCAGGAGCTGGCGCCCGGCGTGCGCGGCGTCGACGACCTGCTGGCCCAGGACGACGTGGACCTCGTGATCGTCAGCACCCCGCCCGCGACGCACGCCGAGTGGGCGCTGCGCTGCCTCGATGCCGGCAAGTCCGTCGTCGTGGAGAAGCCGTTCTGCCTCACCGTCGACGAGGCGGACCGGCAGATCGCCGCGGCGCAGGACGCCGGGCTGACGCTGGCCGTCTATCAGAACCGGCGCTGGGACA
>JBHENF010000004.1:0-11052 GCA_046262175.1 Mycobacteriales bacterium
TCGAGACGAGGTCGAACGGGCGGGCGCGGAACCGGTAGGCCGCGCCGGTGAGCGCGCCGACGGGGCAGATCTGCACGGTGTTGCCCGAGAAGTAGCTCTCGAACGGGGTGTCGGTGTAGATGGCGACCTGCTGCAGCGCACAGCGCTCGAACAGCTCGATGAACGGGTCGCCCGCCACCTGCTGCTGGAAGCGGGTGCACCGCGCGCACAGGACGCAGCGCTCGCGGTCGAGCAGCACCTGGGACGAGATCGCGATCGGCTTGGCGAACGTGCGCTTCTTGTCGTGGAAGCGGCTCTCGGAGTGGCCGTGGCTCATGGTCTGGTTCTGCAGCGGGCACTCGCCGCCCTTGTCGCAGACCGGGCAGTCCAGCGGGTGGTTGATCAGCAGCAGCTCGAGCGTGCCCTCCTGCGCCTTCTTCGCGACCGGGCTGGACAGCTGGGTCTTGACGACCATGCCCTCGGTGACGGTCGTGGTGCAGGACGCGAGCGGCTTGCGCTGCCCCTCAACCTCGACGATGCACTGGCGGCAGGCGCCGACCGGGTCGAGCAGCGGGTGGTCGCAGAAGCGCGGGATCTGGACCCCGATCTGCTCGGCGGCGCGGATCACGAGGGTGCCCTTCGGCACCTGCACCGGAATGCCGTCGATGGTCAGGCTGATCAGGTCGGTGTCGACCTTGTCCGGGGTCACCGTCATGCGTTAGCCCCGGCGAAGACAGTGCTGGCGACCGGGTCGAACGGGCAGCCGCGACCGGTGACGTGCGCGATGAACTCGTCGCGGAAGTACTGGATGCCCGAGACGATCGGACTCGTGGCGCCGTCGCCGAGGGCGCAGAACGACCGGCCGAAGATGTTGTCGCAGGTGTCGAGCAGCGTGGCGAGGTCCTCCTCGGAGCCTTGGCCGGCCTCCATGCGCTGCAGGATCTGCACCATCCAGTAGGTGCCCTCGCGGCACGGCGTGCACTTGCCGCACGACTCGTGCGCGTAGAACTCGGTCCACCTCAGGACGGCCCGCACGATGCAGGTGGTGTCGTCGAACATCTGGAGCGCGCGGGTGCCGAGCATCGACCCGGCCTCGCCGACGCCCTCGAAGTCGAGCGGCACGTCGAGGTGCGCGTCGGTGAGGATCGGCGTCGAGGACCCGCCGGGCGTCCAGAACTTCAGCGTGTGGCCCTCGCGCATCCCGCCGGCGAGGTCGAGCAGCTCGCGCATGGTGATGCCCAGCGGTGCCTCGTACTGACCCGGCTGCTTCACGTGGCCGGACAGCGAGAACAGGCCGAAGCCCTTGGACTTCTCGGTACCCATCGAGCTGAACCACTCGGCGCCGCCGAGCACGATCGACGGGACGGACGCGATCGACTCGACGTTGTTGATGACCGTCGGGCTGCCGTACAGGCCGTGCGTCGCGGGGAACGGCGGGCGCAGCCGGGGCTGGCCGCGGTAGCCCTCGAGCGAGTCGAGCAGCGCCGTCTCCTCGCCGCAGATGTACGCCCCGGCGCCGGCGTGGACGACGACCTCGAGGTCGAAGCCGGCGCCGAGGATGTTCGGGCCGAGCCACCCGTACGCGCGCGCGTCGGCGACTGCCTGCTGCAGCCGACGGATGACGTGCGTGACCTCGCCGCGGATGTAGATGAAGGCGTGCGAAGCACGGATCGCGTACGCGGAGATCGCCACACCCTCGAGCAGCACGTGCGGGTTGGCCATGAGCAGCGGCATGTCCTTGCACGTGCCGGGCTCGGACTCGTCCGCGTTGACGACGAGGTAGTGCGGCTTGCCGTCGCCCTGCGGGATGAAGCCCCACTTCATCCCGGTGGGGAAGCCGGCGCCGCCTCGGCCGCGCAGGCCGGACGCCTTCACCATGGCGATGAGGGCGTCCGGCTCCATCGTCAGCGCCTTCTGCAGCGCGGTGTAGCCGCCACGACGGGTGTAGCCGTCCAGCGTGAACGAGTCGGCGTCGGCCCAGCCGGCCGACAGCACGGGGGTCATCATTCGGGGCCCCCGCTGCGTCGTGAGCGCAAGCGAGCGACGTCGTGGGGTGTGGTCACTGCTCGTCCTTCTGCACGGCACCGGGAACGGTGCCGTCGGGGTAGGCGGGGGCCGTCTCGCCGCGCTGCTGGGCGAGCTGCAGGCCGACGAGGGTCGCGGGTCCGGCCTGCACGCCCTCGCCGGCGCGGCCGTCGGGGAAGCCGGCCAGCACGCGCGACATCTGCTTGAACGTGCACAGGCTGCTCGGACCGCGGGTGGGCGCCGGCGGGTTGCCCGACCGGCAGCCGTCCACGAGGTCGCGCACGGACGACGGCGTCTGGTTGTCGTAGAACTCCCAGTTGACCATCACGACGGGCGCGTAGTCGCAGGCGGCGTTGCACTCGATGTGCTCGAGGCTGACCGCGCCGTCGGGGGTGGTCTCGTTGTTGCCGATGCCGAGGTGGTCCTTCGCGGAGGCGAAGATCTCGTCACCGCCCAGGACGGCGCACAGCGTGTTGGTGCAGACGCCGACGTGGTAGGTCCCGGCCGGCTTGCGGCGGTACATCGTGTAGAAGGTCGCGACCGCACCGACCTCGGCCTTGGTGAGGCCGAGCTCCTCGGCGCACAGCGTGATGCCCTCGGCGCTGACGTAGCCCTCCTCCGCCTGCACCAGGTGCAGCATCGGCAGCAGCGCGGAGCGCTTCTTCGGGTAGCGCGCGATGATCTCGCGGGCATCGAGACGTACCTGTTCTGAGAGCGCCACTACCGGTCCACTCCACCCATCACGGGGTCGATCGAGGCGACAGCAGCGATGGCGTCCGCGATGAGCGACCCCTCGCACATGGCCGCCGCAGCCTGCAGGTTGACGAAGCCTGGGTCGCGCACGTGCACGCGGTACGGCCGGGTGCCACCGTCGCTGACCACATGCATGCCGAGCTCACCACGCGGGTTCTCGATGGCGCTGTAGACCTGGCCGACCGGCACGCGGAAGCCCTCGGTCACCAGCTTGAAGTGGTGGATGAGCGCCTCCATCGAGGTGCCCATGATCTTCTTCACGTGGTCGAGCGAGTTGCCCATGCCGTCGGGCCCGAGCGCGAGCTGCGCGGGCCACCCGATCTTGCGGTCCTCCACCATGACGGGGCCGGGCTTCAACCGGTCGAGCGCCTGCTCGACGATCTTCAGGGACTCCCACATCTCCGCCATCCGGACGCGGTAGCGGCCCCACGCGTCGGCGGTCGTCTCGACCGGCACGTCGAATTCGTACGTCTCGTAGCCGCAGTAGGGCTCGACCTTGCGCATGTCCCAGGCGAGGCCGGCCGATCGCAGGATCGGACCGGTGACGCCGAGGGCCAGGCAGCCCTGCAGGTCCAGGTGCGCGACGCCCTGCAGGCGACGCTGCCAGATCGGGTTGCCCGTGAGCAGGTCGTCGTACGTCGGCAGCCGCTTGGGCAGGATCTCGAGCAGCTCGCGGATCTTCTCGACCGCGCCCGCGGGCAGGTCCTGCGCGACGCCGCCGGGACGGACGTACGCGTGATTCATGCGCAGGCCGGTGATGAGCTCGAGGACGTCGAGGATGAGCTCGCGCTCGCGGAAGCCGTTGGTCATCGCCGTCAGCGCGCCGAGCTCCATGCCGCCGGTGGCGAGCCACACCAGGTGCGACGCGATCCGGTTGAGCTCCATGCAGAGCACGCGGATCGTCGTGGCGCGCTCCGGCACCTCGCAGCCCAGCAGCTTCTCGACGCCGAGGCAGTACGCCGTCTCGTTGAAGATCGGCGACAGGTAGTCCATCCGCGTGACGAAGGTGACGCCCTGCGTCCAGTTGCGGTACTCGAGGTTCTTCTCGATGCCGGTGTGCAGGTAGCCGATGACGGTGCGCGCCTGGGTGACCGTCTCGCCCTCGATCTCCAGGACGAGCCGCAGCACGCCGTGCGTCGAGGGGTGCTGCGGCCCCATGTTGACGACGATGCGCTCCTCGTCGGCGGCCGGGGCGATGGAGTCCCAGTCGCCGCCGGTGACCGTGTAGACGCGGCCCTCGGTCGTCTCGCGAGCAGCCGCCTCGTACGCGTTGACGGGCTCGTTGGTGACCGTCACGCGTACGCCCTCCGCTCGTCGGGCGGCGGGATCTGCGCACCCTTGTACTCGACCGGCACGCCGCCCAGCGGGTAGTCCTTGCGCTGCGGATGCCCGTCCCAGTCGTCCGGCATGAGGATCCGGGTCAGCGCCGGGTGGCCGTCGAAGATGACGCCGAACATGTCCCACGTCTCACGCTCGTGCGCGTCAGCGGTCGGGTAGATCGACACGACGCTGCTGACGTGCGGGTCCTCGAGCGACACCGCCGTCTCGACGCGCAGCCGGCGCCGGTACGTCATGGACGTCAGGTGGTAGGCGACGTGCAGCCGCTCGCGCTGCGCCGGGTAGTCGACGCCGGACAGCGACGACAGCAGCTCGAAGCGCAGGTTCTCGTCGTCGCGCAGCACCTGCAGGAGCTCGGCAACCTTGTGCGGCTGGACGTACAGCGTCAGCTCGCCATGCGCGACAACCGTCCGCGTCACCGCCTCGGCGAAGCCGACATAGGCCTCGCCGAGCGCGTCGACCGCCTCGTCGAACCAGCCGCCGTACGGCCGTGGCGTGGAGATGTCCGGCGCCACCTGCCGGACGAGGCCGCCGAAGCCGCTGGTGTCACCACCGGCGACGGCGCCGAACATGTCCGAGGTGACGCGCGAGTCGGCGCCGACGCCGGTGTCGGTCAGCCCCGGCGTCGCGCCGTCGGGCGTCGGCCCCCCGGTGCTGCGGATGACGTCGCGCGGATCAGTGGGAGGCGTCGTCACTTGGCCCGCTCCTGCCGGTAGGCGGCGCGGGCGGCCACCTTCCCCTCCTTGCTGTAGCGCACGCTGCTCGCGACCAGCTCGCGCGGCACGTAGCCCTCGCGCTCGCGCCGCGCGCGGTTGGCGCCGAGCGGCTCGTCCGAGATCTTGTCGTGCAGCTTGAGGATCGCGTCCATGAGCATCTCGGGCCGCGGCGGGCAGCCGGGCAGGTACATGTCCACCGGCACGATGTGGTCGACGCCCTGCACGATCGCGTAGTTGTTGAACATGCCGCCGCTGCTGGCGCACACGCCCATCGCGATGACCCACTTGGGCTCGGGCATCTGGTCGTAGATCTGCCGCAGGACCGGCGCCATCTTCTGGCTCACCCGGCCGGCCACGATCATCAGGTCGGCCTGCCGGGGCGACGGCCGGAAGACCTCCATGCCGAAGCGGGCGAGGTCGTAGCGGCCGGCGCCGGACGACATCATCTCGATGGCGCAGCAGGCCAGGCCGAACGTCGCGGGCCACAGCGAGCTCTTGCGCGACCAGTTGACGACGCCCTCGACCGTCGACAGCAGGACGCCGCTGGGCAGCTTCTCCTCGAGACCCATGGACTAGTCCCACTCCAGACCGCCGCGCCGCCAGACATAGGCGTACGCGACGAAGACGGTGCCGATGAACAGGACCATCTCGACCAGGCCGAACAGGCCCAGCTTCGAGAAGGCGACGGCCCACGGGTAGAGGAAGATGATCTCGATGTCGAAGACGATGAACAGCATCGCGGTCAAGTAGAACTTCACCGGGAAGCGGCCGCCGCCCATCGGCTGCGGGGTCGGCTCGATGCCGCACTCGTACGCGTCGTACTTCGCGCGGTTGTAGCGCTTCGGACCGGTGAAGGTGGCGGCCCCGACGGAGAAGGCGGCGAACCCGAACGCGAGGACGAAGAGCACCAGGATCGGCACGTAGTTGTCGAGCACCTGCGTCCTCCTCTTGCGTCTCTGCCCGTCGGGAAGCCGCGGGCCAGCCTACGTGCAGCGGTCGGTCGTCAGGCCGCCGGGGCGACCTTGGTCAGGCCGTTGATGACGCGGTCCAGGGCGTCACCACCGGTCGGGTCCGTGAGGTTGGCGAGCAGCTTCAGCGTGAACTTCATGAGCAGCGGGTGCGGCAGCCCGTGCCGGGTCGCGAGCTGCATGACGCGCGGGTTGCCGATCAGCTGCACGAAGACGCGGCCGAGCGTGTAGTAGCCGCCGTACGTTGCCTTCATCGCTGCCGGGTAGGCCTGCAGGGCGGTCTCACGCGCGCTGCCCGCGGGCCGCGACAGCGCCTGCACGGCGACCTCGGCGGCCAGCAGGCCGGACTCCATCGCGTACGCGATGCCCTCGCCGTTGAACGGGTTGACCGCGCCCGCTGCGTCGCCGATGAGCAGCACGCCGCGCGTGTAGTGCGGCTGCCGGTTGAACCCCATCGGCAGCGCCGCCCCGCGGATCGGGCCGGTGGCGAAGTCCTCGCTGAACTGCCACTCCTCGGGCATGCCGCCGACCCAGCTCTTGAGCAGCTTGCGGTAGTCGGTGTCCTGCCATGCCTTGGTCGTGTTGAGCAGCCCGAGCCCGACGTTGCTGGTGCCGTCGCCGACGCCGAACACCCAGCCGTAGCCGGGCAGCAGGTCGCCGTTCTCGGCGCGCAGCTCGAGCCACGACTCGAGCATGTCGTCGTTGGTACGCGGGCTCGTGTAGTAGCGGCGCACGGCGACGCCCATCGGCCGGTCGTCCCGCTTCGCGATACCGAGCGACAGCGCGAGCCGGGCGCTGACGCCGTCCGCGGCGATGACGAGCGGCGCGCGGTAGGTCTGCTCCGTCTTGTCCGGCCCGACCCTCGCGGTGACGCCGACGACCCGGCCGGCGTCGTCGAGCACGGGCGCGATGACGTTGGCCGACGTCTGCAGCCGGGCGCCGGCCTTCTGGGCCTGGTTGGCGAGCAGGTCGTCGAAGTCCAGGCGCGGCCGGACCAGCCCGTAGTCGGGGTAGGTCGCGAGCTCGGGCCAGGGCAGCTCGAGCCGCATGCCGCCGCCGATGATGCGGAGCCCACGGTTGCGGAGAAAGCCGTTGGCCTCGGTGGTGTCGATGCCCATGTCGACCAGGCTCTTCACCGCGCGCGGTGTGAGCCCGTCGCCGCACACCTTCTCGCGCGGGAACTCGGTCTTCTCCAGGAGCAGGACGTCGAGCCCGGCCTGGGCCAGCGCGTACGCCGCGGAGCTGCCGCCGGGGCCGGCGCCGACGACGACGACGTCCGCGTCCTGCGTCGTCGTCATGGCAGCTCCCCGAGTGCTTGTGAAAGTTTTCACGAGCCTGCCTCAGAGTGTAAGCGGCTTCCGTCCGCCTGGCACCCCCCGCTTCGCCGATGCGGTCGCCGAGCCTTCGTCACGCGCCGACGACGCCCGCGGCCCGTCCATGATCCACGCGCTGGAAACGGCTCCTGCGGCCCTGCAGAAGCGGCTAACTGCGCGTGGATCTTGGTCCGGCCGCGGCGCGGGTCAGGCGGGCTTGACGGCTCGGTGCAGGGCGACGATGCCGCCGGTCAGGTTCCGCCAAGCGGTGTCCGCCCAGCCGGCGGCGGTGACCCGCTCCGCCAGCGCCGCCTGCGCAGGCCAGGCCCGGATGGACTCCGCGAGGTAGACGTACGCGGACGGGTCGCTGCTGACCCTGGTCGCGATCCCCGGCAGCAACCGCATCAGGTACTCGACGTAGACCGTGCGGAACGGCGCCCACGTCGGCGAGCTGAACTCGCAGACGACGAGCCGGCCGCCCGGCCGCGTCACCCGGAGCAGCTCGGCCACCGCGCGGTCCGGGTCGGCCACGTTGCGCAGGCCGAAGGAGATGGTGACGGCGTCGAAGGAGCCGTCCGCGAACGGCAGCCGGAGCGCGTCCCCGGCGACGAGGTCGACACCGTCGTATGGCCTCCCGGCCTTCAGCATCCCGAGCGAGAAGTCGCAGCCGACGACGTCGGCACCGGTGCGGGCCAGTGCCGCGCTGCTGGTCGCGGTGCCGGCGGCGAGGTCGAGGACGCGATCCGCCGGCGTGAGGTCGAGCGACCTCGCGACGGCGCTGCGCCAGGTCCGGTCCAGGCCGAGGCTGAGCACCGCGTTGGTGCGGTCGTAGCGCGGCGCGACCTCGTCGAACATCCGTGCCACGTCGGCGGGGTCCTTGTCCAGGGTGGCGCGGCTCATGGCAGCCATCCTCGCTCAGCGGGTGAGCAGCCCCGTGAGCACGCTGAGCGGGTCACCCTTGAGCAGGAAGGCGTCGGCCCCGAGCGAGACGCCGAGCTCCCAGTGGGTCGCGTCCGCCGAGAACAGCACGATCCGCGCGTCCGGGCAGGCTTCCCGCATCATCGGCAGAACTCGTGTGCCTGGGCCGTACGGCAGCTCCTGGTCCAGCACGACCGCGTCCGGCAGCAGCTCGCGCACCAGCGCCAGCCCCGCCTCGGCGTCCCCAGCCTCGCCGACCACGTCCCAGCCGTCGACGTCGAGGTGCAGCGCCACGAGCGTGCGCATCCCGCTGTTGTCGTCGACGACGACCACCCGCCCCTTGCTCACCGGCCGAGCCTGACACGACGCGCCTACGATCTGGGGCGTGTCCAGCCTCGTCCGCCGCGTCGCGCTGGACTGGCAGCCCGTGGCGACGTCCGCGAGGCGGTCGAGGCGGCGGAACAGGCACGAGCCGCCGGGCTCGAGTCCGTGTGGCTGCACGACAGCTACTTCGAGCGGGACGCGATCACGTACGCGACCGCCGTCGCCGCCGCCGTCCCGGAGATCGGCGTCGCTCTCGGCGCCGTGAACCCGAACACGCGGCACCCGGTCGTCCTCGCGATGACCGTCAGCGCTCTCGACGACCTCGCGCCCGGCCGGATCACCCTCGGCATCGGGTCCGGGCTGCCGCTGCGGCTCGCGCAGATGGGGCTGCTCTACGACCCCGACGAGCAGATCGTGCTCATCGAGCAGGCGATGGCCGACCTGCGTGCGCTGTGGGCCGGCGAGCGCATCCCGGCTAAGGGCGCCGGACCGGACATCGAGCCGATGTTCCCGCCGGTGCACCGCACGCCGTTGTGGGTGGCGGGCTACCGCAAGGCGTTCCACGAGCTGGCCGGCCGCACCGCCGACGGCTACCTGGCGCGACCGGCCGAGTCGGTGCAGGGCATCGCGGTCGCCGCGGAGCGCATCGCCGCCGCCGCGCTCGCCGCCGGCCGCATGCTCGCCGACGTCGAGATCGGCGGCTACCTGCTGTGCCTCGTGGACGAGAGCCGGGCTGCCGCGCTGGACCGGGCGAAGCGCGAGCCGTTCGCGATCTACATGCTGGCGGTGCAGTCGGACGTCTCGCTGCGCCGCGTCGGCATCGACCCCGCGGTGCGGATGCCGGTGATGACGGCGTGGCAGGCCGGTGACTACCACGCCGCCGCCCAGCTCATCCCGGACGAGCTGGTCGACGCCTTCCTTCTGTGCGGGACGACCACGGAGGTGGCGGCGCGCGTGCAGGCGTACGTCGACGCGGGGATGACGCTGCCCGTGCTGCAGCCGGTCGTGCAGTCGCAGGAGCAGACGGCGCTCGTCATCGAGGCGGCCCGGCTGTACGGCAGCGCAGAGGTGACGACGGCGGTCCCCGGTCAGCGCGGCTCGTCCGACGCGGGGCTGAGCCTGCACCGCCGGGCCGGCGGCTGGGCCGAGATCGCGCGCCCGTTCAGCCTGACCGCCTCCTCCGTACCCGTCCTCGCCGCCGGCAGCCTCGCTGCCGTTCGCGGCGCGCTGTCGTGGCCGCTGTTCCTCGCCGCGCTCGTCGCCGGGATGCTGCTGCAGGTCGGCACCAACGTCGTCAACGAGATCTACGACGTCCGCAAGGGCATCGACTCGATCACCTCGCCGCGCGCCAGCCACGCCCTCGTCACCGGGCGCGTCACCGAACGCGGGGCGTTCCTGCTCGCCGGCACCGCCTTCGGCACCGCCGCAGCCATCGGGCTCGGGCTGGTCGCCGTCCGCGGCTGGCCGCTCGTCGCGCTCGGCATCGCCGGCCTCGTCGGCGGCTGGGGCTACACGGCCCCGCCACTGCAGTACAAGTACCGCGCGCTCGGCCTGCCGCTCGTCTTCCTGTCCATGGGGCCGCTCATGGTGGTCGGCGGCTACTTCACGATCACCGGCCACTGGTCGGCCGAGGCGGCCGTGCTGAGCGTCCCGATCGGGCTGCTGGTCACGGCGATCCTGCACGGCAACGAGTGGCGCGACATCAGCGAGGACGGCAGGGCCGGCATCAGCACGCTGTCCATCAGGGCCGGGCGCGGCGTCGCGCACCAGGTGTACGTGTTCCTGCTGGTCGGCGCGTACGTCGCCCTCGCGGCCTCGGTCGCGCTGGCCGTGCTGCCGCCGCTGTCGCTGCTCGCCGTCCTGTCGCTGCCGCTGTTCGTCCGCGCGCTGCGCGCCAGCGAGCTCGGGGCGGCGGGGTCGCAGCGGGCGATCGCCATGATCGACCTGCAGACCGCCCAGCTGCACGCCGCGTTCGGCCTGCTGCTGGCCGCGGGCCTGGCGGCGTCGGCCGTCTGGCAGCGATGAGGGAGCCGAGCGGCGCGCTGACCGCCCTCACCCTCGCCGCCGGCTACGCCTCGTTCGCCGCCACCTTCCGCGGCCCGAAGGACCAGTTCTGGCAGCGCATGACACGCACCGGGCTCCTGCTCGGCGGCACCGCGGTGGCGACCGACGCCGACCTGCGGGCCGTCCGGCCGAAGCCGAAGGACCTCGCGATCGGAGCGGCCATCGCGGCCGGCCTCTACGCCGTCTTCTTCATCGGCGACAAGGCTGCGCGCATGATCATGCCGAACGGCGCGGAGGACATCGGCCAGGTGTACGAGCTCCGCTCGCTGCGGCCGAAGGGCGAGATCGCCGCCCGCCTCGCCGGCGTCATCGGCCCGGCCGAGGAGCTGTTCTGGCGCGGCATGCTGCAATCGGCCCTGACCCGACGGCTCGGCCCGGTCAAGGGGGCGGCTGCGGCGACGGCGGCGTACGGCGGCGCTCACCTGGTCACCGCCAACCCGACCCTCATCGGGGCGGCCACGGTGGCGGGCGCCGGCTGGTCCGGGCTCGCGGCCCTCGGGACGCCGATGCCGGCGCTGGTGCTCAGCCACATCATCTGGGACATCTGGATCTTCCTGGTGCAGCCGACCCAGCCGGTGCCATGACGCAGGTCACACGACTGCACTAGGTCGACTGGTCCATTCGGCCGTACGGACACCCCGATTCGCTGCCGAC
>JBHENF010000005.1:0-12061 GCA_046262175.1 Mycobacteriales bacterium
CCCCTCGACGTCGCTCCCGTCGTCGCCGGCCAGCAGCTTCGCAAGCCGGCGCGGCAGGTCCAGGAAGACCAGATCCGCCGCTGATCCCGTCACCCGCCGCAGCATGGCCGCGAGCTCCTCCGCTGCAGCCAGCGCAACGGGGGGCGAGGACGCCATCAGCTGCCGCACCGCGGCCGCGGGCACGGCGAGCAGCTGCACCTCGTCGACGGCCGTGGCACCTGCCGATCGGGTACCGCCGTCGACCACGCCGAGCTCTCCGAGGGCGTCGCCGGGACCGAGCACCGACAGGACGAGTTCATCGCCGCGAGTCGACGTCACCGAGATGCTCAAGCGGCCGCTGACGACGACGTACAGGTGCTCACACGGCTCGCCCTCGACGAAGAGCACCTGGCCGCGCGCAAGCCGGCGCGGGAACGAGCTGGCGGCGAGCCGGCACAGCAGCTCCGGCTCCGCCGGGGCGAACAGGGGCACCTGGGCCAGCAGCTCTGCAGAGTCCTGCACGGCGACACCGTAGAGACCTCGGCGGGTGCCGTCATCTCCCTGGTCGTGCTTCACTCCGCCGCGACGGAGCCGAGCGCGGACGACGGGGGTGGGGCGTGGCGGCAGCGGAGGACCTGCTCGACCAGCTCGGTCGGGTCGCGCAGGCGCTCGGCCCCGCGGTCGCCCCAGCCGGCAGCGACCGCCTGCTGACCGCGCTGACCGAGACAGCCCGGCGGCTGTTCGGGGCAGCCGCGTGCTCACTGGCGCTGCTCAGCGACGACGAGGCGGAGCTCGTCTACACAACCGCTGCCGGGGCCGGGGCTGAGGACGTCACCGGGCTCAGAATCCCTGCTACGCAAGGGATCGCCGGCTGGGTGGTGCAGTCGGGTCAGTCCGTAGCGCTGGACAGCCCCGCGGACGACCCGCGGTTCGCGCGCGCGGTGGCAGAGGGCACCGGGCACGTGCCGCGGGAGATCCTGGCTGTGCCCGTGGTCTCGGCGGAGCGGATGCTCGGCGTCCTGACGCTGCTCGACCGGGACGCCGGACGCCCCGGCGCCGACCAGGACATGACGCTGCTGCAGGTGTTCGCCGACCAGGCAGCGATCGCGCTGGAGAGCGCGGACGCCTTCCGGCGCATGGGCGGGGTGCTGCTGCAGGCCATCGCCACCGCGGCCGCTGAGGACACCGACCTGGCCGCGGCCGCCGGGTCCCTGCGCGACCGGCTGCCGCGCAGCGACCGCACCTTGGCGGAGCTCGCCGAGGTCTTCGCCCTGCTGGAGCAGCAGGGCGACGGTGCGCGAGACCTCGCCGTCCGCCTCGTCCGTGAAGTCGCCGCGCACACCGGCGGGAGGACGACACGGCCGGCCCGCTGAGGCCCGCGTGGTCCGAGGCGTTCACGCCGGACACGCTGTCGCCCGTACCCGTGCCTCAGCTGGACCTGACGCCGGCGTGGGCGTTCGACGGCGCGGACGGCACGGGTGTCGACGTGGCCGTCGTCGACAGCGGCATCGACACCTCCCATGCCGAGGTCGGAGACGTCGCCTCAGCGGTCGCCCTGTCGTGGGATGCCGAGGAGCAAACAGTCCGCAGCTCGGAGGGTCCGCACGAGGACCTGTACGGCCACGGCACCGCCTGCGCCGGCATCATCCGTCGCACTGCGCCCGGCTGCCGGCTGCACAGCGTGCGGGTCCTCGGCCAGCGGCTGTCGGGCAAGGGCCCGGTGTTCGCGGAGGGGCTGCGGCGGGCGATGTCGGTTGCTCGCGTCGTCAACCTCAGCCTGTCGACGGGACGCCCGGAGTACCTGGCGCTGTTCCACGAGCTGGCCGACGAGGCGGCCTTCCGTGGCGTCGTCCTCGTCTGCGCGGTGAACAACGCGCCGACGCCGAGCTACCCGTCCCAGTTCTCCTCCGTGATCTCGGTCGCGGCCAACGACGGGACCGGTCCGTACGACGTCGACTGCAACCCGGCACCCCCGGTCGAGTTCGGCGCTCCCGGCATCGGCGTCACCGTCCCCTGGCTGGGCGGCGGCAGCATCGTCGCCACCGGCAATTCCTACGCCGCTCCGCACGTCAGCGGCCTGGTCGCCCGGTTGCTGTCCAAGCACCCGGAGCTGACGCCGTACGGCGTCAAGACCGTGCTGCGCTCGGTGTCGCGCAACGCCGTCCCGGTCCGGGACAGCACGACGGGCGGCCCCTGAGCGGGACCGCCCGTCGTGTTCCCCCCGGCTCAGCCCACGTGCGCCCCCGCCTCGTGGCCGGCCGCGCTCACGGTCACGTCAGCGCCGTTCTCGTTCACGCCCGCAGTCGCGTGGACGTCGAGGTCACGCACCGTCTGGCGGACGGTGCCCAGCGTGTCCTGAACCGTCGACTGCGCGCTGGCGACGGTCGACTGCGCGGTCCCCTTCACGGCCTTCACAGTGCGGCCGGCGGAGTCGACCGCGTCCTCGGCGATCGTCTTGACGCCGTCCACGGTGTTCGTTGCCGTGGTGGTGGCCGTCGTGACCGCGCCGTCTGCCGTCGCCTTCACGTTGCCGGCAGTGGTGCGGACCGTCGTGACCGTCGACTTCACCGTGCCGGTCGCGCCGGTCACCGTGTTGCCCGCCGTGGTGATGGCGCTGTCGCGGGTGTCGCGCGCGGTCTTCAAGCCCCAGTCGGTCGTGCGGTCGACCGTCCCGATCGGGTCGTCGATGACGTCCCGTGCGGTCTGCCTCGTCTGCTGAACGGTGCTCCCGGTGCTCGGCGTGGGCGCGGCGTGTGCGCTCATCGCCAGCGCCGAGCCGGCGCCGCCGACGACGACAGCGGCGGCCCCGAACCCGACCGCCACCTCCTTGAGGCCGTGGCCCTCGACGTCGTCGAACTCGGTGGTCAGGTCCTGGTCGGTGTTCTCGTACATTGCCTGCTCCTGTAGGTCGGGACGTTGTCGTCCGGTGGGAGCAGACTCGCCGCGCAGGAAGCGCCGCGCTGTCGCCGGCCGGACAGTCGCCCTGTCGTACGGGCGACACAGCGGCGAGGATGGACCTCGGCGGCCGGGCGCGGCAGTGGGGTACGCGCCCCACCATTTCAGGAGCCGAGCACCCGCTCCAGGTACGCGATGCCGAACCGGCGGTCCGGATCCACCTGGTCGCGCACCGCCACGAACTCGTCGAACCGCGGGTACCGGGTCCGCAGCGTCGAGGCGTCGAGGGTGTGCAGCTTGCCCCAGTGCGGCCGGCCCTCCACGTGCTGGAAGAGCGCCTCCACCGCGGCGAAGTACCGGTCGTACTCGGTCCCGCGGAACATGTGCACCGCGACGTACGCCGACTCCCGGCCGGAGGCGGTCGACAGCGGCACGTCATCCTGCGGCGCGACGCGGACCTCGACCGGGAACGACACGTGCAGGCCGCACCGCTCCGGCAGCGTCCGCAGCTCGGCGAACAACGCCGGCAGCTCGGCGCGCGGGATCGCGTACTCCATCTCGCAGAAGCGGACCCGTCGCGGCGAGGTGAAGACCCGCGGCGCGACGTCGGCGTACGTGCGCGCCGTCAGCGCCTTGGCGGCAACCCGGTTGATGCGCGGGATCAGCGCCGGCATCCGACGACCCATCCGGCAGGTCACCTCGAACAGCCCGTTCGACAGCAGCTCGTCGTCGACGAACGCCCGCACCCGCGACAGTGGACGGGCCGGCTCCGTCGTCCGGTTGTTGCGCTTGGTCAGCGCCAGGTCCGTGTGCGGGAACCAGTAGAACTCGAAGTGCTCGTTGTCCCGAACCAGGTCGAAGAAGCCGTCGAGCACCTCGTCCAGCGGCATCGGCCGCTCGTCGGCCACCAGCGTGAACGCCTGCTCCGCCTGGAACGTGACCGTGCTGATGACGCCGAGCGCGCCGAGGCCGACGCGTGCCGCCGAGAACAGCTCGGGCCGCTCCGTGGCGCTGCACTGGACGACCGAGCCGTCGGCGAGCACGAGCTCGAGCGCCACAATCTGCGCGGCGAAGCCCGCGCTGTCCCGGCCGGTGCCGTGGGTACCGGTGGAGACCGCCCCCGCCACCGTCTGGACGTCGATGTCACCCATGTTGGTCAGGCCGAGGCCGTGCTCGCCGAGCAGCGTGTTGAGCCGGCGCAGGCGCAGCCCGGCCGCCACCGTCACGAGCCCGGACGCGGCATCGGCGGACACCAGCTGGTCGTACGAGGACAGGTCGAGCTGCACCCCGTCGGTGAGCCCGATCGCTGTGAAGGAGTGGCCCGCGCCGATCGGCTTGACGGTCAGGCCGTCCGCCGCCGCCTGCTTCACCGCGACCGCGATCTGGTCGACGCTCGTCGGCCGGACGATCCGCGCCGGCGACATCGACTGGTTGCCCGCCCAGTTGCTCCAGGTCATGCCGCGCACTCTCCCACCGGGAATGCCTCTCCGCCGCAGCGGTTGTCGCTAGTCGTGACCACGACGACCGCACGCAGCGACGTCGGGCTGCGGTCGGAGCGCGGGCCGGTCCTGCTGGCCCTGATGATGACGACCGGGCTGGTCGCGCTCGACAGCACGATCATCGCGACCGCCGTGCCGTCGATCGTCGACGATCTCGGCGGCTTCTCGCAGTTCCCGTGGCTGTTCTCGATCTACCTGCTGACGCAGGCGGTGACCGTGCCGCTGTACGGCAAGTTCGCCGACATCGTCGGGCGCAAGCCGGTGATGTTCCTCGGCATCGCCGTGTTCCTGCTCGGGTCGGTCCTCTGCGGAGTCGCCTGGAGCATGCCCGCCCTGATCGTCGCCCGGGCCGTGCAGGGCATCGGCGCCGGCGCGGTGCAGCCGATCAGCATGACCGTCGTCGGCGACCTCTACAGCGTCGAGGAGCGCTCCCGCGTCCAGGGCTACCTCGCCAGCGTCTGGGGCGTGTCCTCCGTCGTCGGGCCGCTGCTGGGCGGGGCGTTCTCGCAGTACCTGTCCTGGCGCTGGATCTTCTTCGTCAACCTGCCGCTCGGCGCCTACGCCGCCTGGATGCTGGCCCGTCACTTCTCGGAGAACGTCGAGCACCGGAGGCACCGGATCGACTACGCCGGCGCTGTCCTGCTCATGACCGGCTGCTCGCTGCTCATCCTCGGCCTGCTCGAGGGCGGCGTCTCGTGGGGCTGGACCTCGACCTCCAGCGTCGCCGTCCTCGGCACCGGGGTGCTCGCGGTCGTGGTCTTCCTCTTCGTCGAGCGGCGGGCCGCGGAGCCGGTCCTGCCGCTGTGGGTCTTCCAGCGCCGGACCCTCATCGGCGGCAACCTCGCCGCACTGGCGGTCGGTGGGCTGCTCATCGGCCTCACCTCGTACGTGCCGACGTACGTCCAGGGCGTCCTCGGCACCGGCGCGGTCGTCGCGGGCCTGGCCGTCGGCGCCCTCACCCTCGGCTGGCCGATCGCCGCCGGATACTCCGGTCGGCTGTACCTGCGGATCGGCTTCCGCGACACCGCGCTTATCGGCGCCAGTGTCATCATCCTCGGCGCGCTGCTCATGACGCGGCTCACGGCGTCGTCAGCGGTGTGGGAGGTCGCCGCCGCCTGCGCGGTGATGGGCGTCGGGCTCGGGCTCGCGTCCAGCCCCACCGTCGTGGCGGTGCAGTCGGTCGTGGGTTGGGACCGCCGCGGCACGGTGACCGGCACGAACATGTTCTGCCGGTCCATCGGCAGCGCCGTCGGCGCAGCGGTCTTCGGCGCCGTCGGCAACGCCACGATCGCCGGCCGCTTCGCGCACCCGCCCGCGGGGGTCGAGGGCCGGCTGCCGGACGACGTCGACGCCACGAGCCGGGTGCTCGGCGACGGCGCGCACGGGCCGGTCGCGGAGTTCGTCCGCAGCTCGCTGTACGCCGCCGCGCACAACGTCTTCCTCGGCATCGTTCTGGTCGCGGTGCTGGCGCTGGCAGCGCTGCTGCTCATGCCGCGCCGGACGGTTCCCCTGGTGTTCGAGGAGTCCTCGGGCTGACACCGAGCGAGGTGCTGTCGCAGACGGGCTGAAAGCGGTTGGATGCGCAGGAACCGCCCCCCGACCGACGACGCTCAGGAGGCCCGCATGTCCAGCACGCTCGAACGACCGCCCGCTGACGACGGTCCCGTCCACCAGCGGCGCACTGCGGCGTACGTCGTGTCCGCCGTCCTGCTGCTCGCGCCGTTCGTGGCGCTGCTCTGGGTGTCCAGCTACGACAAGGACGAGCCGCGCCTCGGCGGGTTCCCCTTCTTCTACTGGTACCAGTTCCTGTGGGTGCTGATCGCCTCGGTGTGCACGTTCATCTCCTACCTGCTCGTGCGCAGCACGGAGCGCAGCCGCGGTCGGCTGACCGACCGGAGCGGGCGGTGAACGGCGGCCTGGACGGGGTCGCCCTGTCGATCGTCGTGGTGCTGTTCCTCGTCGTGACCGTGCTCGGCTTCGCCGCAGCCCGCTGGCGCAAGGCCGACAGCCTCGCGAACCTCGACGAGTGGGGCCTCGGCGGCCGCGGCTTCGGGACCGTCGTGACGTGGTTCCTGCTCGGCGGTGACCTCTACACCGCCTACACGTTCGTGGCGGTGCCCGCGCTGATGTTCGCGAGCGGCGCGCTCGGCTTCTTCGCCGTCCCGTACACGATCATCGTCTACCCGCTGGTGTTCGTCTTCCTGCCGCGGCTGTGGTCGGTCAGCCACCGGCACGGCTACGTGACACCGGCCGACTTCATCCGCGGCCGCTACGACTCGCGCGGCCTCGCCCTCGCGATCGCCGTCACCGGGCTGCTCGCGACGATGCCGTACATCGCCCTGCAGCTGGTCGGCATCCAGGCCGTCCTCGAGGTCATGGGCGTCGGTGGCAGCGGCAACAAGCTCGTCGCCGACCTGCCCCTGCTGGTCGCGTTCGCGGCGCTCGCCGCGTACACGTACTCCAGCGGCCTGCGCGCGCCCGCGCTGATCGCGTTCGTGAAGGACATCCTCATCTACCTGGTGATCATCGTCGCGGTGCTCTACATCCCGCACAAGCTCGGCGGCTGGGGGCAGATCTTCGACAGCGCGCAGGAGTCGCTGCAGCAGAAGAGCCCGGCCACCGGGAAGCCGAAGGGGTCGATCATTCCGACCGGCCCGGTCATCTGGCCGTACGCGACGCTCGCCCTCGGGTCGGCCATGGCGTTGTTCATGTATCCGCACAGCATCACCGCGGTCCTGTCCACCAATCGCCGCGACACCGGTCGGCGCAACGCGGCGCTGCTGCCGGCCTACTCGTTCCTGCTCGGGCTCATCGCGCTGCTCGGACTCATGGCCCTGGCCGCCAAGGTCAAGCCCATCGGCTTCGACGGCAAGCCGAACCCGCAGCTCGCGGTGCCGCAGCTGTTCGAGAACATGTTCCCGAGCTGGTTCACTGGCATCGCGTTCGCGGCCATCGCGATCGGCGCGCTGGTTCCGGCGGCCATCATGTCCATCGCCGCCGCGAACCTGTTCACCCGCAACGTCTACAAGGAGTTCTTCCGCCCCGGCGCCACGCACGCCGAGGAGGCGCGGGTGTCGAAGCTGACCTCGCTGGTCGTGAAGGTCGGCGCGCTCATCTTCGTGCTCACGCTGGACAAGACCCTGGCCATCAACTTCCAGCTGCTCGGCGGCATCTGGATGCTGCAGACGTTCCCGGCGATCGTGTTCGGCCTGTTCACCCGCTGGTTCCACCGCTGGGCGCTGCTCGCCGGCTGGGCGGTGTCGATGGTCTACGGCACCGTGAAGGCGTACCAGGTGCTGAACCCCGCGACCGGCAAGCACTTCGGCGGCTCGTCGGCGCTGATCCCGCTGCTGAACGGGCGCAACGGCTACATCGCGCTGACGGCGTTCGTGCTCAACCTGCTGATCTGCGTCGGGGGCACGCTGCTGCTGCGCGCACTGAAGGCGCCCGAAGGCGCGGACGCGACGGAGCCGGGCGACTACTTCGCCGACGCGGAGGACCCGCGGGTCGCGCCGCTCCCCCAGCTGACGAACGCCTAGCGTCAGGGGCGTGAGCCCTGGCGACGCACTGCTGGTCGGAGCCTCAGGGCTGCTGGCCGGCGGCGTCAACGCAGTGGCCGGCGGCGGCACGCTGGTGTCCTTCCCGGCGCTGCTCGCCGTCGGCCTGCCGCCGGTCGTCGCCAACGTGACGTCGTCGGTCGGCCTGCTGTCGGGCTACGCCGGCGGCTCGCTCGCCTACCGTCGCGAGCTGGCCGACCAGGGGCACCGCGTGCGGGCGCTGCTGCCGTTCGCGGTCATCGGCGCCGTCGCGGGGGCTGTCCTGCTGCTGATCACGCCCGAGGACGCGTTCCGTGCGCTGGTCCCGTACCTCGTGCTGACGTCCTGCGCACTGCTCGCGGTGCAGCCTCGACTGGCCCGCCAGCTCGCCGTGCGCCGCGCCGGGACTCCCGGCGTCCCCTGGACCGCGCGCGTAGCAGTCGGCGTAGGGGCCGTCTACGGCTCGTACTTCGGCGCTGGACTCGGC
The DNA here is from genome assembly GCA_046262175.1 of Mycobacteriales bacterium. Classification (GTDB taxonomy): domain Bacteria; phylum Actinomycetota; class Actinomycetes; order Mycobacteriales; family SCTD01; genus RYN-124. The sequence continues at coordinate 8,397 of JBHENF010000005.1, forward strand.
GTCCTGCTGCTCGCGGTCCTCGGCATCCTCGTCGCCGACGAGCTGCAGCGGCTCAACGCGCTCAAGGGCGTGCTGTCGCTGCTGGTCAACGTCGTCGGTGTCGTTGTCTTCGTCGTCAGCGCCAGAGTGGCCTGGTCCTATGCCGCGCTGCTCGCGGTGACCGCTTTCGCCGGCGGCACCCTCGGCGTCTCCGTCGCGCGGCGGCTGCCCAACGCGGTCATGCGCGCGGCGGTCATCGCGCTCGGCACCGTCGTCGGCGTGGTGCTGCTCGTCAGCTGATGCGCACTGCCTGCGAGACGTACGGCCCGAGGAGCCGCGCGTACGGCTCGCTCAGGTGCCGGCCGTCGAAGTGCACCGGCAGGCCCGCCACGATCGCGGGGCAGCGGCCGTCGAGGCACGACCACGACCGGGTGTCGACGAACCTGGCACCTGCCTGCACGGCAGCCGCCCGCTCGACGCGGAGAAAGGCGTCGTACTCGGTGCTGATCGAGGCCGTGCACTGCTGCGGACGGGACAGCCGCGTGTAGCACTTCTGCAGGTTGCCCGTCTCCGGCGGCGGCGCGAGGACGACGGTGGGGGATCCCGCCGGCGCGAGGCGAGCGAAGGCCGCCGCCGTACCGTCCGCCCACTGCGCGGCCGTCGCGTCGCCGTACCGGTTGGACAGGACCACCAGGTCCGGCTTCATCCGCAGCACCTGCTCGGCGGCCCACTGCTGGTGCTCCGCGCAGCTCGCGGACACCGCCTTCGCCGTTCCGCCGGGGATGCGGGCGTTCGGGCACTGCCGCCGCGTCAGCACGTGCAGCCGGAACCCACCATCGTCCGCCGCCTTGCGCAGCGCCGGCATCCAGCTGATCGCCACCGAGTCCCCGAGCAATGCCGCATCCTTCGTTGCCTCGGCTGGGCCGTAGGTGCAGCGGTCCGCATTGCGCGGCCCGACGTCGAGGCACTTGTCGTCTCCCCACTCCGGGACGACGAGGGAGGCGACGTCGTCGAGGCCTGCCGGCCAGTCGCGCAGGGCGAGGCCGGCGCGGATCTGCGGAGTCAGGTCGGCCGGCACCTCCCCCTTGTCGACCGCCACCGGCACCGGCGCCGGCACCGCTCGCGGCTGCTCCGCCGGCACGGTCAAGACGTACGCGCCGACGAACGCCGCCACCGCGCCCACGCCGACGGCCGGCGCCCAGGACGGGCGGCGACGACCGCGCGGCTTCGGCGAGAGCCAGCTGGAGGCACGCACCGGTGCCTCGACCACGTGGTACGACCCGACCGACAGGGCGAGCACGAGCAGCGCGCACAGCACCTTCCCGGCCGTCGAGGTACCCCCCGGCACGTCCGCGGCGAGCACCACAACGGGCCAGTGCCAGAGGTAGAGCGAGTACGAGATGCGGCCCACGTACCGCAGCGGGCGCCAGCCGAGCACCGGTGGCGCCCCGTGCAGCAGAGTCACGGTCGCGAGAGCCGGCAGCGCCGCGGCGTAACCGGGCACCGCCGTCGTCGGACCGATGACGAGCACCGACGCGAGCAGGCCGACGCCGCCGAGCACGGCGAAGCCCGGCCGCGACTGCACCTGCAGACCGGCCAGCGCGAGCAGCGCGCCGACGCCGAGCTCCCACGCCCGCGCCGGCGAGGAGAAGTAGGACGCGCCGCCGGAGACGACCGACCAGGTGAACGACCCGGCCACGACGAGCAGCGCGAGGACGACGAGCAGTCGGCGGGCCGGCCAGCCTCGGTGCCGTGCAAGCGCCAGCGCGGCCAGGGCGAGTGTCGGCCAGACGAAGTAGAACTGCTCCTCGACCGACAGCGACCAGTAGTGCTGCACTGCCGATGGCGGACGGGTCAGCGAGAAGTAGTCAGTGCCGAGCCGCGCGAAGTGGACGTTGGCCAGCGAGGCGAGCGACCACAGCGAGTCGACGACCGTCGCGTGCGCCCGCGCCGGCAGCAGGAGCAGCCCGGCTGCGAGGTCCGTGGCGATCAGCACCAGGACGGCGACCGGCAGCAGCCGGCGGGCCCGCCGGGCGTAGAACCGCCGCAGGCTGATCCGCCCCGTGCGCTCCCCCTCGTCCGCCAGCAGCCCCGTGATGAGGAACCCGGACAGGACGAAGAAGACGTCGACACCGAGGAACCCGCCGCGCGGCCAGCCGGTCAGGTGCCCGGCGACGACGAGCAGCACCGCGACGCCGCGCAGCCCCTCGACGTCCGGACGGAAGCCCTTCACCCGTACAGCATCACCCGCCGAAGAACCGCCGCGGGTTCCCGACCAGCATCTGGTCCACCTGCTCCTGCGTCACACCCGCCTCGAGCAGCGCCGGGACGACGTCCTTCTGCACGTGCAGGTAGTTCCAGTCCGGCATCATCGGCATCAGGTCGGGCGAGATCCAGTCCAGGTAGCACGCGGCGTCCTGCGCCAGCACCATCGAGCCGGCGAAGCCGCGCTTGCACAGCTCGACGACGATCCCGACGCGGGCCGCGTGGTCCATCTCCAGGTCGATGCCGAACCGGTCCATGCCCAGCAGGAAGCCCGCCTCGGCCAGCGCCTGCAGGTGGTCCGCGTCGCTCGTGTCACCGCTGTGCGCGAGCAGCACGTTGCTCGGCGAGACACCCTCGTCGGCCAGCACCCGCTGCACCTCGAGGCCCGTCTTGGAGCCTGGGTGGGTGTGCACCATCAGCGGGACGCCCGTCTGCAGCTGCGCCTTCGCGCACGCCCGCAGCACCCGCTCCACACCGCTGGTCAGCCCGTGGTGGTCGATGGCGCACTTGAGGAACGCAGCCTTGACGTCGGTGCCCTGGATGCCGTGCTCGATGTCCTTCACGAACAGCTCGACCATCGGCTCGGGCAGGTCGGGCAGCACCGCGGGGCCACGGTGCGCGAAGAAGCTCGGCACGTCGGTGTAGGTGTAGACGCCGGTCGCGACGAGGATGTTCAGGTCTGGCACCTGCTCGTTGATGCGCACGATCCGCGGGATGTTGCGGCCGAGCCCGTCGACGGTCGGGTCCACGATCGTCTGCACGCCAGACTCGACGAGCGCCTGCAGCTTCTCCACCGCCTCGGCGACCCGGCTCTCCTCGTCCCACTCCCCCGTGTGGGCGCCCCACTGCTGCTGCGAGTCAGCGGTGAGGACGAAGACGTGCTCGTGCGCCAGGGTGACGCCGAGGTCGGCCGGATCGACCGGACCGCGGACGCTGTTGATCAACGCAGCTCCTTCTTCAGGATCTTGCCGGTGGGGCCCATGGGCAGCGCGTCGACGATGCGGACCTCTCGCGGGTACTTGTACGCCGCGAGCCGCTCCTTGCAGTACGCGATGACCTCCTCGGGCGTGGTCGACGCGCCGTCCTTCAGGGTCACGACGGCGACGACCTCCTCGCCGAGCTTCTCGTCCTTCTTCCCGATCACGGCGGCCTCGGCGATGGCGGGGTTGGCGTACAGGACCTCCTCGATCTCGCGGGGGTAGACGTTGTAACCGCCGCGGATGATCAGGTCCTTCTTGCGGTCGACGACGAAGAAGTAGCCGTCCTCGTCCTTGTAGGCCAGGTCGCCGGTGTGGAACCAGCCGCCCTTGAACGCCTCGGCCGTCGCCTCCGGGTTCTTGTAGTAGCCCTTCATGATGTTGTGGCCCCGGATGACGATCTCGCCGACGTTCTCCTCGCCGACCGGCAGCTCCTTCTCGTCC
>JBHENF010000006.1:0-4006 GCA_046262175.1 Mycobacteriales bacterium
GTTCAGGCCCGGCGCCCCGCCGTCGGTCGCCAACGGCAACGTCCTGCTCGTGACGGAGGAGGACTACTTCGACGACGGGGACGAGCTCGTCTGCAGCCAGGCGGGAAGCTTCCAGACCTGGTACATCCCGGACCTCGACGCCGCGGCGTACCGCGCGAAGAACCCGGACGGGAAGACGCCTGACCTCGGCACGATCTCGCCGCTCGACCAGACGGTCCCGGCCGCGGAGTTCGGCGGCGGCGCAAGCACGCCGGTGGATGTGTTCTGCTCCGCGCACTGGTTCGACTACCACCAGGGTGGCTTCGTCGCGCTCGGGGAGTATGGCGCCGGCCTGCGGATCCTCGACGTGCGCGATCCGAAGGCGATCAAGCAGCTCGGCTACGCGACCGGTGGCGCGACGCAGGTGTGGGACGCGTACTGGGTGCCGCAGCGCGACGCCGCGGGTGTGACCATCCCCGGCCGGAAGACCAACCTGGTCTACACGGCGGACGCGGTCCGCGGCATCGAGGTCTTCGAGGTGACGCTGCCGGCCGCGGCGACCGCGCCGGGGACGACCCCGCAGCAGCCGCCCGCCGCTCCGCCGGCAGCCCCGCCGACGGCTCCCGCCCCGACGGGCGGCGGCCGTCTCGCGGCGACCGGCCTCGGGGTCGGCCTGCCGCTTGGCGCGCTCGCGCTGATGGCGCTGGCCGTGGTCGCCGCGCGCCGACGCCGTACGGCGTAAGCCGCGGGCCCTCCCGCGCTCCCGCCGGCGATCACTCCGTCTGCGTCATGCCGCCACCGTGACCACCTCGAGGGCGGCCGCTACAGCCGAGCAGACCGCGTCCGGATTCGTGACCACGTCCTCCCAGGTGAAGCGCAGCACGAGCCACCCGGCGAGCCCCAGCGAGTTGAGCCGCCGACGGTCGTTGCGGTACGCCGCACGGTCAGCGTGGAAGGCGAACCCGTCGACCTCCACCACGACGCGACGCGACGGCCACGCGAAGTCGACGCGGCCGATCCACCGGCCGCGGTCGTCGTAGATGACGTGCTGCACCTTCTCCGGCGCGAGCCCCGCCTGGATCAGGATTCCGCGGCAGCGCGACTCGAGGAAGGACTCGCTCCGGGCGTCGGCCAGCGCAACCGTACGGCCCAGCCGGCCCGATCCCGTACCGCGGGCGACAGCCGCGCGCGCCTGCAGGTCCGACCTCCGTACGAGCTTCGTGCGCAGCGCCGCGTCCACCAGGCCGAGCGCCTCCGGCAGCGGAAGGGTCCGGCCCAGGTCGAGCACGGTCCGCAGCGGCGTCGTCATGAGCCGCCCGTGCACGAGCTGGACGTCCTGCGGGGGGAGGTCTGCGCGGTGGATCCTGACTCCGGGCAGCACGACGCGCGATGCGTTGCGCGGCAGCGTCACGTGCTGCCTCCCGGGCGGCGCCACGAGCGGCAGGCCCCAGCCCAGGGCCGCCGACTGGTGGCTGCGTATGACGTCCCTGCGGAGATTCATGCCCGCAACGGTCGCTGAACCGCGGCCGGGTCAGCGGCGGCCCCGCCTCGGCTGTGGACGCACACGCACTGATCCACAGGGGCCGACCGGGCGGCGCGGCGGGACCCATCCGATCAGTCTGTGTGCGTTCTGGTACGGGTGTGACTGCGGCGGCGGGCCAGCCGGGCTGGAAGGATCCTCGACATGAGCGCGAGGGAGCTGGACGCGGCGGGGATCACGGACCCGGCGCTGCGGGCGAGCTACGAGGCCTGCCGGAAGCTCAACGCCAGCCACGGCAAGACGTACTACCTGGCGACGCTCCTCCTCCCCGCGGCGAAGCGCCCGTACGTGCACGCGCTGTACGGCTTCGCGCGGTACGCGGACGAGATCGTCGACGACCTCGCGAGCACCCTCACCGACGCCGAGAAGGCGGACTGGCTCACCACCTGGGGCGCGCAGTTCTTGAAGGACGTGAAGCAAGGCGGCAGCGACCACCCGATCAGCAAGGCGGTCGTCGACACGGTTCGCCGCTGGGACATCCCGCTGTCGTACGTCGAGGACTTCCTCGCCAGCATGCGGATGGACCTGACGGTGACCGAGTACGCCACGTACGAGGACCTCATGGTCTACGTCCACGGCTCGGCCGCGGTCATCGGGCTGCAGATGGTCCCGGTGCTCGAGCCGCTCGTCCCGCGCGAGGTCGCCGATCCGTACGCCGCGGACCTCGGCATCGCTTTCCAGCTCAGCAACTTCATCCGTGACGTCGGCGAGGACCTCCAGCGCGGGCGCATCTACCTGCCCACGGAGGACCTCGCGACGTTCGGCGTCACCCGCGAGCACCTCGAGCGCGGCGTCGTCGACGCGCGGATCCGCAGACTGCTCGCGTTCGAGGTGGCCCGCACCCGCGAGATCTACCGCACGGCCCGGCAGGGCGTCCGCCTGCTGCACCCGACCAGCCGGCCGTGCATCGAGACCGCCCTCACGCTGTACGGGGGGATCCTCGACGCGGTCGAGGAGGCCGACTACTCGGTGCTCACCGGCCGGGTGCGGGTCGGAAGGGCGAGGCGGGTCGCGGTCGCCGGGCCGGGGCTCGTACGCGCCTACCGGGCGAGGCAGGATTCGGAGCAAAGAGGTCGAACCAGGACGGCATGAAGCTCGCGATCACCGCCCTCGCCGCCGGCTGCCTGCTCGCCAGTCCCGCTCTCCTCACGACGGCTGCCCAGGCCGCGCCCACGGCAGCCGGCAACGCCTGCCCCGCTCCGCCAGCGCTGTCCTTCGCCGAGCCGACGTACGTCGACAAGAACCGGGCGGGCGGCGAGCCTCTGGTTTTCACCTACCCGAACGGTCGCCTGCTCTACAGCGCCCACGCGGGCACCACCCATTTCTTCACGCCGGAGGCGCCGAACCCCGGCACCGGCGCGTTCGCCGAGAACTACACGGGTCAGACCTACATCTGGACCAGTGACGACAACGGCAAGACGTGGACCTTCCGCCCCCGCGTGGTGGCGCCGCAGGGCGTGCCGCTGTCGGGCTTCTCCGACCCCGAGTTCGCGATGGACAGCGCGGGCACGCTCTACTTCTCCGAGATCAACCTGGCCAACATCGCCGTGAGCAGCAGCAAGGACAAGGGGTCGACGTACAACCTCCAGAACTTCGCGGGCGCGATCCTCACCGACCGGCAGTGGATGGAGGCGGACCGGCCGGGCGAGTTGTACTTCGTCGCCAACGCCTTCGGCGGTGGCACCGGCACTCCGCCGGACCCCGGCCTCGGCGCCTACATCAGCAAGAGCACCGACGGCGGCAAGACGTTCACCACCAACGTCCCCAGCACCAAGGGCGGGGACGGCGAGGGCGACATCCGCGTCGACAAGCGCACCGGCACCGTGTATCAGGCGCGGCGGGACGGCACCAAGCTCAACATGGGCGCCTTCCGCAAGGCACGCAGCGGCGATCTCACCAGCCTGGACGTGAGCACCGTGGCGCAGGGTACGCAGCTGCTCGCGCACTGGCCGGCCTTCGACCTCGACCCGTCCGGCAACCTGTACATCACGTGGGACGAGAGCGGCAAGGGCGAGCGCAGCGCCGGCATCTGGATGGCCACGTCCACGGACCAGGCCCGCACCTGGTCAGCGCCGGTCAAGGTCAGCACCGGCGACAACACCGCGATCTGGCCGTGGATCGGCGTCGGCGACAACGGCCGCGTCGGGATCATGTGGCTCGAGGCCGACAAGAAGCTCCCTAACAACAACGCGCAGACGCCCGGCACGCACGGCTGGCGCGTCCGCGCAGCGGCGACCACGACCGCCCTTGGTTGCGGGACCGCCACGACGCCGAGCTTCAGCGTGGCTACCGCCACGAAGGACCCCATCCACGTCGGCACCATCTGCCAGGGCGGCACGACCTGCCAGGCGCAGCTCATCGACCGGCGGCTCGGTGACTACTTCTCCGTCGACATCGACGGGACAGGGCGGATGTACGCGGGGTACTCCGACACCCGCGTCGCCGGCGCCGTGTCCCTTCCGGGCTTCGTCCGGCAGAACGGCGGCC
>JBHENF010000007.1:0-11883 GCA_046262175.1 Mycobacteriales bacterium
GAGACCGGCGGGATCTGCCAAGGCGCCGGCTGCAGCCGCGGCGACCCCACCGGCCACCCGCTCATCCCGCACCACGCCGACCCGTACAGCATCAACCAGGTCACGTCCCTCGCCGACACCGTCCTGTTCTGCGAGATCACCCACAACGACATCCACGTCGGCGGCACGACCATCCGCCTCAAAGACGGCCGCCTGCTCAACAACACCGGCTGGGTCAGCGACGGCGCGTAAGCCGGGGCGCGAGCCCGCGCCGAGCGGTCGCGGCGCAGAACAGTGGGCGGACAGTGGCGCGGACTACGCCAGGGCGAACGGCCTGCCGTTGTACTCGCCGTACACGTCCTGGACCGAACCCGCTGGCAGCACCGCCCTGTCACCCGGCTGCAGGTTCAAGGCGGCAGTCGCCAGCGTGCTGCCGGGCGTAGCGGCCACGCCGAACCGCGCCGGCGCTCCCGGCGTGTAGGTGAGCGTCGCCGGGACCTGCTCGACGGCCCCGGACGCACGGGTCACCGTGACCACGGCGGAGGAAGCCGCGCCGTACCGCGCCCACGGCCGGAACGCGCAGGTGCGGCAGATCGGCTTGGTCTTCGCGTTGCCCGGCTCCTCGGCCTTGATGGTGCGGAAGGTCGAGGCGTAGCTGGTCGGGTAGTCGCTGTCCGGGACGACGAAGGAGACGTTGCCGCTGGGGTCGACCTGCGCGTCCTTGACCGTGACGCCGGTCCACGGCGTCACCTGGAAGGGCTGCGAGGACACGGTGTACGGCTTGTCCGTGCCGGTCGTGCGGGAGACGCCGTCGACGACGAACCGGTACGTGCCGGCCGGCGTCTGACCCAGCCGGGCCGGGAAGCCGTCAAAGGCCTCGAACTGGGCCGTCCACTTCCACTCCTGACGGCCCGTGTAGGTGTCGGCGACACCCTCGACGCCCTTCGGGAACGCGACCTGCGTCTGCACCTCGCCGCTCATGTCGGCGTACGGCTGCCACACGCCGTCGACCTGCCGCTCGACCCGCGCCACGGGGTTGTCCACGGCCGTCGACCCGCCGCGCCAGCTGAACGTCGCGGCGCCGAAGCGCTGCAGGTCCTTCGGCTGCGTGAGTGCCGCGACCGGTCCCACGTCCGCCGGCAGCGCAGCCCGGTAGGCGTCGTACGCCGCACCGGACGCGTTGCCGATCACCGTCGCCAGCGACTCCTGCCGCTGCTCGTCGGCCGCCTCCCGCACCGTCTCCTCCGGGCTCAGCGTGAACGCGGGCCCGCCCTTGAGAGCACCGGCCATGCGCACCAGCCGGGTCACCATGTAGTCGGCGGTGTGCGGGCCGTACGAGGTCAGCGCCTTCCGGTACGACTCCCGGTTCTGGTACTCGCGGTACGACACGGTGTAGCCGTTGTAGTCGCCGCTGTGCCCGAGTCCGACGGGCAGCGCGAAACCGCGCCCGGCCGGCAGCTCCTCCTTCGTGAAGTTGCCGAAGATCTGCTTCGGGTCGACCGGCTCGCTCAACGCCTTGCCGACGTTCTCGGGGGAGTCCCAGCCGCGCGCGTCGTTGTGCACCTGGGCGACCATCCGGTCGTACGCGTCCTTCGTCACCGCCTTGCCGAGACAGGTGTAGCCGGTCCCGGCCGGGGTGCACGACGAGCTCCAGTCGTAGCCGTCGTAGATGTCGCCGGAGACGGCGTTGGCGCGGCTCTCCAGGTTCTTGATCAGGTCGACCTGGGCCTCGCAGGCGCAGGAGGCGAGCAGCACCTCGCCGAAGCGCGCGACCTGCAGCTTGAGCCGGGTGTTCTCCTCGACAGCCGGGTAGCCGGGGGCGGCGTACTGGTCCGGGACGGGAACTCCGTGCAGGCGCAGCTGCGAGACCACCGGGTTGTCCTGCTGCGGCCCACCCACCCGCTCGCAGTCCGGAGCGACGCCGACGCCCGGGTTGCCGTTGAGGGTCGTGCCGGTGTTGCAGTTGCCGACGCTCGGGTACGGGTGCGACAGCGGACCCGGCACCCACGCCGTCACCAGCTGCACCGGGAAGCTGCTGGCGTACGGCACCTGCGCCTCGTCCGTGGCTGCCTTGGTGAACCCGGCGACGACCGCGTCGGCCATGAGTCGGGCGCCGCGCTCCATCTGCGCGTAGCCGGAGTGGGCGAAGGCGCGCAGCGTGCCGTCCGGCAGGGTGGTGAAGGTGTCCGGGCGCTCGTACGGGCCCTCCGACGAGCCGACGTCGCCCTGGCTGAAGACGAGCGGCGCGTGCACATCGCGCTGGACGAAGCGCTCGAGCGCGCCGACGTAGTCGCCGGTGGTCAGGCCGTAGCCGTCGAGGCTCTCGGGGTGCTCGCCGAAGTTCATCCAGACCGCGATCGGGTCACCGGCTCTGCGTGGGTTGGCGAGGCCCTTGCCGCGGCCCTTGCTCTTCGTCGGCCCGGCGCCGAGTGCGTCGAAGCGCATGACGACCAGGCCCGTGTCGCCCTCCTCGCGCGGGTACCCGGCCGGCGTCTTGTCGTCCGCGGTGGCCGGGCCGACGACGTTGGCCTTCATCGCGCTGAACGGCACGGTGGTGGCAGCCATCCGAGCCGGCTGCAGGTCCGCCTCCGCGTCGAGGATCGCGTCGCGGATCGCGCGGGCCTCGTACTCGAACATGCGCTGGTCGAAGACGTCCTGGAAGACGAACACGCCCGGGGACGTCGTCGTGTAGTACGGCGACGAGTGGTTGTGCGTCGCGCTGTGCAGGATGTCGTCGTAGCCGACCTTGCTGCCGGCGGCGCCGAGCAGCTGCCCGGCGCGGCGGAGCAGGAGGTCCTGCGCGAGGTAGTTGTCGCTCTTGAGCAGCGCCACGCGGTGGCCGTCGGTGCCCTGGACGACGATCGCCCGGACGCTCAGGCGCGACTGGACGCCGTAGCTCTTCTCCTTGATGTGCGAGAACTGGTACGGGTCGATCTCGCCGTTCCCGGCGACGTTCTCGGCCAGCGAGGTGTTCTCGTTGGCGTACTGCCCGGCGGCCGCACCGACGTTCCAGGTGGCATCGGCGACGCCGTAGCCCGCTTCGATCGCCTTCGCGTCGCCGGCCGGCAGCCCGCCCGGCTTGGCGAGCGCGACGGCGGGCACCGCGAGCGCGACCAGCGCGGCGGCGGACAGGGCGGCGGGCAGACGGCGCAGGCGCATGGGTTCAGGGTTCGACGGGGCAGCCGCTTCTCCCGCCGGACGGCGCTACGAACCGGCGCGCTGTGGCTTGTGACCGGCCACAACGGCGCTACGACTCCCAACCGCCCGCGCGCTCGATCGCGCGGGTCCATCGGGCGTACGCGCCGTCGTCGCGGACCCCGGCCGCTGGCTCGAAGCGGCGCTCGAGCCGCCACGTCTGCGCCAGCTCATCGGGGCTGGTCCAGACGCCGGTGCCGAGGCCGGCGAGGAAGGCCGCGCCCAGCGCGGTCGTCTCGAGGACCTCGGGGCGCTGCACCGGGACACCGAGCTGGTCGGCCTGGGTCTGGCACAGCAGGTCGTTCGCGGACGCGCCGCCGTCGACCTGGAGCAGCGGCACCTCGATGCCCGCCTCGGCGGTCATGGCGTCCACGACGTCGCGGACCTCGAACGCGATCGCCTCCAGGGTGGCGCGGGCGAGGTGCGCGCGGGTCGTGCCGCGGGTGATCCCCAGGATCGTGCCGCGCGCATCAGGGTCCCAATGCGGAGCGCCGAGGCCGGTCAGCGCCGGCACGAACACCACGCCGCCGCTGTCGGGCACCGACAGCGCGAGCGCCTCGACCTCGGCGGCCGTGCCGATGAGCTGCAGCCCGTCGCGCAGCCACTGGACGGCCGACCCGGTGACGAACACCGAGCCCTCGAGCGCGTAGACCAGCGAGCCGTCCGGCTCCATCCACGCGACGGTCGTGAGCAGCCGGTCGGACAGCACCGGCTCGCCACCGGTGTTGACGAGGACGAACGAGCCCGTCCCGTACGTGCACTTCGACCGGCCCACGTCGTAGCAGCCCTGGCCGAACAGCGCCGCCTGCTGGTCACCGGCGATGCCGGCGACCGGCAGGTCCAGCCCGAGGAAGGAGCCCGGGTCGGTGCGCCCGACCTCCCCGTACGACGGCACGACCTCGGGCAGCGCCGACCGCGGCACCCCGAACAGCTCGCACAGCTCGTCGCTCCACCCGCCGGCGCGCAGGTCGTACAGCAGCGTCCGGCTGGCGTTGCTCGCGTCCGTCACATGCCGTGCACCGCCGGTCAGGCGCGCGACGACGTACGCGTCGACCGTCCCGGCGACGAGGCTGCCGTCGGTGATGCCGGCCCACGTCTGCGCGTCGTGCTCGGCCAGCCAGCTGAGCTTGGTCGCGGTGAAGTACGGGTCCAGCCGCAGCCCGGTGAGCTCCGCGACCCGCGGCTCGGCGCCGGCCTCCTTCAGCCGGTCGCAGATCTGCGTCGTCCGGCGGTCCTGCCAGACGATCGCGCGACGCGGGGCGGACAGTCGCTGCCGGTCCCACACGACCGCCGTCTCGCGCTGATTGGTGATCCCGACGGCCGTCACGCTCTGGCCTCGCAACGCGATCCGGCAGGCCTGCAGCGTGCTGACCCAGATCTCCTCGGGCTCGTGCTCGACCCAGCCCGGCTGCGGGAAGTGCTGCGGAAACTCCTGGTACCCGCGGCTGAGGACCCGTCCGTCCTCGCCGACCACCAGGGCGGTGACGCCCGTTGTGCCGGCGTCGATGGCGAGGACGCTCACCTCACTGGCCGGCTTCGCGCAGCTTCTCGAGCACCACCGGGTCGATGCCGCCCTCGACCATGCGCTCCTCGTAGTTCTCGACACCGGCCCAGGCCTCGAGGCTGGCGTAGCCCAGCGCCCGCAGCCGGTCCTCGACCTCCGTCGCGAGGTCGCCGGTCAGCGGCAGGACAGCGTCCGGGTCGGGGGTGCCGAAGTAGAGGTCGTACAGGTCGAGCAGCCGGCCGAGCTCGGGCACGGGGTCGACGTGGTCGTCCACGCGCACGTCGACGAGGACGTCGCTGCCGCCGCCGTACCCGCCGTTCTCGCTGACGACGAACAGCGCGGCGCTCTGGCGGCCGCGCTTGTCTCCACCGGCGCGGTCCGCGGCGAGCAGCGCCTGGTACAGCCGGTGCGCGAGCGGCCCGGCGGTCCCCTCGTACGCCTCGGCGAGAGCGTCGACGACCTCCGGGCCGGTGAGGATGTTGCCCTGAGCGGCGTAGCCGTCGCCGGTGCGACCGCCGGCCCACGCGTTGCACGCAGTTCCGGTGAAGGTGGCCGCTCCGCCGTCGCGGTCGACCACCCCGAGCTGGCGCTGGTCGCGCAGCTCGTCGGCGCCGGTCAGCTTGTCGACCACCTCCTGCGCGGCCATGCCGCGGTTGAGCATGTGCAGGCCGTCCCGCTTGTACGCGAGGTTGGCGAAGGACTGCGTCGCCAACGCCCCCGCGCCGTAGTGCGCGGCGGGAACCGCGGCCCCGACCGCGAGGAACTTGCTGGCCACCGCGACACCCCACTGGGAGCCGTCGGCGCTACGGGCAACGATCGAGAACGTCATGCCTCGACCCTAGGTCGCCGGCGAGCCGGGACGGGCAGGATGTCGGCGTGCGCTTCTTCTACGACGCGGAGTTCGGGGTGACGGCGCCGGACGTCACGCTGATCTCGCTCGGCGTGGTCGCCGAGGACGGCCGCGAGTACTACGCGGTCTCCAGCGAGTTCGACCCGATGACGGTTCACCCATGGGTGCGCGACAACGTGCTGCCGCAGCTGCCGCCGGCCTCGACCTGGCGGCCGCGCGCGCAGATCCGGGACGAGCTGCTGGCGTTCCTCGGCAGCGACCCCGTGCTCTGGGCCTGGTACGGCGCGTACGACCACGTCGCGCTGTGCCAGCTGTGGGGCGCGATGCCGGAGCTGCCGCGCGCGATCCCGCGGTTCACGATGGACGTCCGGCAGCTGTGGGAGCACCTCGGCCGCCCGCCGATGCCGACGCAGCACAGCGGGCTGCACGACGCGCTCGCCGACGCGCGGCACTGCAAGGTCCGGTACGAGGCGCTGACCGAGTAGGCGTACGCGCTGGGTCTGGAGGTCTAGATCCGGGCGTGGATCCCGAGCAGCACCAGGGGCCACAGCACGACGGCGAGCACAGCCGACGCGATGTCGTCGATGCGGTGCAGGTCGGCGAAGAAGTCGTGCTGGGCGGCGACGACGCAGCCGATCACCACGTAGACGAAGACCCCGAGGGATATGCGCACGGGCCGACCGTAGTGCGCGTACGGTGCGATCCCGCGCTACCTCAGGGAGTCGTCGTGTCCGACAAGTCACCGAAGAAGGACTCCAGCAAGAAGGAGGGCAAGTCCCTCAAGGAGAAGCGTTCCGCGAAGAAGATCAAGCAGGCCGACAAGGCGTCCAAGAACGCCTGAGTCATGGCGTTCTGGCGGACGCAGGTCGTCCCGCGGATGGTCGAGGTCGGGCTCTCGCTGAAGAGCACCGCCGAGGCGCGTACGCGCGTGTGCGCGGGTCTGAGCGGGACCGTCCTCGAGGTCGGCTTCGGCTCGGGCCTCAACACGACCTTCTACCCGAGCGCCGTGACCGAGGTGCTCGCGGTGGAGCCGTCCGACGTGGCCTGGCAGCGGGCTGCGCAGCGCGTGGAGGCGTGTCCCGTGCCGGTGCGGCGGGTCGGCCTGGACGGGCAGGCGCTGCCGCTGCCCGACGACAGCGTCGACTGCGCGCTGTCCACGTGGACGCTGTGCACGATCCCGGACGTGGCGCAGGCGCTCGCGGAGGTTCAGCGCGTGCTGCGGCCGGGCGGGACGCTGCACTTCGTCGAGCACGGCCGGGCCCCCTCGGAGGGCGTGGAGAAGTGGCAGCACCGGTTCGAGCCGGTGCAGAAGCGGATGGCCGGCGGCTGCCACCTCGCCCGCCCGATCGACGAGCTGCTGGTCGAGGCCGGGTACGAGATCGTCACCCTGGACCGGTACTACGCGCCGAAGGAGCCCAAGGCGTGGGCGGCGACGTACGAAGGCGTCAGCCGACCGCGCTGAGCACCTCGACGGTCACCTGCGCCAGGCCCTCGTAGCCGAGCGCACGGGAGCCGGCGCGTGACATGTCCAGCACCCGGTCGCCGACGTACGGGCCCCGGTCGTTGACCAGGCAGCTGATCGCCCGGCCGTTGGCGGAGACCCGGATCACCGTGCCGAGCGGGAGCTCCTTGTTCGCACAGGTGAGCCGCTCGGGGTCGTACGGGGCGCCGCTGGCGGTGGGCGAGCCGACGAAGCCGGGGCCGTACCAGCTCGCGGTGCCGCTGAACGTCTGGCCGCTGGGGCGGTACCCCGCCGGATAGCCGTCGCCGGCCGCCTCGACCGCCGCCAGCACCGGGCCCTGGTCGCGAGCGGCCCGCCGGGAGCGCTCGGTCTGCGCCGGCGAGAGGACGAGCGTCACCGTCGCCGACACCGCGTCGAGCGCCGCGCGCTGCTCCGCGAGCCGGGCCAGCTCCGCAGCCGCCTGCTCCTGCGCCGCCAGCGCCTCCGCCTCCGCCAGCAGGGTGCGGGCCTGGTCCTGAGCGGCCAGCACCTGCGCGGCCTGCCGGCGCAGCCCCGCACGGAACCGCGCCGCCCGCGCCTGCAGTGCCAGCACCTGCGCCGACTGCTCCGCGACGGCGTCGACGAGGTCCCGGTCGACGGTGAGCGCTGCGGTCGACCCCTTCTGCACGATCCGCCGCAGCCCCGGTGCGGCCAGCGAGCGCAGGGAGAACAGCGGGTCGGGCGCGGTGCGCATGTAGACGAGTCGGGCGCGCGCATCGAGCCGCGCCTGCGCCCGGTCGTGCTCCTCCGCCAGCCGCTCGACCGCGACGCGAAGGCCGCCGTCGCGGGCGGCCTCCTGCTCGAGCCGGTCGCTCAGCACCTGCGCGCGAGCGGTCACCTGCGCCAGCTCGGCCTGCAGGCGCGGCAGGTCGCGGGCCGTCACGGGATCGGCGGCGGCAGCGCACGGCACGGCGAGAGCGGCCGCCACGAGGGCAGCCGTCAGCACGGTCCGGCGGAGCACGGTCGGAGGATCGGCGGATCGGGCGCCGGGCTTGACCCGATACGGTGCCGCGACGACCAGAGGAGGCCGCACGTGCGCATCGGAGTGCTGACCGGCGGTGGCGACTGCCCCGGCCTGAACGCCGTCATCCGGGCGGTCGTGCGCAAGGGCGTCGAGGTGTACGGGCACGACTTCGTCGGGTTCCGGGACGGCTGGAAGGGCCCGCTCGAGGGCGTGACGATGGAGCTCGGCGTACCGCAGGTCCGAGGGATCCTGCCGCGCGGTGGGACGATCCTCGGCAGCAGCCGCACCAACCCGATCAAGGTGGACGGCGGGGTCGACCGGATCCGCGAGAACCTCGCCGCCGCCGGTGTCGACGCCCTGATCGCGATCGGCGGGGAGGACACCCTCGGCGTCGCCACGCAGCTCGCCGCAGCCGGGCTGACGGTGGTCGGCGTACCGAAGACCATCGACAACGACCTGAACGCCACCGACTACACGTTCGGCTTCGACACGGCCGTGCAGATCGCCGTCGAGGCCATCGACCGGCTGCACACGACCGCCGAGTCGCACCACCGCGTCCTGATCGTCGAGGTGATGGGCCGGCACGCGGGCTGGATCGCCCTGCACTCCGGCCTCGCCGGCGGCGCCAACGTCATCCTCATCCCGGAGCGACCGTTCGACATCGATGCGGTCTGCGAGCACATCCGGCACCGGTTCGCGTCGCACTACGCGCCGATCGTCGTCGTCTCCGAGGGCGCGCAGCCGAAGGACGGCACGATGGCGCTGCAGGAGGGCGACCTCGACGCGTTCGGGCACGTCCGGCTCGGCGGCATCGGACAGGTGCTCGAGCGGGAGATCCAGGAGCGGACCGGGTTCGAGTCGCGCCAGACGGTCCTCGGGCACGTGCAGCGCGGCGGCACCCCGACCGCGTTCGACCGCGTCCTCGCCACGCGGTTCGGCCTGCACGCCATCGACGCCGTCCACGAGGGCGTGAGCGGCGTCATGGTCGCGCTGCAGGGGACCGACATCGTCCGGGTGCCGCTGGAGCAGGCGACGAGCGAGCTGAAGACGGTGCCGCTGGAGCGGTACGCCGAGGCCGAGGTCTTCTTCGGCTGAGGCCTGCGCGGCTCAGGGCTTGCGCGGCTTGCCCCTGCGCGTCGGCGAGGGGGACGGCGACGGGCTGGGGGAGGGGGACGGGGAGGCGCTCGGCTGCGCAGTCCGGCGCTCGAACAGCGGCGCGGCCGAGGCCGACACGGTCGGGACGGTCGACGGGTTGCTGTGCGCGGACGGCGCGAGCTGTGGAGCGGTCCGCGCGGCCGGGCGGGTCGCGACCGGACGGGTCAGCGGTACGGAGACCGCCAGCGGCTGGCCGGGTGTCGGAGCGGCTGCCACCGACCGCAGAGGGGTGGGCGACGGCGACGGCACGCGTGGCTGCGCGGACGGCTGAGCGAGCACGATGACCGGGTCGACGGGCGTGATCGGCGGCAGGCTCGTCACGCCGACACCCGTGCCGAGGGTGACCGCGCCGATGCCGGCGGCGGTCTGCCCCGCGACCGCCGCGGCCGTACCGGCGAGTGACGGCGCCGTGCCGATGACCGGCAGCTGCGCGAGCCACGCCCACGGCCCCATGGCCCACCGCAGCCGAGGCGCGCTGATCGACAGCAGCGCCCGAACGGCAGCCGGGTCGAACTGCGTTCCGCTCATCTTCGCCATCTCGCGCAGCGCGGCCGGTCGCGTTCTCGCCCTCTTGTACGACCGGGCAGCGGTCATCACCTCGAACGCGTCGGCCACGGCGACGATGCGCGCGCCGACGCAGATCTGCTCACCGGCGAGGCCGGCCGGGTAGCCGAGGCCGTCCCAGCGCTCGTGGTGCTGGACGATCACGGGCGCCGACGCGCCGAGCCACTCGAGCAGCGGCGCGGCGAGCGCCGCCCCGGCCGCGGGGTGCCTGCGGAGTCGCTCCCACTCCCGCTCCGTCGGCTTGCCGGCCTTGTTCAGGATCTTGGCCGGCACATCGAGCTTGCCGATGTCGTGCAGCAGCGCCGCCCACCGCAGCCGGTCCCGCTCGGGCTGCGACAGCCCCATCTCCTCGGCAACGAGGTCGGTCAGCACGCGGACCCGCTCGGAGTGCCCGCGGGTCGCGCGGTCGTGGCTGCGCAGCGCGCCGACCAGCGCCAGGATGCGGCTGGCCGCGATCACCGGCTCGGTGTTCTCGTCGCTGCCGCGGGCCCGCGCCACGAGCTCCTCCAGCTGGCGCGTCGAACCCGTCTGCCGCGCGACGGAGAAGCGCGACGGCGCTCGGCCCGGGAACAGCACCGACATCTCCAGCAGCGCCGCGAGCGGGACAAGGCGGCGCAGCGCGCGGTCGGTGGCCCACACGGTGGCGGTCGCCAGCAGCAGCAGCGCGCTCCACCAGGCGATGCGCGCGCCGGTCGTGGCAGGAGCGGGGAAGGCACGGGTCAGGACGGCCGTGACGAGCAGGCTCGCGACAAGCGGGCCGAGGAACACGACGGCGCGCACCAGCCGGGCCAGCCCGGGCCGGCCGGACCACACGTCGTCCTCGTGCACCTGCACCTCCGTCGCAACGCCCCAGCTTTCCTGCCCGCTGGGAGCCGGTGTCCCGACATGTCCGCGATGCCCGGAAGGTCGCAGGGGGGTCTGTCTTCTCCGATAGCCTTGTCGACGTGTCGCCCGCCGATCTGGAGCACTGGCGGACACTTCCGGCGGCGCAGCAGCCGAGCTGGCCCGACCCGCTGGCGCTGGCCGAGGTCTACGAGACCCTGTCGTCCGTACCGCCGTTGGTGATGCCGCGCGAGTGCGATGTCCTCATGGAACGCCTTGCCGCCGTCGCCCGCGGCCAGGCGTTCCTGCTGCAGGGCGGCGACTGCGCCGAGACGTTCGCGGCCAACACCGACGAGGGCCTGCGCAGCAAGGTCCGCACCCTGCTGCAGATGGCCGTCGTGCTGACGTACGGCGCCAGCGTCCCCGTCGTGAAGGTGGGCCGGCTCGCGGGGCAGTACGCGAAGCCGCGCTCCGCCGACGTCGAGGCGCTGACCGGCCTGCCGTCCTACCGCGGCGACGCCGTCAACGACCTGTACGGCGACCGCACGCCGGACCCCACCCGGATGGTTCGCGCGTACGCCAACAGCGCCGCGGCCCTGAACCTCATCCGCGGCCTGGCCACCGGCGGCTACTCCGACCTGACCGCTGTGCACGACTGGAACAAGGACTTCGTCAAGCGGTCCCCGGCCGGGCAGCGGTACGAGGTGCTGGCCCGCGACATCGACCGGGCACTGGCGTTCATGCGCGCGTGCGGGCTGGACCTGCAGGCCATGCCGCAGACGCACGGTGTCGAGCTGTACTCCAGCCACGAGGCGCTGCTGCTCGAGTACGAGCGGGCGCTGACCCGGTCCGACGACCAGACGGGGCAGCCGTACGACCTCTCAGGTCACCTGCTCTGGGTGGGCGAGCGGACCCGCGATGTCGGCGGCGCCCACGTCGACCTGCTCAGCCGGATCGCCAACCCGATCGGCGTGAAGGTCGGGCCGTCGGCGAGACCGAAGGACGTCGTCGACCTGGTCGAGCGGCTCGACCCGGACGGCCGCCCGGGCCGGCTCACGCTCATCACGCGGATGGGGGCGGGCAAGGTCCGCCAGGTGCTGCCCGACGTCATCCGGGCGGTCGACAAGGCGCGCGGCGCGCACAGCGTTGTCTGGTGCTGCGACCCCATGCACGGCAACACCCGGGAGACCGCGAACGGCTACAAGACGCGGCACTTCGACGACGTCATGGACGAGGTGCGCGGCTTCTTCGAGGTGCATGCGGAGCTGGGTACGCACCCCGGGGGCGTCCACGTGGAGCTGACGGGCGACGACGTGACGGAGTGCCTCGGCGGTGCGCAGGAGCTGACG
>JBHENF010000008.1:0-9563 GCA_046262175.1 Mycobacteriales bacterium
TCCACCTGGGGGAGGGAGCAGCCATGGCGGCTGACGACAAGGTCATCATCAGCCTGACGCACGGGCTCGACGACGCGGAGAGCGTGCTCATCAGCTACCTGATGGGCGTCGAGGCGCTGCGCAAGGGCAAGCAGGTCCTGATGTGGCTCACGAAGGACGGGATCCACGTGGCGACCGTCGGCTACGCCGCGACCGTCGTCGTACCCGATGCGCCCGACGTCGGCGCGCTGCACGAGGAGTACGTCGCCTCGGGCGGCCGCTTCTACGCCTGCCCCGTGTGCGTCAAGACGCGCGGGCTGCAGGACGCGGAGTGGGCGAGCACTGCGGAGGTGAAAGGCGCGCCGTCGGTCTACGAGTTCGCCGAAGGCGGCGCGCTCACCTTCAGCTACTGACGCTGCTGCCAGCCGGCCCAGGCGGACTCGACCATCTCGGTCAGGTCCCGCGTGGCGGTGAAACCGAGCCCGTCGCGGATGCGGTCCACAGCGGCGACGACCCGAGCGGGGTCGCCGGGCCGCCGGTCCACGACCTGCGGGGTGGTGTCGCGTCCGGTGACCGTGCCGATCACGTCCAGCACCTCGAGGACGGACGAGCCCTCGCCACGGCCGATGTTGTACGTGGCCGAGGCCGCTCCGGCAGCCAGCGCCCGCGCCGCAGCCAGATGCGCCGCTGCGATGTCGGCGACGTGCACGTAGTCGCGGATGCACGTGCCGTCGGGCGTCGGGTAGTCGGCGCCGAACACCTTCGGCTGCTCGCCCGCCGCCAGCGCCTGGAACACGAGCGGGATCAGGTTGAACACGCCCGGGTCGCCGAGCGACGGTGACGCCGCGCCGGCGACGTTGAAGTACCGCATCGACATCGTCCGCAGCCCGAACGCGGTCTCGCAGTCGCGGGTGAGCCACTCGCCGATCAACTTCGTCTCGCCGTACGGGGACAGCGGCACCCCGGGCGTCTGCTCGTCCACGAGGTCGACGTCGGGCAGGCCGTACGTGGCGGCGCTGGACGAGAACACGAAGGAGCCCACATCGGCGGCGCGACACGCCTCCAGCAGCGTGACGAGGCCGCTGAGGTTCTCGCGGTAGTACAGCAGCGGGTCGGCAACGGACTCGCCCACCTGCTTCTTCGCCGCGATGTGCACGACCCCCGTCACGCCGTGCCCCGCCATCGTGCGGTCGAGCAGGGCGCGGTCCAGGACGCTGCCCTCGACCAGCGGCGCACCTGAGACGCGCGAAGCGTCCCCGGTCGACAGGTCGTCCAGCGCGACGACCTCCTGGCCGTCGTCGAGCATCGCCTTCACGACGTGCGCCCCGATGTACCCCGCCCCGCCGGTCACCAGCCACGTCATGCAGCGACCCTAGCGACAGGCCGCGACGAGCTCGGCGTAGTCGGTTAGGACGCGCGCCGGGTCCGCGAGGTGCCCGCGATCGGGCCAGACGGTGACGACCGCGTCCGGGAGAGCAGCGGCCAGCCAGTCGCCGTGGGTCGGCGGGACGAACACGTCGTGCCGGCCGTACCGGACCTCGACCGGCACCCGCACGTCCGTCACCTCGAAGCCCCACGCCCGGCTGAACGCGACATCGTCGTCGTACCAGCCGTGGTGGGTCGTCAGCGCCTCCGCGAGCGACTCCCGCCGCACCGCGAACGCCCGGTCGTCCGACAGCGCGCGACGGTCGCTGGCCGTCAGAGCGAGGTCCGCGTACACCGTCGCCGGGTCCTCGACCACCCGCGCCCGCATCAGCTCGACCCGCCGCCGAACCTCCGCCTCGCCCCGCCCCGCGACGACCAGCTCCCACTCCTCGACGTTGTGCGGGTCCATCCCGTCGAAGAACGCCGGGATCCCATACGGCGCAAGGCATCCGGTGACGCGGCAGCGGGCCACCCGCTCGCTCAGGACCGCCGCGACGGCCAGCGCGTGCGGCCCTCCGCCGGAGTCGCCGACGACGGCGAACCGCGCAACCCCCAGCGCGTCGACCACGGCCTCCACGTCCGTCACGACGTCCGCGACGGACCGGTCAGGCAGCCGCGTAGACCCGCCGTACCCCGGCCGGTTGATCCCGATCTGGCGCATCCCGGTGGCGGCGAGCCGCTCAGGGTCGGAGAACCGCCCCAGCCGCGACCCGGGCGTGCCGTGCAGAACGACAACCGGGAACCCGTCAGGGTCGCCCCACTCGGCGTACTCGACGTCGCGCCCGTCGACGCGGGCTACTCCGCCCGGAACTCGACGTGCTCGATCTCGAGGCGGACTTCCTGGATGCGCACCATGACGCGCTCGCGCAGGTCCGGCGGCGGGTGGTCGCCCCCGCAACACCGGGCGACGAGCGTCTTCACGGCCTGCTCCAGCCCGAACTTGCGCAGGCACGGCGCGCACTCGTCGAGGTGGATGCGGACGTGCCCACGGGTGTGCTCGTCGGCCTCCCCGTCCAGGTACAGGTAGACGTTCTCCAGCACCTCACTGCACGGGGTCTCGTGCGGGTCGCCGCAGCTCATGCCTCGGCCGCCTTCACCAGACCGCGGTCGACCGCGTAGTCAGCGAGCTTCGCCTTCAGCCCGCGCCGGCCGCGGTGCAGGCGGCTCATCACGGTCCCGATCGGAGTGCCCATGATCTCGGCGATCTCCTTGTACGAGAACCCCTCGACGTCGGCCAGGTAGACCGCCATCCGGAAGTCCTCGGGCAGCTCCTGCAGGGCGTCCTTGACGTCGCTGTCCGGCAGGTGGTCCAGCGCCTCCATCTCCGCGCTGCGCAGGCCGGTGCTCTGATGCGCCTCGGCGGACGCCAGCTGCCAGTCGGTGATCTCGTCGGTCGGCGACTGCAGCGGCTGGCGCTGCTTCTTGCGGTACGTGTTGATGAACGTGTTGGTGAGGATGCGGTACAGCCAGGCCTTGAGGTTGGTGCCCTCCTGGAACTGGTGGAACGCGGCGAACGCCTTGACGAAGGTTTCCTGGACCAGGTCCTCGGCGTCTGCAGGGTTGCGCGTCATGCGCATGGCAGCGGCGTACAGCTGGTCGAGGAACGGCAGGGCGTCGCGCTCGAACCGCGCTGTCCGCTGCTCGCTCGTCTCGGTCTCGACCGCTCCCACCTCCTCCACAACGCGCTCCACCTGGCGGCCCGATCCTACCCGTGAGAGCACGACCGGCACGGTGAGCTGTGCCGCAGGCTCGGCGCACGTAGTCGGCATGTCCGGCACAACGTCGCGCCGGTCGAGCGGGATTCCCGGACGTACGCTGCAGCCGTGGACGGCCACCACCCTGCGGTTGAGCAGTACCTCGAGACGATCCTCGAGCTGGAGGAGTCCGGGGTCGTCCCGCTGCGCGCCCGGCTGGTCGAGCGGCTCGGCGTCACCGCACCGGCCGTCAGCGAGACCGTCAAGCGGCTCGAGCGCGAGGGCTACCTGACGCTCGACGCCGACCGCGTGATGCACCTGACCGACACGGGCCGCGCGTACGCGACCTCGGTCCTGCGCCGGCACCGCCTCGCCGAGCTGCTGCTGGTCGACATCCTCAAGGTGCCGTGGGCGCAGGTGCACGAGGAGGCCTGCCGGCTCGAGCACGCCATCAGCGACACGCTGGAGGCGCACCTCGTCGCGCTGCTCGGCGACCCCGGGCACTGCCCGCACGGCAACCCGATCCCCGGTTCGGCCAACGCGACCGACCCGGGGCCGCTGCAGCCGCTGTCTACGGTCGGCGAGGGTCGCTCGTGCGTCGTACGGAGGATCGACGAGCACCTGCAGACGCAGATCGGCCACATGCGGGACCTGGAGTCGGCGCACCTGCTGCCCGGCCAGGAGGTCGTCGTCGCCTCCAGCGCGACGGGCGACGTGCAGCTGCGCGTCGACGGCCTCGCGGTGACGCTCGAGCGGGACGTCGCGGCGAACGTCTACGTCACCGTCTGAAGGAACGCCCGTACGAGCTCCCGTACGACGGGAAGCGGGTCGGCGTCCCGCTTGCGGACGGCGAACCCGTGGTCGGCGCCTGCCACCACCGCCGCACCCGGCGGCACGCCGAACGCGTCCCGCTCCCCCTGCACGACCAGCACCGGGACGGTCGGCAGCGCCAGCTCGTGCGCGCGGCTGACGGCGCGGCCGGGCGGCACCAGCGGGAACGCCAGCGCGAGCACGGCAGCGGCGCCGAGCTCCGACGCGGTACGGCAGGCGACCCTCGCACCGCTGCTGCGGCCGCCGAGCACCAGCGGGCGCTGCGCGAGCTCCCGTACGACCGCCGTCCACGCCGCGTCCAGGTGGAGAGGGGCTTCGGCGATCCGGCGGCCCGCCACCCGCCACGGCTGCTCCAACCGGCAGACGGCCCAGCCTGCGTCGAGGGCGCCGTCGCGGGCGGCGAGCAGGTCCGGCGCTTCCGGGCCGCCGCCGGCGCCGTGACCCAGCACCAGCAGCCCGGCGTCGCCGGCGTCCTCGTGCAGACGGGCGGGACCGCGCGGCGACGCCACCGTGCGGATGGTGGACACGCCAGGAAAGGGTAGAGACCCGGCGTGCCGATGGACGAGATCGAGCTGCCGCGGGCATCCCCAGAACCGGCCGACGACTCGCCGTACTGGCAGTTCTACGAAGAGGTCGCGTGCGCCCAGCTCGCGGCGTGGGCGCCCGAGCCGCCGTCGCTGGTGCTCGACCTGTCCGGCGGGCGGTCGAGGTTCGCGGAGCAGCTCAGCAAGGACGGCCACCACATCCTCCTGGTCAACGGCGACGTCCGGACGGACGGTGTGACACCGGTCCGTGCGGACGCGCGCGCGCTCGGCTGGCTCGTCGACGGCAGCGTCGACGCGGTGCTGGCCGAGGCGCGGGCGCTGTCGATGTGCCTGGCGGCGGAGGTGACGGTCGACGAGCTGCTGCGCGTGCTGAAGCCGGGGGGACGGCTGCTGCTGGTCGTCGAGTCGCTGCTGCTCGGGCTGGCCCGGCTCGCCGACCAGGGCCGCTGGGCCGAGCTGGCCGACGTGCCGTCCGCCGACGTGGTGCTGGTGCCGGACCCGTCCGGCGCGATCACGCGGTGCTTCTGGCCGGAGGAGCTGGCGGGCCTGCTCGCCGACGTCGCTATGAGGTCGACTGGGTGCGACCGCGCACGGTGCTGTCCCCGGCAACCGTCGAGCGGGCGCTGGCCGAAGGCGGGACCGAGGCGCTGCGCGCGCTGGTGACGAGCGAGCTCGCCCTCGCGCAGGAGCGCGAGGGCGAGTCGACGGGCATCCACCTCGTGGCGAGCGCCCGCAACCCTGCCTAGGCGGCGGCTTCGGCCTTCGCCTGGCACTCGATGCAGCGGGCGGCCTCGGGCCGGACCTGCAGCCGCGCCTCGCTGATCTGCGTACCGCAGTCGACGCAGGTGCCGTACGTGCCGGCCTCGATGCGGGCCAGCGCCTCGCGGACCTGCACGCGCTGCTCGTCGGCGGCCTCGATGATGGCGTTCTCGCGGTCGTTGTCGGCGATCTCGCTAGCGGTGTCGGCCGGGTGCTGGTCGTGCGTGCTCAGCTCGCTGGACTCACCGGCACCCTCGTTCTCCAGCGTCGTCGTCGCGGCGTCGAGCTCGCTGAGCATCTGCTCGAGCTGCTGTCGGGCGTCCTGCAGGTCCACGGGTGCTCCTGTGTTCGGATGGTCGATGTGCAGGTCATGCCTACCCGCCCGGCGCTCCGGGTCACCTGTGCCGCGCTCCTGCTGGTCCTGACGAGCGCGCTTCCGGCGGCCGCGGCCGACCTGGTGCTCCCCGCCCCGCAGGCGCGCAGCGCGCAGGAGGTCACTGCCCTGTGCCAGGCCGCGGGCGGCCTGCCGGACCGTTGCCGGCCGTCGCAGGTGCCTGGAGAGGTCCGCAACGACGAGGTCGTGCTGGTCGGCATGGCCGGGGACGGCAGCCCCGCGCGTGTGCAGCTCGAGCAGCGGCTCGTGCTGCAGGGCGTCGGGGACTACGCGATCCGCGAGCGCGGGCCAGCCCGGGCCGCGGTGCCGCTGACCGAGGGCGAGGACCCGCCCAACACCAAGTTCGGCGCCGTCGTCTGGCAGGGCTTCACGCCGGGCGACCGGCGGCTCGCCGCGCGACTGACGCTGGACGCGGCGCTGGAGGCGGCGCGGCTTCCGATGGCGGTCACCGTCACGTTCACCGACGCGGCCGGGTCCCGCCCACTGGAGCCGGGCGGTCGCATCCCTGGTCCGGGGACGGTCGTCGTACGGCTGGAGAACCGGACGGCGCAGCCCGCGGACCTGCCGACCGCTGACGACGCCCCTGCCGACGAGGTCGCCGCGGCCCTCGACGCCGCGCGTGCCGCTGCGGACGGCGCCGCCGGACCGCGTCTGCCGTCGACGGAGAACGGCCTGCCGCGGACCCTCCAGGTGACGTCGCCGGCGCAGTTCGCCGGTGAGCAGTCCGTGCCGCTCCGCGTCACGGGCACCCTCCGCCTTGCCGGCACGGCCGCCGGTCCGGGGCTGACGCCGGTCGAGGGCGGCGCAGCCGTCGACGGCACGCTCACCTCGCCGGTGGAGCTGACGGCCACCGCCAGCGGCGCCGGCCCCTTCGACCTGCAGCTGACCGCGGTTCCCGCGCTCGACCCGCGGCAGCTGAGGCCACCCGGCGGCGCGGCCACGTGGGCCGCGTGGGCCGCGACGGAGCCGGACGCCGCTGCACGCAGGTCGGCGCTGGAGCTGCTGGTGCAGGTCGCGGCGAGCGGCGCGCGGGCGTCGTCGTACTCGCCGTACCTCGGCGCCGACCTGCCGGGCACGGGCAGCACCGTGTTCCGGTACGCGTTCGCCGTGCCGGAGAAGGTCGCCGCTCTCCGCGAGGTGCTGCACCCGAAGAAGGGGCCGATCGCCCTGGCGTCGCTCGCACTTCTGCTGCTGCTCGCCAACGGAGCGCTGATCTGGCGCGAGTCCTAGACCGGCTGCACGAGCTCCGGCCCGTTGTTGCGCACGTTGCCGACGGCCTTGCTGACCGGCCAGGCGTCGAGCACGCCCGGCGTTCCCGGTACCAGCAGATCCTGCCCCGGCTCCTCGACCGACGGGTCGAGCCAGCGGCCCCACGCGTCCTTCGGGACGAGCAGCGGCGTGCGGTCGTGGATGTGGCCGAGCTCGTCGGCCGCCTCGGTCGTGATGACCGTGCAGGTCCACAACCACTGGTCTTCCGGCGACTTCCATACCTCGTACAGCCCTGCCATCGCGAGCGGGCTCCGGTCCTGCGCCACCAGGAAGTACGGCTGCTTCTCCCCGCCCAGCTTCTGCCACTCGTAGTAGCCGTCGGCCGGCACCAGGCAGCGCCGCCGCTGGTAGGCCGCCCGGAACGCCGGCTTGTCCTGCACCGTCTCGCGCCGCGCGTTGATGAAGCGCGCACCCACCTTGGGGTCCTTCGCCCACGACGGCACGAGCCCCCAGCGCACGACCTTCAGCTGCCGCTTCTCGTGCCGTTCGACGACGACGTACACGGGGTCGGTCGGCGCCACGTTGTACGACGGCGGCAGCACCTCCTCCGGCGGCTCCTCGACGGTGAAGTACTGCGCGAGGTCGTCAGGGTTGGCGCTGCTGGCGTACCGGCCGCACACGGCTACTGCTCCACCGTCGGCAGGTTGGTGGACAGCACGTCGTCCTTCACCGGCGCGAAGCGCAGGTCGGTGAAGCGGCCGAAGTACATGTCGTCGGGGCTCACGCCCTCCCGGTCCCCCGGGTTGAAGCCGCGCTCGTCGCCGTTGGCGCCGGTGATGACCGTGCGGTTGAGCGCCGCCATGAGTGGCGCGCCCGTCTTCCCCTTGCTGCCCTCGAGGGAGGCCGCGAGCAGCTTGACGGCGTCGTAGGAGTACGTCGACCAGTCCGGCGGCATGAGCACCGGCGTGCCGCCGGACGAGACGCCCACCTCGTCCTCGCCGTACTTCGCGACGTACGCCTTGCGGTACGCGGCAAAGGGCGCCACGCCCGTCTCGCTGGTGATCCGGAACGAGACGAACGTCAGGCCGTCGAGCCACTCCGGGTGGTCCGCGAGCCGCTGGCGGACCAGCGGGTCCTCGCCGCTGGGGCCGGTGTAGACCGGCACGTC
This sequence comes from Mycobacteriales bacterium, assembly GCA_046262175.1. Lineage (GTDB taxonomy): Bacteria > Actinomycetota > Actinomycetes > Mycobacteriales > SCTD01 > RYN-124. The sequence continues at coordinate 8,005 of JBHENF010000008.1, forward strand.
CCAGCCGCTGGAGCGGGCGGCGCGCACGACCGCGGCAACGCCCGCGGCGCGGGCCCAGACGACGAGCGCCTTCGCACCGTTGCGCCGCGCCTGCAGCACCTGCGGCGCCACGTCGCTCGCGCCCTCGGGCACCGACGCGTCCGCGAGCACCTGGATCCCGTTGCGGCGGAAGGCGATCCGGCTCTGCGCCGCGCCTTCACGCCCGTACGAGGAGTCGTCCGAGAGCAGCCCGACCGCCTTTACCCGCTCGGACAGGTAGTCGGACAGCCGGATGCTCATGGGCTTGTTCGACGGGGCCATCCGGAACAGCGTCGGCCGCTCCGTCGGGTCGACCAGGTCGACCCCGCCCTCGAAGACGACGAACAGCGGCAGGTTCGCGGGGTCCGTGACCTCGGTCGCGGCGACCGCGCCGACCCCGTCGGTGATGATCGCAGCCGCGCCCTTGGCGACAGCGGTCCGGGCGTTCGCGACGGCGCGCTGCGGCGAGCCGCCGTTGTCCAGCACGCTGATGACGAGCTTCTTGCCGGCGGCGCCGCCGTCGGCGTTGACCTGGTCGGCCGCGAGCCGGGCGCCCCGCTCGGCGAAGGCGGCGATCCACGGCTGCGCGGTCAGCGGGGCGGACACCACGACCAGCACGTCCCGCTCCTGCTTGCCCTGGGCGTTGCAGGCGGACGCGAGGAGGGCGAGGGCGACGAACGCGGTGCGGATCACGCCGGGGCTCCGAGGTAGGCGATACGCACGGCGTCGTCGGTACGCACGGCCGCGGGCGGCCCCTCAGCGATGACGCGGCCCGCGTCGAGAACGGTGACCCGCTCGGCCACCGCGTTGACCAGGCGCATGTCGTGCTCGACGAGCAGCACGGCGAGCCCGTTCCCCGCCAGGTCGCGCAGCACGCTCCGCAGCGTCGCGCGCTCGTCGGCCGTCATCCCCGCGGCCGGCTCGTCGAGCAGCAGGACGCTGGCACCGGTGGCGACCGCGCGGGCGACCTGGAGCAGCCGCTGCTCCCCCACGGTCAGCGCTGCGGGGTCGGCGTCCGCGACCTGCGCGAGGCGGGTCCGCACCAGTGCGGCGGCGACGGTCCTCTGCGCGCGCCCCGCGGCGGTGCGGGAGGACGGTGTGCCGAGCAGGTGGCGCAGCACGGCCTGCCGCGGCCGCGAGCCGCCGCGGGCGCCGACCTCGACCTGCCGCGCCGGGGTTGTCCGCGGTAGCAGGGCGGTGCGCTGCGGAGTGCGGACGACTCCGGCGCGTACGCGGTCCTGCGGCGTCGTGCGTACCGGCTGCGCAACCCCTGCCACCTCGACCTCCCCCGCGTCCGGCCGGAGGTCGCCGGCGAGCACACGCAGCAGCGTCGACTTCCCGGATCCGTTCGGGCCGATGAGGGCGTGGACGCGGCCGGCGCGCAGCTCGAGGTCGACCGCCTCGAGCGCGCGCAGGCCGTCGTACGAGACGCCGATCCCGTTGGCCCGCAGGAGAACCGGCTGCCAGGCGGTGGTCGCTGTCGGCGCGACGTCCGCCGGTGTGCGGGTGATCGGGGCGGGTCGCGGCGGGCGGCTCAGCAC
>JBHENF010000009.1:0-4870 GCA_046262175.1 Mycobacteriales bacterium
CGCCGCGGGCGAGTCCGATGGCGAGCGCCATGGCGCCGGCCGTCGCGCCCGCGATGTTCTCGAACCGCTCAGGGCGGGTGCGCGAGATCAGCTGCGACCAGCCCCCGAGGAAGACGGTGAGCAGCCCGAGCCAGGCGGAGACGACGTACGACGCGCCCAGCATGACGAGGGACAGTGCGCCGAGTGCGACGGTGGCCACGGCCAGCGCGTGGTCCGCGTCGAGCGTGTGGTGGCTGGTGGTGACGGACATGTCAGGCCTCCTGAGGCTCGGCCCCACAGTGCGCTCCTGTGACACAGCCGACAACCCTCCGTACGGGGGAATCTCGGCCGCGACCTGTAGGTTCAAGCCCTCAAGACCCGCCGATCAGGCGGTCCACCTCCTGCGGACGAGCCGTCCGCGTGGTCGCTGGTGTGTCGTGCTTCGTTCCCCGGTGCTTGCCGCCGGACCGGTCCGCGCCGCAGCAACAAGAACCGATGCGGCCTTCCGAACGAGCACCTGGAGCACCTCCCTCATGCCTGGCCAGACCCGCACCTCCCGCACGTCCACGTCCTCCTCGCCGCGCAGCGGCGGCAGCCGGGGCCAGGGACGTCGTCCCGCCCGTACGCAGAGCGCGCCGCCCGCGCCGGTGAAGTCCGACCTCGAGGTCGCCCTCGACGCCGCCGCCGACGCTGCCGCAGCGAGCCCGATCACCGACGCGACCTTCGCCTCGCTCGGCCTGCCGCCCAAGCTCGTCACCGCGCTCGAGCGCCGCGGGATGACGGCGCCGTTCGCCATCCAGACCCGCTCCATCCCGGACGCCCTCGCCGGCCGCGACGTCCTCGGCCGCGCGCAGACCGGCTCCGGCAAGACGCTGGGCTTCGGCCTGCCGCTGCTGGCCCGCCTCGCCGGCGGCACCCGCCGCGGCGGCCGCCCGCGCGGCCTCGTGCTGGTTCCGACCCGCGAGCTCGCGCAGCAGGTCAACGACGCGCTCGCGCCGCTCGGCCAGGTGCTCGACATCAAGCTGCTGCCCATCTACGGCGGCGCCCCGATGGGCCGGCAGATCGACCAGCTCCGTCGAGCGGTCGACATCGTCGTCGCGACGCCGGGTCGCCTGCAGGACCTCATCAACCAGGGCGAGTGCTCGCTCGCCGACGTGCAGATCGCGGTCCTCGACGAGGCCGACCACATGGCCGACCTCGGCTTCCTGCCCGTCGTCCAGCAGATCCTCGACATGACGCCGCAGGACGGTCAGCGCCTGCTGTTCTCCGCGACCCTCGACCGCGGCGTCGACAAGCTCGTCCACGGCTACCTGACCAACCCGGCGGTGCACGCCGTCGCCGCCGACACCTCGCACGTCGAGCTGATGGACCACAAGGTCTTCGCCGTCAGCAACGACAGCAAGGTCGAGATCGCCGCCGAGATCGCCTCCCGCCCGGGCCGCACGCTGATCTTCGTACGCACCAAGCACGGCGCCGACCGTCTCGCGATCCAGCTGCGCCGCACCGGCGTCGAGGCGGGTGCCATCCACGGCAACCTCACGCAGAACGCGCGCAAGAAGGCGCTCGACGCGTTCAGCCGCGGCTCCGCTCGCGTACTGGTCGCCACCGATGTCGCGGCACGCGGCATCCACGTCGACGACGTGGACCTGGTCGTGCACTACGACCCGCCGGCGGACCACAAGGACTACCTGCACCGCTCCGGCCGCACCGCTCGCGCAGGCGCCAGCGGCACCGTCCTCTCGCTCGTGCTGGGTGACCAGGTCCGCGAGCACCAGCGGATGCGCGAGCGCGCCGGTGTCGACGCCAACGCGCAGTCGGTCACGCCGGGCCACCCGGCCGTCCGCGAGATCGCCGACTCCGGCGAGGCGATCGTCGTGCAGGCACCGCCCGCCTACGCGGCCGCGCCGACGACCTCCCGCCCGCGCAGCAGCGGCCGGCCGTACCGCCCGGCCTCCTCGTCCGGCGGCTCCGGTGGCCGTACGCCGAGCTCCCGCGCGACGAGCGCTCCGCGCACCGCGCCCCGGCGCGCCTCCTAGCTCCGCAGACGACAACGCCCCCGGTCCGCGGACCGGGGGCGCTGCCGTGTCTGCGCTACTCGACCTTGTAGCGGATCGAGACCTTGCCCTTGCACAGCGGCTGGACCTTGATGGTGCCGGTCTGCTTGCCGGAGAACTGCGCCTCCGCCTCGACCGCCTCCTGGTCGGTGCCGTCGATCGTGTAGCCGGCTGCCTTCAGCTTGTCGACCAGCTCGTCGCGCACCTCGACGAAGTCGCTCTCGTCGAGGCGCGCGAACACGATCGTCGTCGCGCCCTGCGTCTTCGGGTCGTAGAGCACCTGGTCGGCCAGCACCGGGAACCCTGCGGGCAGCGTCGCCGCCGGGTCGGCGCTGGGCAGTGCCCCGCAGGCCGTGCCCGCCGGCCCCTGCTCGTCGTTGGTGCTGCCGTTGCTGGAGCCGCCGCAGCCGGCCAGCCCCACGATCAGCGGTACTGCTGCCGCCGCGCACAGGGCGCGCCGGATCGATGGTCGATTCATGTCTCTCCAGTGGTGGGTGGCGGTCAGGGGCCGTCCGCGTCGTGCACGCCCGGCAGCAGGTCCATGGCGTCCAGCAAGTGGCCGCCGAGCACCGCATCGGCGGCTGATGCGGCCAGCAGCACAGGCCGCAGCTGCAGCTGGTCGCGGCGGCTCATGGCCGAATTCTGCCTCCTGACCCGGCGCCGGGTGCCTGCGCCAGGACTGAGAGGATGACGGCTCCCACCAGCTCCCGGAGGACGCAATTTCCATGGACATCGACTTCGACGGCCGCGTCGCCATCGTGACCGGCGCGGGCGGCGGCCTCGGCCGCACGTACGCCCTCGACCTCGCCGCCCGAGGCGCCGCAGTGGTCGTCAACGACCTCGGCGGCAGCGTCAAGGGGGAGGGCGGCGACCACACCGCCGCGCAGAAGGTCGTCGACGAGATCACCGCCACGGGCGGCCAGGCGGTGCCCAACTTCGACTCGGTCGCCACGCCCGAGGGCGGCGCGAGCATCGTGCAGACGGCGGTGGACGCGTTCGGCAAGGTCGACATCGTCGTCAACAACGCCGGCTTCCTGCGGGACAAGAGCTTCACCAAGCTCGAGTTCTCGGACCTCGATGCCGTGCTGGACGTGCACCTCAAGGCCGCGTTCTACGTCAGCCAGCCCGCCTTCGCGATCATGAAGGAGAACAACTACGGGCGGTTCGTCTTCACCGCGTCCAACGCGACGTTCGGCAACTTCGGCCAGACCAACTACGCAGCCGCGAAGATGGGGCTGGTCGGGCTGTCCAACACGATCGCCGTCGAGGGCGCGCGCAACGGCATCCTGTCCAACGTGATCATGCCGGTCGCGAAGACCCGCATGACCGAGGAGCTGCTCGGCGACTTCGCCAACTACCTTGCGCCCGAGCTGGTCACGCCGATGGTCGTCTACCTCTGCAGCGAGGCGTGCACGACCACGCACGGCGCCTACTCCGCCGCCGGCGGCCGCTACGCCGCCGTCAACTGGACGCTCGGGCAGGGCTGGTTCGCGGGCTCGGGCGTGACGCCGACCGCCGAGGACATCGCGGCCAACCTCGAGGCCATCTCCAGCACCGAGGGCTTCATCATCCCGGCGTCGACCACCGACGAGATCGTCGCGCTGGCGACGAAGTTCAACCCGCCCGCGTAGTTCTGCGCGTACGACGGCCGGGTCTCTCGCGAGAGGCCCGGCCGTCGGCGCGTCAGGCTCGCGCGGACCGACGTACGGCGGCGACGCCGACGAAGAGAGCGAGCCCGAGCGCGGCCGGCAGCGCGCCACCGCCGGTGCTCGGCAGCTGCCCCGGCGACGACGGAGCGGGCGCGGCGGCGGGGGCCTTGGCCGGTGCCGCTCGGCGGACAGCCGCGGCGGAGACGACCGGCAGGGTCAGCACGTTGGGCGCCGCCGGGTCGTCGACGACCGTGACGGGGCCGGCGAGACCGAGCCCCTTGTACGTGGCGTCCGATGCCGCCAGCACCAGCTGCACGCGGGAGCCCTTGTCGAAGCGGTGCACGATGCCGGGCAGCGTGATGGTCGTGGGCTTGGTGACGTCCGGGACGCGCACTGCGCTGACCAGGTTCTTGATGAGGGTCCGACTGCCGTCTGCCGCGACGTCGTACAGCTTGCCGAACAACAGCAGCTTGCCGGTCGGGTTCGAGCTCTGGGCCGCAGCGATCTGCGGCGCGTCGAACCGCACGGTCAGGGTCGGCACGCCGGCCACGTCCACCGGCGCAGTCTGGGGCGAGCCGGTCCACGTGGCGAAGGTGCCGGGTGCATCCGCCTTCGGCGGCGCGGGCGAGACGACGGCCTCGCCCGTGTTGGTCTGCGGGACCGCGCCGGTGGCCAGGAAGCGGGCGGAGCCGGCGGTGACCTTCGTGCCGTCCGGCACCAGGGCGCTGCCCCCGCTGAGCAGCAGCCGGGTCGGACGCCCGACCGGGTAGCTGCTGCTGGCGGCGTACGCCTCGCTCGCCGCGGCGAACGTGGCCGCGCTGCTGGTCAGGTCCTTCGGCGCCGTGTAGGCGTAGTCGCGGAAGTAGCGGACGGCGGGGCCGAGGTCGGTCGGGGCATCTCGCAGCCAGTGCGCCATCCAGTCGGTGAAGATCCGGCCCTGCACGCTCTGCGTCAGGTGCCCGCTGCCCGGAGACAGTGTTCCGGCGTCCAGCTCGCCCGGGACCGGAGTGCCGGACGTGTGGCCCCACGACTGCCAGACCATGCGCACGGTGTTGCCCTGCGCCTGCAGGGTCGAGTACGTGTCGATCGCTTCGTTCAGGTTGAACAGCGAGTCCTTCTGCCCCTGCGAGAACAGCACCGGGATGCGGATCTTGTTGGCGTACGACGACACCGAGACCTGCTTCACGT
>JBHENF010000010.1:0-5747 GCA_046262175.1 Mycobacteriales bacterium
GATCGCCACGGCCGTGATCGCGCTGCTGGTCCTCGCCGGCACGCCCTTCCTCAGCGCCGCGTTCAGCCTCCCGGACGACCGGGTGCTGCCGAAGTCCGCCCAGGCGTACCAGGTGGGTCAGGTGCTGCGCGACGAGTTCCCCGGCCGCGAGTCGAGCGCGCTGTCGGTCGTCGTGCCCCGGGCCTCGGGAAACTTGACGCCTTACGCCGCAGCGCTTTCCGCCGTCGACGGCGTCGGCCGGGTGGAGGCCGCCACCGGCACGTACGTCGACGGACGGGAGGTCGCCGGTGCCGGCCCGGCCAGCGCCCGCTTCACGGCAGGCGGCGGTACCTACCTCTCGGTCGTCCCTGACGTGGAGTCGATGAGCAGCCGGGGCGAGCGGCTCGTGCAGGACCTGCGGGCGGTGCCGTCGCCCCTCGGTCCTGCGCTGATCGCCGGGCAGGCGGCGAGCCTGGCCGACACCAAGGCCTCGCTCGGCGCGAAGATGCCGCTCGCCCTCGGCCTCATCGTCGTCGCGACGTTCGTGCTGCTGTTCCTGTTCACCGGCAGCGTCGTCGTACCGCTCAAGGCACTGGTGCTCAATATGCTGTCCCTGTCGGCGACCTTCGGGGCGATGGTGTGGGTGTTCCAGGAAGGGCACCTGACCGGGCTCATCGGCGACCCGACGGTCACGGGCGCTCTCGACACCACGACGCCGATCCTGATGTTCTGCGTGCTGTTCGGGCTCTCGATGGACTACGAGGTCTTCCTGCTGTCGCGCATCAAGGAGGAGTACGACGCGACCGGCGACAACACCCGTGCCGTGGCGCGCGGGCTCGAGCGGACGGGTCGGCTCGTGTCGGCCGCGGCCGCCCTGCTGGCCCTGGTGTTCCTCGCGTTCGTGTCGTCCGACATCAGCTTCATCAAGCTGCTCGGCCTGGGTACGGCCCTCGCGGTGCTGGTCGACGCGACGCTCGTACGGGGGGCGCTCGTGCCCGCCTTCATGCGGCTGATGGGCGACGCGAACTGGTGGGCGCCGGCGCCGCTGCGCCGGCTGCACGAGCGGATCGGGCTGCGCGAGGCGGCCGAGGACGAGCCGGTGGAGCGGGAGCTCGTGGGTGTCTGAGGTCCGCCGGCGGTCCGCGCGCGGCCAGGGCGCTGCGCTGCGCGGCGAGGTGCTGACGGCGGCGATGGAGCTGCTGGCCGAGACCGGCGAGGAGGACGCGGTCGCGCTGCGGACGGTCGCGCAGCGGGTCGGTGTCAGCGTGCCGAGCATCTACCTGCACTTCGCGGACAAGCAGGCGCTGCTCGACGCCGTCTGCGAGGAGGTCTTCACCGCGCTGGACCGGTCCATGCTGGCGGCGGCCGCGGAGGGCAGCGACGTCTTCGACGGGCTCCGCCGGCAGGGCATCGCGTACGTCCAGTTCGCGATCGCGAACCCCGAGCACTACCGGATCGTGCTGATGCGCAGGCACGAGGGCGAGCACGCGGACCTGGTGATGGCCAGCGCCGCGTTCGAGCACTTCATCGAGGCCGTCGGCGAGTGCGTCGCCGCCGGCGTCTTCGAGGGGGAGCCGGACCAGCTGGCGCTGCGGCTGTGGGCGGCGGCGCACGGCCTGGCCGCCCTGCTGGTCGCCAAGCCGTACTTCCCGTGGCCGCCGCTGGACGAGCTCGTGGACGGCGTCATTCGGATGGCCGGGATCGGGCTCGCAGCGGGCAGCCGGCTCGGCGAGGACTGCGGGCTGGCTGAGGTCGTCGCGCGGCTGGACCGCATGCGCGACTAGCTGGAGGTGGGGAGCGCCTTCGCGGCGGACTTGGTGGCCTTGGCGGCACGCTTCTTCGCGCGGCGCGTGACCCGGCCTGCGGCGTGCGGGATCGACTCCCGCCCACCGGTGTCCGCGGCGGCCAGCAGCAGGCCGCCGAGCATGCTGATGTTCTTGAAGAACTGGATCTACTGCTGGGCCTTGGCGGCCTTGTCGGTCTCGGCCCAGAACGGGTGACCGACGTACGTCGTCGGCACGAGCGACCCCGCGAGCGCGAGCGCGCTCAGCCGGGGCAGCCTGCCGGTCGCGAGCGCGAGCCCGCCGACGAGCTGCGTGATGCCGTTGATCTTCACCAGCTTGTCCGGGTCGGACAGCCCCGCCTTGGCGACCATGTCCGGCCGCGGGCCGGGGTTGCGCAGCGTGTCGGCACCGCCGGTGATGAACATCGTGGCCAGCAGCGGACGAGCGATCTTTCGGGTCGGGCTCACGGTTCTCCTCCAGCAGGCGGGTGCGTCGGAGATCCACTACCCCGCAACGCGGCTCGCATCCCGTCCAGATCGAGCTCGGGTCGGACCGGCCACTGCGGGTCCATGTCCCGCAGCGTCTCGAGCAGCAGCGAGGCGAGCGCGAAGTTCCGGTACCACTTGCGATCGGCCGGGATGACGTACCAGGGCGCCGTCGGCGTGCTGCAGCGCCGCAGCATCTCGCCGTACGCGGTGCGGTACTCCTCCCAGCGCGCCCGCTCGACGATGTCGCCCGGATTCACCTTCCAGTGCTTGCGCGGGTCGTCGATGCGCGCGAGGAGCCGCTCGGCCTGCTCCTCGTAGGAGATGTGCAGGAACACCTTGAGGAAGGTCACTCCGGTCGCGACCTGCTCGGCCTCCCACGCGTTGATGAGGTCGTACCTCTTCTCCCACTCCTCCGGCGGGACGAGGTCGTGCACGCGTACGACGAGCACGTCCTCGTAATGGCTGCGGTTGAACACGCCGAGGTAGCCCGGCGGCGGGACCGCGTTCGTGATGCGCCAGAGGAAGTCGTGTGCGCGCTCCTCCTCCGTCGGCTTGCCGAACGGCGTCACGCGCACGCCCGCCGGGTTCACCGCGCCGAGCACGTGCTTGACGGCGCCGTCCTTGCCGCTGGCGTCCGTGCCCTGCAGGACGACGACGAGCCGCCGCGTGCCGCCGGCCTTGCCCTCGGCGTACAGCCGCTCCTGCAGGTCGGCCAGCTCGGGCGCCATCCGGCCGACCGCCTTCTCCGCCTGCTTGCGGCCCTTCACGCCGGGGGTGTCGCGCGTCCCGCTCTCGCCGACGACGACGTCGATCGCGGTCGGGTCGACGAGGAGCCTCTTGCGGATCTTCACCGGGGCAGTCTGTCAGCCGGCGGCGAGCAGCACGACGCCGAGCAGCGCCACCGCGACGCCCAGCCGCTGGCGGCCGGCGAGCCGCTCGCCCAGGACGAGGACGGCCAGCCCCACCGTCACGACCGGCGACAGGGTGGCGAGCACGGACACGACGCTGACCAGTCCGCGGGTCGTGGCGATGCCGTACGCGATGGTGCCGACGACCAGCAGCAGGCCGGGTACGGCGGCAGCGGAGACGTCCCTGCGCGGCAGCCGCCAGGGCAGGCGGAACGCTGCGACCACGAGGACGGTCCAGACCAGCAGTGCGACGCGGCTGGTGAGCACCGCAGCCGGCGCGCCTCGGTCGGAGGCGGCCGCGAACAGCGCGAGAAACGTGCCGAAGACGGCGGCGGCGAACACCGACAGGCCGATGCCGGCGCCCTTGGCCGCGTCGGCCGCCGGCGCCTGCCGTGCCGCGGCGAGGGCGACGCCGGCGACGGCCAGCGGGATGCCGACGAGCTGCAGCAGCGACGGCCGCTCACCGCCCACGATGCCGACGAGGACGGGTACGACCGCTCCGGTGGCGCCGATGGGGGCCACGATGCTGATCGGGCCCAGCGCCGCCGCACGGTAGAAGGACGCGAGCGCGACGGCGTTGGCCGTGCCCGCGGCGGCACCGAGGAGCAGCCCGCTGCGTCCCGGCGAGCCGAAACCCGTCACCGCGACGAGCAGCAGCCCGCCCAGCACGCCGACGCTCTGGCCCACCAGCAGCACCCCGCTCAGCGGCAGCCGCCGGGACAGCAGCGGACCGAGGTAGTTGGCGACGCCGTACGACGCGGCCGTCAGCAGCGCGAGCAGCACGGCGGTCACCGGCGCAGTTCTACCTGCCTAGTCCTTTCGTGCCATGCGGCCTCTGACGCGAATGGCCGATGCCAAGAGCAGTCACCCCACCTGGAGTCGTCGTGTTCGTACCTGCCCGCACCACTGCCGCCGCCGCCCTCGGGCTGCTCATCGCCGTCGTGGCCGGCCCCGCCGGGGCGGGCTCGACCGTCGCGGCAGCCCCCGCCGTCGGGGCAGCCTCGTCCGGCGTCACGCTGCTCGAGCTGAGCCTCGGCGGCCACACGGTGCGCGTCGGCGACCTGCAGCTCGCGAGCGACACGACCGGCAGCAGCCCGACCGCGACCGTCACCGTCACGCCGGTCGAGGTGGACGGGACGCCGTACGGACGCCAGTCCGGTCCCTCGCTGAGCGTCCCGACCCTCGACAGCAGGACCGTCACTCCCGGTGCGCTGTCCGGCCTCGCCTCGGCGACGAGCCCGTCGGTGAGCGCGTCCTCCTCGACGGCGGACGGCGCCAGCTCGCGGGCCAGTACCGCCTCCCTCGGCGAGGTCTCGCTGCTCGGCCTCCCGGTGGGGCTCGACGGTGACCTCAGCGCGTCCGCGGTCGTCGACGCCGCCGGCGCGACCGGCGAGAAGGTCCTCACGATCCGCAACGTCGCGCTGCCGAGCATCGCCGACCTGCTGGCCGCGCTCGGCCTCGACCTCAGCAAGCTGCCGCCGGCGACGCTGACGACGCTGACCGAGCGGCTCGGGCTGGTGACCTCGACGGTCGCCACCGCGAAGCAGGAGCTCGAGACCGCGCTGGCACCGCTGAAGGCGCAGCTCGACGCCGCGCTCGCCGATGCCACGAAGGCCGCGAATGACCTCGTCGCCGCGCAGCAGGAGCTGGCGACGGCGCAGACCACGCTGGCCTCCGCGGGTACGGCACTCAGCGCCGCCACGAGCGCGCTGGGCCTGCCGGCGCTGCGCCGGTCGGCGAACGCCCTCACCGACCCGGTGACGTCACTGCTGCCGTCCCCGAGCCCGCTGCCGGTCGTCCTGCCGACGCTGGAGCCGCTCCCGACCCTGTCGCCGGCGCCGGTGCTGTCCCCGACTCCGCTGCCGACGTCGCTCGACCTGCCGGCTCCGCTGCCCACGGTGTCCGTCTCGCCGCTGCCGACCCTCCTGCCGAGCGTGCTGCCGCTGCCGAGCCTGCCCGCCGCGCTCGACCCGGCCACCCAGCTGCTCAACCAGACGTACACGGCTGCGTACGACACGTACACGGCTGCCCTCGCCGCGGTGAACGCGGCGACCGCGAAGGTCAACGACCTGACCGCGCTGCTGACGACCCTGACGAACACCGTCAACGGGCTGCTCTCGCAGGTGCAGTCGAAGGTCGACGCGCTCGTCGCCGCCGTCACCGGTGTGCTCGACGCGGCGCCGCTGGTCAGCCTCGACAGCCTCACGCTGCGCACCCGGTCTGCGGTGCGCACGGCCGCCGCCGGCGGTCAGGAGTCGGAGGTCGTCGGTGCTGAGGTGCGCGGTCTGCGCGTCCTCGGCAGCGACGTCCTCGCCGACACCCTGGGCAGCAGCGCGGTCGACCTGAGCGACCTGGTCGGCACGCCGCTGTCGCAGCTCACCGCCGCCATCAACGGCGTGACCGGCACGCTCTCCAGCGTGCTGTCCAACGTCCCGACGCTGCCGACCCTGTCGGTCCCCGCACCCTCGGTCGGGCTCCTCAGCAAGAGCACGTCGACGTCCGTGAGCAACGGGTTCGGCCAGGCGAGCAACCTCGTCCGCGCCCTGTCGCTGACGCTGCCGGCCGTCACCATCCCGGCCGCGGTCGCC
>JBHENF010000011.1:0-7238 GCA_046262175.1 Mycobacteriales bacterium
GCCTCCGGCTGCACCGGCTCCGCGCCGGTCCGTTGGCGTCGGCGCCTCGCTCCACAGGCTGTGGACAACTGTGTGGACACGCCGTGAGGGGACCTTCGGGTCCGGCCTGCCCGCCGTCCGCACGACCTGCTGCGAGGACTCTCCCGTGACCGACCCGTACGACGGCTCCAGCGGCACCACCACTACCGAGCCGCCGCCCGCATCGGGGGCCGTGTCGACGCTGGAGCTCGAGGAGGTCTGGGCCCGGGCCGTCAGCGGCCTGTCGGACGGGCAGCTGTCCCCGCAGCACCGCGCCTGGGTCGGGCTGACCCGCCCGCTCGGCCTCGTCGAGGACACCGCGCTGCTCGCCGCGCCGAACGAGTTCGCGAAGGACGTGCTGGACAGCCGGCTGCGGCCGGTCATCGCCGGTGCGCTGTCCGCCGCGTTCGGCCGCGAGATCCGCGTCGCCGTGACGGTCCAGCCGAGCACCGATCCTGCGCCGGCACCCGAGCCGGTCGCGTCCGAGGAGCCGGCGGAGGACCCCTACGCGAACGTGCGCGCGCTGCCCGGCACCGGGCGGGACCGGCCGGCGCACGACAGCGACACGATGACCCGGCGGGGCAGCGACCCGCAGCAGGTCGAGCCGGCCCGGCTGAACCCGAAGTACACCTTCGAGACGTTCGTCATCGGCGCATCGAACCGGTTCGCGCACGCCGCTGCGGTCGCGGTCGCCGAGGCGCCGGCGAAGGCGTACAACCCGCTGTTCGTCTACGGCGAGTCCGGCCTCGGCAAGACCCACCTGCTGCACGCCATCGGGCACTACGCCCAGCACCTGTTCGGCGGCGCCCGGGTGCGCTACGTGAGCTCGGAGGAGTTCACCAACGACTTCATCAACAGCCTGCGCGACGACAAGGCGCAGGCGTTCCAGCGCCGCTACCGCGATGTCGACATCCTGCTCGTCGACGACATCCAGTTCCTCGAGAACAAGGAGCGGACGCAGGAGGAGTTCTTCCACACGTTCAACACGCTCCACAACGCGAACAAGCAGATCGTCATCAGCTCGGACCGGCCGCCCAAGCAGCTCTCCACGCTGGAGGACCGGCTGCGCACCCGGTTCGAGTGGGGCCTCATCACCGACGTGCAGCCGCCCGACCTCGAGACCCGCATCGCCATCCTGCGCAAGAAGGCCGCCCAGGACCGGCTGGCGGCGCCGCCGGAGGTGCTCGAGTTCATCGCCTCGAAGATCGCCAGCAACATCCGCGAGCTCGAGGGCGCGCTCATCCGGGTGACCGCGTTCGCGTCGCTGAACCGGCAGCCGGTCGACCTGTCGCTGGCCGAGATCGTGCTCAAGGACCTCATCCCGGCCGACGGCGGCCCGGAGATCACCGGCGCCACGATCATGGCGGCCACGGCGGAGTACTACTCGCTGACGATGGAGGACCTGTGCGGGTCCTCACGGTCGCGCGTGCTGGTCACGGCCCGCCAGATCGCGATGTACCTGTGTCGGGAGCTCACCGACCTGTCGCTGCCGAAGATCGGGCAGATGTTCGGCGGCCGGGACCACACGACGGTCATCCACGCTGACCGCAAGATCCGCGGCCAGATGGCGGAGCGGCGCGCCACCTACAACCAGGTCGCCGAGCTCACGAACCGCATCAAGACCCGGTCGCGGCAGACATGATCACCCGTCCGGGTGGTGTGCAGCGCGTCACAGGGCTAGTGCACAGACTGGGGACAACGGTGTGGAGAACTTCCTCGGGCCGTGGACGGTCCGTAACGACGGGTCGGCTGTCCACCGTGCCTGCCGCCTCACCGGGGTCGCGTCCACAGCTGCCGCACACGCCGCCACGCCGTCCGACCTGCAGGTTCCGCCTCTCTCCACAGCCTCGTCGCCCCTTATGACGACGACTGCTCATCTCTGTTCCGAAACCCCCAGACAGGTCTAGGGCCGGCCGACCTGTGAGTTCCGGTCGCACCCGTCTGGCAGCCTGACGAACCCCGCACACCGAAGAACGCGAAGAAGGGCACCCGCATGGAGCTGAGGGTCGAGCGCGACGCGCTCGCCGACGCCGTCGTCTGGACGGCGCGGTCACTGCCCGCCCGACCGCCGATGCAGGTGCTGCTCGGCCTGCTGCTGGACGTCTCCGACATCGGGCTCGCGGTCTCGGCGTTCGACTACGAGGTGTCCTCCCGCATCGAGCTGCCGGCGACGGTCGCCGAAGCCGGTCGGGTGCTGGTGCCCGGCCGGTTGCTGGCCGACATCGTGCGCTCGCTGCCTGCGCAGCCGGTCGACCTGCGCCTCGAGGGCGCTCGCGTGGTCCTGACCTGTGGAGCCGCCCGGTTCACGCTGCCGACGCTGCCGGTCGAGGACTACCCGGCGCTGCCCGACATGCCCTCGGCGACCGGCGCACTCGCCAGCGACGCCTTTGCGGCCGCCGTCGGCCAGGTCGCCGTCGCGGCCGGCCGGGACGACACGCTGCCCGTGCTGAAGGGCGTACGGATCGAGATCGAGGGCGAGCAGCTCACGCTGGCCGCCACCGACCGGTACCGGCTCGCCGTCCGCACGCTGACCTGGCGGCCGGAGGAGCCGGGGCTGTCCGCGACCGCGCTGGTGCCGGCCCGGACACTCGCCGAGACGGCCAAGGCGCTCACGGGCGGCGCGGAGGTCACCATGGCGCTCGCGAGCGGGACGTCGGGCGACGGCATGATCGGCTTCGAGGGCGGCCCGTCCGGCTCGCTGCGCCGGACCACCTCGCGCCTGCTGGAGGGCGAGTTCCCGAAGTACCGCTCGCTGCTGCCGAGCGAGAGCAGCGCGACGGCGGAGGTGTCGACGGTGCAGCTGGTCGAGGCCGTCAAGCGCGTGGCGCTGGTCGCCGCTCGCAATGCCCCGGTACGACTCGGGTTCTCGGCGGACGGGCTGGTCCTCGAGGCCGGCGGCGCCGACGACGCGCAGGCGTCCGAGCGGCTCGAGTGCGGCTGGGAGGGCAGCGACGCAGGCGACCTGCAGATCGCGTTCAACCCCGCGTACCTGCTCGACGGCCTTGCGGCGGTGGACTCCGACGCGACGACGCTGTCGTTCACCGGCCCGACCCGCCCTGCGGTGCTCACCGGCAAGCGCGACGGGGATGCTGCTCTCGCCGACTACCGGTACCTGCTGATGCCTGTGCGACTCTCCGGCTGACGGTCCGCACACTCCAGGAGGAACGCAGATGGCGACGCTCGGCATGATCGGTCTGGGCCGCATGGGCGGCAACATGGCGGAGCGGCTGCGCAAGGGCGGGCACACCGTGGTCGGCTACGACCGGGCGGCCGGCACCCGCGACGTCGACAGCCTCGAGGCGCTCGTGCAGGCGCTGCCGACGCCGCGCGTCGTCTGGGTCATGGTCCCGGCCGGCGACCCGACGTACCAGACCATCGACGCGCTGTCCGAGCTGCTCGAGCCCGGCGACGTCGTCGTCGACGGGGGCAACTCGCGCTACACCGACGACCAGCGGCACGCGCGCGACCTGGCACCGAAGGAGATCGGCTTCGTCGACTGCGGGGTGAGCGGCGGGGTGTGGGGCCTGACCGAGGGCTACGCGCTCATGTGCGGCGGCACCGCGGAGGACGTCGCGAAGGTCCAGCCGTTCTTCGACGTGCTCAAGCCCGAGGGCGACAGCGGCTTCGTGCACGCCGGCGAGGTCGGTGCCGGGCACTTCGCGAAGATGGTGCACAACGGCATCGAGTACGGCCTGATGCAGGCGTACGCCGAGGGCTGGGAGCTGATGATGGCCACCGACGTCGTCACCGACGTCCCGGCCGTCATCGCCAGCTGGCAGAAGGGCACCGTCATCCGGTCCTGGCTGCTCGACCTCATGGTCAACGCGCTCGAGGCCGACGACGACCTGTCGGAGCTGCGGGGCTTCGCCGAGGACTCCGGTGAGGGCCGGTGGACCGTGCAGGCGGCCGTCGACCACGCGGTCCCGTTGCCGGTCATCACCGCCTCGCTGTTCGCGCGCTTCTCCTCGCGGCAGGACGACTCGCCCGCGATGAAGATGATCGCCGCGCTGCGCAACCAGTTCGGCGGCCACGCGGTGACGGCGCGGGCGGGCTCGGAGGAGAAGGGCGCCGACAGCCCGGGCGCCGACGCGCACGGCGAGGCGGGTCACGACGCCGCGGACGGCCGCGAGCGCGGTCAGGCCGGAACACCACCCGAGGCCTGAGTGCACGTCAGCGCGCTGCAGCTCGCCGACTTCCGGTCGTGGGCTGCGCTCGACCTTGAGCTCCTCCCCGGCCCCACGGCGCTGGTCGGAGCGAACGGTCAGGGCAAGACCAACATCGTCGAGGCGATCGGGTACGTCGCCACGCTCGGCTCGCACCGCGTCTCGGTCGACGCGCCGCTGGTCCGGGCGGGCGCCGCGAGGGCGGTCGTGCGCGCTCGGGTGGAGCGTGACGACCGGCAGACGCTGGTCGAGCTCGAGCTGAACCCGGGGTCGGCCAACCGGGCGCGCATCAACCGCTCGCCGGTGCCGCGCGCGAAGGAGGTGCTCGGGCTGCTGCGCACGGTGCTGTTCGCGCCTGAGGACCTGTCGCTCGTACGCGGGGATCCATCCGAGCGCCGACGGTTCCTCGACGACCTGCTGGTGGCGCGGGCGCCCCGCTACGCCGGCGTGCGCAGCGACTACGAACGGGTGCTCAAGCAGCGCAACGCCCTGCTGAAGACGGCGTTCCTGGCCAAGCGGTCCGGCGGCGGGGACATGCGCACGCTCGACGTGTGGGACGCGCACCTCGCCCGCGCCGGCTCCGAGCTGCTGGCCGCGCGGCTCGAGCTGGTCGACGCGCTGCGGCCGTACGTGGAGGCGGCGTACAAGGAGGTCGCCAACGGCCAGGGTGAGACGGGCCTGGCGTACCGGTCGTCGCTCGGCGAGGCGATGCCGCCGGAGGGGACCGACCGGGAGGTGCTGGGGGCGGCGCTACTCAGCGAGCTGGCGCGGGTACGGCCGCAAGAGGTGGAGCGCGGCGTCTCGCTGGTAGGCCCGCACCGGGACGAGCTCGTGCTGTCGTTGGCCGACCTGCCCGTGAAGGGCTACGCCTCGCACGGTGAGTCCTGGTCCGTGGCGCTGGCGCTGCGGCTGGCGTCGTACGAGCTGCTGCGGGCTGACGGCGGGGAACCGGTACTCGTCCTCGACGACGTGTTCGCCGAGCTGGACGTCGGGCGGCGGCAGCGGCTGGCCGAGCTGGTCAGCGGCGCGGAGCAGGTGCTCGTCACGGCAGCGGTGGCGGACGACGTGCCGGAGGCGCTGCTGGGCGGGCGGTACGACGTGCACGCCGGGGCGGTGACCCGTGTCCGATGAGGAACCGGGCGAGCTGAAAGGCCCGGATCTCGCCCGGGCGGCGCTGGCGCAGGCGCGGGCAGCTGCCCGGGCGAAAGGGCTCAAGCCGGGGCAGACCGGGCGGCCGCGCCGGCTGAAGGCGGTGACCGAGCGGTCCGGGAGCGGTCCGGACGCGCGGGACCCGGTGCTGTTCGGCGCGGCGGTGCGGCGACTGGTCGCCGAGCGCGGCTGGGAGGACACGACGACGGCGGCGGGCGTGCTGGCCAACTGGGACCGGCTGGTCGGGCCGGAGATCGCGGACCACTGCCAGCCGACGGCGCTGGTGGACGGCGAGCTGACGCTGGTCGCGGAGTCGTCGGCCTGGGCGACGCAGCTGCGACTGCTGACGCGGACGATGACCGCGAAGCTCCGGGAGCAGGTCGGGGCGGACGTCGTGACGAGCATCGTCGTACGCGGGCCGGCGCAGCCGGACTGGCGCAAGGGCCCCCGGCGGGTGCAGGGGCCGGGCGCGCGGGGGCCGCGCGACACGTACGGCTAGCACGGATCTGCGGCGCTGGGCAGCCGCGGCGCCGGGTCTGTGGGGGACCACGCGATCGGGGGGTGAACGCGCCACGCGCCCGTACAGGCCCGTTCTTGTCGCTGCGCCGGGGTAGGGTGAGCTGCTGCCTGGACCTGCCGGGCGACCCACGAGGAGCCGCGCCGCGCATGACCGAGACCGCCCCCGGCTACAGCGCGTCGTCCATCACCGTCCTCGAGGGACTGGAGGCCGTGCGCAAGCGCCCGGGCATGTACATCGGGTCTACCGGCGAGCGCGGCCTGCACCACCTGGTCACCGAGGTGGTCGACAACGCCGTGGACGAGGCGCTGGCCGGCTACTGCGACACGATCACGGTCACGCTGCTGGCCGATGGCGGCGTGCGTGTGCAGGACAACGGCCGCGGCATCCCGGTCGACATGCACCCGGTGGAGAAGCGGCCCGCGCTCGAGGTCGTGCTCACGACGCTGCACGCGGGCGGCAAGTTCGACGGCGAGAGCTACGCGGTGTCCGGCGGATTGCACGGCGTCGGCGCCGCGGTCGTCAACGCGCTGTCGACCCGGCTCGAGGTCGAGGTTCGGCGGGACGGCTTCGTCTGGAGCCAGTCGTACGTCGGGACCGTGCCCACGCCCCTGCAGAAGGGCGAGCCGACCGACGAGCACGGCACGACGATGGCGTTCTGGGCCGACCCGGAGATCTTCACCGAGACGATCACCTACTCGCGCGAGACGCTGCACCGGCGGCTGCAGGAGATGGCGTTCCTCAACAAGGGGCTGTCGATCACGTTGCGGGACGAGCGCGACGTCTCGGAGACAGCCGCGCCGATCGAGGAGGTCTTCTGCTACCCGGGCGGCCTCGAGGACTACGTCCGGCACCTCAACGCCACCCGGACGCCCGTGCACGCCACCGTCATCGGGTTCACCGACGAGACCAGCACGGGCATGCGCATGACGGTCGAGGTCGCCATGCAGTGGAACGACTCGTACTCGGAGTCGGTCTACACGTTCGCCAACACGATCAACACGCACGAGGGCGGCACGCACGAGGAGGGCTTCCGGGCGGCGCTGACCAACACGTTCAACACGTGGGCGAAGGCGAAGGGCCACCTGAAGGAGAAGGAGCCCAACCTCGAGGGCTCGGACATCCGCGAAGGCCTCACGGCGATCATCAGCCTGAAGCTCGCGGACCCGCAGTTCGAGGGGCAGACCAAGACCAAGCTCGGCAACTCCGAGGCCAAGGGGTTCGTGCAGCGCGCGACGGGCGAGTGGCTGAAGGACTGGTTCGACCGCAACCCGGTCGAGGGCAAGAACATCGTGCTGAAGGCGTCCCAGGCGGCGCGGGCCCGGCTGGCCGCCCGGCAGGCGCGCGAGCTGACCCGACGCAAGGGGCTGCTCGAGTCCTCCTCGCTGCCG
>JBHENF010000012.1:0-3124 GCA_046262175.1 Mycobacteriales bacterium
GAACATGGGCTGCCCGTCGCCGAAGGTGACCCGCCGCGGTGGGGGCGCGGCGCTTCCCGTGCACGGCGTGCTCTTCGGCTCGATCGTCGCGGCCGCGGTGCGGGCGGCCGGGGCGGTGCCGGTCACGGTGAAGATGCGCAAGGGCGTCGACGACCGGGTGCTGACGTACCTGGAGACGGGACGTCGCGCGGCGGACGAGGGTGCGGCCGCGATCACGCTGCACGCGCGGACCGCCGAGCAGCTGTACAGCGGCCGCGCCGACTGGGACGCCATCGGCGCGCTGAAGGAGGCGGTGCCGAGCATCCCGGTGCTCGGCAACGGTGACATCTGGGCGGCCGAGCACGCCCTGCAGATGATGCAGCAGACCGGCTGCGACGGCGTCGTGATCGGCCGCGGCTGCCTGGGCAAGCCGTGGCTGTTCCGCGACCTCGTCGACGCCTTCGCGGGCCGCCCGGTGCAGGACCCGCCGACGCTGGGCGACGTGGCCGACGTGATGCGCCGGCACGCCCGCCTGCTGGTGGAGGCCTTCGGCGGCGAGGAGGCGTACGCGATCCGCGACTTCCGCAAGCACGTCGGCTGGTACCTCACCGGCTACCCCGCAGGCGGCGTGCGGCGCCGCGAGCTCGCGATGGCCTCGTCGCTGGCCGAGCTGGACGAGCTGCTCGGCGGTCTCGACGCCACGGCGGTCCTGCCACCGGACGCGCACCGGCTGCCGCGCGGTCACTCGCAGGGACCGAAGGAGGTGTCGCTCCCCGAGCAGTGGCTGGCGACGGCCGACGACGCGGCGCCGCCGGACGAGGTCTACGTTTCCGGCGGGTGACCCGGTTCGCCTTATGCTCCGAACATGGCTGACGTCGATCAGATCCTGGTCTACCTCGTGGACGACCACCAGATGTGGCGGCAGCTCCTGCGCCTGCAGCTGGACATGGAGCCGGACCTGCACGTGGTGGGCGAGGCGGGCGACGGGCAGACGGCGGTCGACCAGGTCGCCGAGCTCGCCCCCGACATCGTGCTGCTCGACCTCGACCTCGGCGGTCGCAGCGGCCTGGCGTACGTCTCGCAGATGCACGTGGCCGCGCCGTCAGCGCGCATCGTCGCCCTGTCCGGCACCGACCGCGTCGAGGACATGGTCGAGGCCTTCCGCACCGGCGCCGTGGGGTTCCTCTCCAAGCAGCACCCGGTGGAGGAGTTCCCGTCCGCGCTGCGGTCGGTGCACGCGGGTCAGTCGCTGCTGCCGGCCGAGGCGGCGAGCGCGGTCCTGAGCGCGTTCCGCGACGAGGCCCGGCCGGTCGCGGTGTCGCCGATCGTGACAGCGGGCCTGTCGGCACGCGAGCTGGAGGTGCTCAACCTGCTGGCCCGCTCCATGAGCAACCGCGAGATCGCCAGCCAGCTGTTCATCAGCGAGAACACCGTGAAGAACCACGTCAGCAACGTGCTGAGCAAGCTCGAGGCGCGTACGCGGGTCGAGGCCGTCACCTCCGCCCTCAGCACCGGCCTGATCGACCTGCCGACCGAGGTGCAGCACTAGGTCTCACCAGCCGCCGGTGCCGGGTCCGCCCTTGAACGGGCCGGTCACGTCCGACGTGATCCAGCCGCCGTAGAAGCCGCCCTCCTGCGGCTGTACGAGCTCCCCGTCGACGGTGCAGCGGTCCATCCGGGCCGGGTAGACCGCGACCGCT
This sequence comes from Mycobacteriales bacterium, assembly GCA_046262175.1. Taxonomy (GTDB): domain Bacteria; phylum Actinomycetota; class Actinomycetes; order Mycobacteriales; family SCTD01; genus RYN-124. The sequence goes on from JBHENF010000012.1 coordinate 1,680, forward strand.
CCGCGCAGCGCCTCGTAGCCCGCCGTGGGGTTCTCGTACGTCCACCCCGCGCCGACGCGGTCGAGGACGCTGAGGTACGACGCGCTGCCCTTGAACTCGCACCAGGACGAGCCGGACGCCGGCGTGAGGACGCCGTCCGCCCAGTCCTCGCGCGGCAGGTACCAGCCGGGCGGGTGGCTTGTCTCGAGCACCCGCAGCGCCCGCGTCGTACGGCAGACCTCGCGCCCGTCCACCTCCACGACGACGAGCCGCGCCGACGGCTCGACGCGCGGCGGTCGCGGGTAGTCCCACACGGACTCGGTCAGCGGCGTCGGACGAGCAGCCACGCGATCAGCGCCGCGAACGCCCCGGCGACGACGTACTCAGGCTTCACCAGCGACGCCGGCGGAGTGGTCGTCGACGTCGACAGGCTCGGGTAGGAGGCGGCCGGCGCGATCTCCGACAGCTCGACGGGGGCGGCCGACGGCAGGGGCAGCGGGTGCGTGGCGTCGCCCTCGGGCGGCGCGACCTCGACCGGCTTGGGCTTGCCTGGCGCCCAGGACTGCTCGCTGCGGCTGACCTTGTCCTTCGCCGCGCCGGCGCCCTCCTTCACCGCCTGAGCCGCGTCGGACGCCGTCTCCTTCACCGCGTTCCCCACCTTCTTCGTCGTCCGCTTCGCGACCCGCTTCGGGCTCACCTTGTCGGCGATGGCGTCGAGCGTCTCGGCGAGCTCCTCGCGCGTCTTCTCGATGTCCGCCGCCATGGCCTCCGTGTCCGGAGCAGCCTTCTTGGCGCGGCCACCTTTCGCCGCCGTCTCGTCCGTGCCAGCCACGCGTGTCCTCCAGGGTCAAGAGTCAGTCGTACGGTCCGTGCCCCGCGCCGCGCTCCCGGAACCACGCACGCCGTGCTCGGCGAGCGTGGTAGCGGCCTCGACGAGCGTCAGGTGCGAGAACGCCTGCGGGAAGTTCCCGAGCATCCTGCCCGCCTCCGGGTCGTACTCCTCCGCCAGCAGCCCCACGTCGTTGCGCAGCTCGAGCAGCTGCTCGAACACCTCCTGCGCCTCGTCGACGCGACCGACCTGCGCGAGCGCACTGACCAGCCAGAACGAGCAGGCCAGGAAGCAGCCCTCGCCCGGCGGCAGGCCGTCGATGTGCGCAGCCGTCTCGTACCGCTTGACGAACGGACCGGTCCGCAGCGCCTTCTCCACCGCTGCGACGGTGGACACGAACCGGGGGTCCGCCCCGGGCAGAAAGCCCACCGATGCCATCACCAGCACCGACGCATCGAGCTCGGTGCCGCCGAAGTACTGCGTGAACGAGCCGAGCTCCTCGTTCCACCCCTGCTCGCAGACCTGCGCGTGCACCTTGTCCCGCAGCTCGCGCCAGCGCTCGACATCCCCGCGCGCGCCGTACTCCTCGACGGCTCGCACCGCCCGGTCGAACGCCACCCACACCATCACCTTGCTG
>JBHENF010000013.1:0-4722 GCA_046262175.1 Mycobacteriales bacterium
GTGTCGAAGAACCTCGCGACCCGGATCGGGGAGCGGGTCGACCGGGTGGGCATGGGTCCGCGCGGCCACCGCGAGCACGGCGACGATGCGCCGGCCCCCGACGGCAGCACGACGCGGTCCGACTTCCGGTCGGCCTAGCGCGTCAACGCGACGAGCACGTGCGTCCCGCCGTCCAGGGCGCCCGGCTCGCTGCAGCAGTCCTCCTCGTTGTCGAGGAAGCCCGCCCACGTCTCGGGGTCCGCCTCCAGCGACGCCAGCACCTCCGCGTCGGCCAGCGAGGCCCAGTTGCTGGCCGACGACGCGAGCACGCGCCCGCCTTGCGCGTGCACCAGCTCCACGAGCTCGCGATGCCGGAACATCCGGCACAGGTGCTGGCCACTCCCCGGCGGCTGCGTCTCGCGCAGGTCGCCGGTCGCCAAGATGCGCTCCGTCACGTCCGACCCGTGCAGGTCCATCAGCTCGATAACCCCCGGCAGGAAGTGCCGGTACGCACCCAGGGTCGACATCACCGAAGCCAGCACCGGGCCGCCGGGGGTGACCACCCGCAGCAGCTCCGCCACGGCGCGGTCGGCGCCGTCGAAGGCGTACGAGATGGGCCCGCCGTACGCGACGACGGCGTCGAAGCTGCCCGGACCGAAGGCAGACAGGTCGCAGATGTCCGCCAGGGCACGCGCCTCGACCGCGTCGTCCGCTCCGGCGGCAGCGACGTGCGCCCCGTTCAGCTCGAGCTGCACGGGACTGAGGTCGGTCACCACCACGCGCGCGCCGAGGCCGGCCAACTCGACGGTGAACCGGCCGGGCCCGGCGCCGACCTCCAGGACGCGCATCCCTGAGCGGACGAAGCGACCCAGCAGCCGCCGGTGCAGCACGAAGGAGACGCGCCCTGCGGGCGACGCCGCCAGTCGCTCCCACTCCTCGTCGCCCAACGCGTCGAAGTAGTCGCGCACGGCGGAGACGGAGTCGTCGTGGTCGAAGGCGGTCACCCCGCGAGGTTGTCATCCGCGGCGGAGACTCGCGGCCGACCTCTGTAGCCGCGGCGCCGGAACCGTGGCACCGTGCTAGCCCGGCCGCACCGGCCCGAGAAGAGGTCCCCATGCGCGCCCCTCGGTCCCTGAGCAACCGCCTCGTCGCCGCGCAGCTGGTGGCGGTGCTCGCCGTTCTCGGCGGCGGCATCGCCGGCGCGCAGTCGCTGCGCCGCCCCGACAGCGGCAACGCACAGGAGCTCGTGGCGCAGGCCGCGACCAAGGTGACCGCCGCCGGCTCGTACCGCACGACCTACTCCTTCAGCCTCAAGGCTTCGGGTCTGTCGGTGATGTCGCGGGGCACCGGGTTCGCCGACACCGTCCGGCACCTGCAGAGCGGCACCTTCGAGATCCCCGGCGGCCTGGGCATGCTCGAGTTCCGGCAGGTCGCGGACGTGATCTACCTGCGGCTCCCGGGCGGACGCACCGACGCGCAGGGTCACCACTGGATCAGCGCCGTCGCACCCGCAGCGCAGGCCGAGCAGTCCTTCGGAGGCCAGGACCCGCTGGCATTCCTGCGCACCCTCAGCGACCCGGCCGGCGTCACCGACCTCGGCCCGGCGAAGGTCGACGGCGTCGCCACGACCCACTACCGGATGACCCTGGACCCGGGCAAGGTCGTGGCGGCCCTGGGCCAGGCGGGACAGACTCTGCCCGCAGGCGCGGCAGACCAGGTCAAGGACGTCCGCACCGACGTCTGGCTCGACGCGGCTCACCTGCCCCGGCGCCTGCAGACCTCGCTGAAGGCGGCCGGCGCGACGGCGACGTTCACCTTCACGTTCGCCGACTTCGGCGGCCAGGTGACGGTCGCCGCGCCGGAGGCGTCCGATGTCACCACAGCAGCCGACCCCTCGCAGCTGACGGCAGCGCTGCAGGGCGCGCTCGTCCGCTGACCCGGCACCTCGGCGGTCACCCGAGGCGGCGACGGCGCAGCCGGGCGACGACCGCCAGCAGAGCCAGTCCGGCGAGCGCCAACGGCGCCGGCAGACCGGTCGCCGGCAGCGCCCCACGCGGGGCGGTGGGGCCGGCGGCGGCCTCTTGCCCGAGACGGGCGTAGGTCGCCGGCCCGAGGTTGACCGGCTGCGCGGCCGTACCTGACGTCGCGTCGAGCGCGCGGATCACGAGGTAGCGGGCCGACGAGGGCACCGTCAGCGTCAGCGACTCCGCGCTGCCTCCGGGCTTGGGCGCCGCGGTCGACACCGCGGTGGCCGAGGCGAACGTCGCGTCGGTGATCGGCCGGTCGGACACGCGCACGTCGTACTTCGCTGCGGTCCCACACGTGCCGTCGTCGCCGGGTGCCTTGAACGACAAGGTGACCGAGCTCCCGCTGACGGACGTCTGCAGCCCGCGGATGCCGCCGGGGCGGGTGGCGTCGATCGTCGCGTTGGACGTGTTCCAGCCGTCGTGGCCCCACTCCGGCCAGGACGCAAGGTCGCACGACTTGGACGTCGTACGCCAGGCGAAGAGCATGCCTTCGCGGGTGGTGCTCGCGACGACGCGCGTGCCGTCGCCCAGGGGATTGCCGACGCCGGGGGCGACGACGGTCCAGCCGGCGGTGAACTTCGGCCACCCGGCCGGGTCGAGCGTGCGCAGCCCGGGCTCCTCCCCCAGGGCGTTCAAGGCGTGCAGGTCGTCGTACGCCGTCCCGTCCAGCAGCTCCTCCATCCCGTCTCCGTTGACGTCGGCGGACGACGGTGTCGAGAGGAAGTGCAGGTCGTTGGTCTCGCGCGGGAACGCCGGGAGCTGGCCGCGGGTCTGCGTGCTCCAGACGCCGAGGTGGTTGTCGCTCAGGATCTGGTCGTCCGGCAGGATCAGGTCGACGGCCTTGCCCAGGCCGACCGAGCCGGCCGCGACGTCCAGGCGGCCGTCCTTGTCGAGGTCGGTCAGGATCGCCCCGCCCGCTGCGGGGATCGACGGCTTGTCCGGCGAGTTCGAGAGCGGGCCCGTGAGGCCGGTCTGCAGCGTCGACTGCCGACCGGTCAGCGGGTTGCGCCCCAGCAGCGGCGACCCGTCGCTCTTGAGCAGGTGGATCGGCCCGGCGGTCCCGTAGTCCGCCACCTCGAGGTCCTTGCCACCGTTGAGGTTGCCGATCACCGCCGACCCGGTCGGGCCGTTGCCGACGACGGGCAGCAGCTCGAGGAAGACCGTCGACAGCTTGGCCGGCCAGCCCTTCACGAACGCGTTGGCGTTGGGGAAGCCGTTGCCGGGCGAGCCCGGCCCCGCACCGTGCGCCGCCCCGTCGTTGTAGACCGCGTAGAGGCGGTCGTTGCCGCCGCTGAGCACCTGCCCGACGACGGGGTTGTTGAGGATGGCGTCGTCGGTGTCGGACGGCTCGTCGTACTGCTCGTTCGGCGCGATCAGCACTTCGGGGATGCCGTTCCCGTCGAGGTCACCGACCGAAGGCGAGGTCACGATCTTGGCGCCGTTGAGCACTCGCGTGCCCGCCTTCTGCGTGATCTCGTGGGTGTTCGGGTCGACCTTCCCGACCATCGTCGGATCGCGCAGCAGTACCGGCCAGCCCTTCACCGGCGTGCCGTCGGCGTGCCAGGCGTAGACGTGCCGGTCGCCGCCGCCCTGGATGATCTCGAGGCCGGCGTGCGACGGGTCGATGTCCGACAGCGTCGGCGCGGACAGGAACCACCAGGCGGTGCGGTTGCTCTGCGTCCGCCGGTTGACGAGCTCCGGCACCAGGTCGGGGTTGTTGGGCAGCGGCTCGCCGGCGCGCGGGTAGCTGCCGGGCACCAGCTTCGGGTGCTTCGCGTAGAAGCCGGCCGCGCGATCCGCCGGCTGCGGGGAGCTGTAGGCCGGGTTGCTGCGGACGGGGAAGCCGGGCAGCACCTTCCCGAATCGGTCGAACGCGGTGATGCGGCCGGCGAAGTCCGGCACGACCACCTCCAGGCGTCCGTCGCGGTTGAGGTCGCCGATCGCCGGCGGCCGCAGCGTCGCGCTGTAGATGGGACGGGTGATCTCGCTGCTGCGATAGGCCTTCGCGGTCGGCAGCGCCGCGGACGGCAGCGGCGTGGTGTGGACCGGCCAGCCGGCAAGCTCGGTGCCGTTCGCCTCGTAGGCGTGGATGAGGCCATTGCTGGTAGCGACGACCAGCTCGTCCTTGCCGTCGTCGTTGAGGTCCGCGTAGCGAGGCGCCGCGGCGCCGTCGCCCTGCAGGTCCTTCGGGAAGCCGGGGAGCAGCGCTGGGTCGTCGTGCAGGTTCATGTCCTTCGTGGCAATGCCGGCGAGCGGCCCGCCGCGGCTGTTCTTGAGCACGGTCCCGGCCGCGTCCTTGGCGGTCACCGTCATCTGAATGATCACGCCGAACTTGTCCGGGATCTGCCGGTTCTCGTGGTCGCCGCGACCGGTCAGCGGGTCCACGCCCGGCCCTGTGCTTCCTCTGCCCAGCGTCGGCGCGCTGGTGTCCGCGGCGTTGAGCGCAGCCTGCACCTTCTTCGGGTCGATCGTCGCGACCAGGCCTGAGTACGGGGAGGTACCTGTCTTCTTCGACAGCGTGACGCCGTCCGTGGTGTAGGCGGGCGCCTTGTTGGTGTCGCGCCAGCTCCAGACGCCCCACTTGACCGAGACGTCGTACGAGGCGGCGCGGCGCGCGGCCACGGTCCCGAGGACCCGGATCGGCTTCGTCGTGGGCGCGATGGCGTACCACTTCGGGGAGTCGATGTACGCCTCCGGCGGGATCTGCCCGGCGTCC
>JBHENF010000014.1:0-8755 GCA_046262175.1 Mycobacteriales bacterium
GCGTCCTGCTCCTGCATGAGCAGCTTGTCGACGGTGCGCCGTCCGCTGCCGGCGGTCCGCCGGTGCAGCTCGCCGCGGACGTCGAGCAGCACCTCGTACGCAGATCGCACCGCAGCACCCGGCGGGTCGGCGACCTGAGCAGCGGCCACGGAGTGCAGCGCGTGCACGTCGCGCAGGCCGCCGCGCCCCTCCTTCAGGTCAGGCTCCAGCAGGAAGGCGACCTCCCCCGCCGCCTTCTCCCGCTGGGCTACGGCGTCGCGCAGCTCGGGCAGCCGTACGGAGGCGGACGCCCGCCAGGCAGCACGGGTGGCGGACACCAGCTCGCCCGACAGCGCGGCGTCACCGGCCAGGTGCCGGGCGTCAAGCAGCCCCAGCGCCGCCTTGAGGTCGGTGCGCGCGACCGCGACCGCCTCGGGGACGGTGCGGACCGCATGGTCGAGGCCGATGCCGGTGTCCCAGATGGGGTACCAGAGCTCGTCGGCGACCGCCGGGATGTCCGGCCGGCCGTCGTGCACGAGCACCAGGTCGAGGTCGCTGCCGGGCGCCGGGTCGCGGCGCCCGAGGGCGCCCACCGCGACGAGGGCAACACCCGCCCCGCGGTCGCCGAACAGCTCTGCCAGCCATTCGTCGTACAGCTGCACCAGGGCAGCCCGGAGGTCCGGTCCCGTCAGCGACGAGGCCAGCAGGTCGGCGCGCTCAGAGCGCAAGCGACCTACAGCGCATCCGGTCCTCGCTCGCCGGTGCGCACCCGGACGACCTCGTCCACCGGCACCACCCAGACCTTGCCGTCGCCGATGGAGCCGCTGTGCGCGGCGCCGACGATCGCGTCCACGATGCCGACGGCGTCGGCGTCGTCGACGAGGACCTCGATGCGCACCTTCGGGATGAAGGACACGGTGTACTCCGCGCCCCGGTACACCTCGGTGTGCCCGCGCTGCCGGCCGAAGCCCTGCACCTCGCTGACCGTCATCCCCTGCACGCCCAGCGCCTCCAGCGCCGTCTTGACGTCCTCGAGCTTGAACGGCTTCACGACCGCCGTGACGAGCCTCATCCGATCCTCCCCATGCTGCGTACGGAGCCGAAGTCGTACGCGGACTCCGAGTGCAGCGCCTGGTCCAGCCCCGTCACCTCGGCCTCCTCGCTGACGCGCAAGGGGAGCACGAGGTCGACCGCACGCGCGACCAGGTAGGTCGCGCAGAACGAGAACGCGGTCACCGCGAGAACCCCGACCGCCTGCCGGCCGAGCAGGTCGAGGCCGCCGCCGTACAGCAGCCCCTCGCGTACGACGCCCGGGTTGAACGAATCCGATGCGAACAGCCCGAGGTAGAGCGTGCCGATGATCCCGCCGACGAAGTGCACGCCGACGACGTCCAGCGCGTCGTCGTAGCCGGCGCGGTACTTCAGCTGCACGGAAAGGACGCAGGCCCCGCCGGCGACGAGGCCGAGCAGCAGCGCAGGCAGCGGGTCGAGGTAGCCGCAGGCGGGGGTGATGGCGACCAGCCCGGCGACGGCACCCGACGCCGCGCCGAGGGTCGTCGCCGCGCCGTTGCGCAGCCGCTCCATCCCGATCCAGGCGATGAGTCCGCCCGCCCCGGCCAGGTGCGTGTTGACGAGCGCGTGCACAGCGAGCCCGTCGGCGCGCAGCGCCGAGCCTGCGTTGAAGCCGAACCAGCCGAACCACAGCAGCCCGGCACCCAGCAGGGTCAGCGGCAGCGAGTGCGGCGGCATCGCGTCGCGCGGCCAGCCGTGCCGATGGCCGACGACGAGCGCGATCGCGAGCGCTGCGGCGCCGCAGTTGATCTCGACGACGTAGCCACCCGCGAAGTCGAGGATCCCGAAGCGCGCCATCCAGCCGCTGGGCGCGAAGGCCCAGTGCGCGAGCGGCGCGTACACGAGCACCGACCAGAGGGCGGCGAAGGCGACGAAGGCGCCGAAGCGCACGCGGTCCGCGACGGCACCGCTGATGAGCGCGGTGGTGAGCACGGCGAACATCAGCTGGAAAGCCATGAACAGCATCGGCGGCACGTGCAGGTCGTAGCCGGGCGGGACGTCGTCGACGTGCGCCAGGCCGGTGAAGTGGAAGTCGCCCAGCAGCCCGCCGCCGAGGTCGCCGCCGAAGGCCAGGGTGTAGCCGAGGACGACCCACGCGACCGTCACGACGGCCAGGCAGACGTAGTTCTGCATGAGCATCGACAGGACGCTCTTGGCGCGGACCATGCCGCCGTAGAAGAACGCGAGGCCGGGCGTCATCAGCATCACCAGGGCGGTGCAGACGAGGACCCAGCCGGTGTCGCCGGAGTCGAGAGCAGGCACAGGAACACCCTCGGGGACGCGTGTCTCCCGAGGGTGTCGCCCGTGTTTCGCCGGCGTTACCTGCTGGGTTGGCTACAGCGCCTCGACCCCCCGCTCCCCCGTACGGACCCGGACCACGTCGTCGACCGGCGTGCTCCAGACCTTGCCGTCACCGATCGAGCCGGTGTGCGCGGCCTTGGCGATGACGTCGATGACGTCGCCCGCATCGCTGTCGTCGACGAGCACCTCGAGCCGCACCTTGGGCAGGAACGCGACGGTGTACTCAGCGCCCCGGTACACCTCCGTGTGCCCCCGCTGGCGGCCGAAGCCCTGCACCTCGCTGACGGTCATGCCCTGGACGCCGAAGCTCTCCAACGCGGTCTTGACGTCCTCCAGCTTGAACGGCTTGATCACTGCGGTCACGAGTCTCATGAGGTCACCTTCACCTGGGTGGGGGCGGACGAGCCGAGCAGTGAGCCGGAGCCGGCGGTGCCGAGGCCGGCCCACTCGTACGCGGACTCGGCGTGGTTGGTCGTGTCGATGCCGGCGACCTCGTCGTCGTCGCTGATCCGCAGTCCGATCGTCGCCTTGACCACCAGCGCGATGACGTACGTGAGGACGAACGAGTACGCGAGCACCGCCCCGGCTGCGACGGCCTGCTTGCCGAGCAGGTCGAGCCCGCCGCCGTAGAGCAGGCCGCGCAGGCCGGCGCTGCCGGTCGAGGTGTTGCTCGCGACCAGCCCGATCATCAGCGTGCCGGCCAGGCCGCCGACGAGGTGGACGCCCACGACGTCGAGCGCGTCGTCGTACCCGGCCCGGTGCTTGAAGGTCACGGCGAGGCAGCACAGCCCGCCGGCGACGAGGCCGACGAGGATGGCGCCGACCGGCGTGACCGCGCCGCAGGCGGGGGTGATCGCGACGAGCCCGGCCACGGCGCCGGAGGCCGCGCCGAGGGTGGTGGCGTGGCCGTCGCGCAGCCGCTCCGTGCCGATCCAGGCGACGAGCCCGGCGGCGGTGGCGACCTGCGTGTTGACGAACGCCAGGCCGGCGATCCCGTTGGCGCCCAGGGCCGAGCCGGCGTTGAAGCCGAACCAGCCGAACCACAGGATGCCCGTGCCGATCATCACCAGCGGCAGGTTGTGCGGCCGCATCGGATCCCGGCCGAAGCCCTTGCGCTTGCCGATGACGAGCACGAGCGCGAGGGCCGCGGCGCCGGCGTTGATGTGCACGGCCGTGCCGCCGGCGAAGTCGAGGGCGCCCAGCCGCTGGACGATCCAGCCGCCGGTGTGGGCGGCGTAGCCGGTGAAGGCGCCGTCCGCGTCGTACTCCGCCGAGCCGAAGTTGAACACCCAGTGCGCCACCGGGAAGTAGACGAGCGAGACCCACAGGACGCTGAACAGCACCCAGGCGCCGAACTTCATCCGGTCGGCGATGGCGCCGCTGATGAGCGCCAGCGTGATGACGGCGAACATCATCTGGAACGCCACGAAGACGTAGTCGGACAGGCCGTTCGTGACGCTGTCGGTGGTGATGCCCTTCAGGCCGAGCAGGTCCAGGTTGCCGATGAGGCCGCCGCCGGCGTCGGCGCCGAACGCGAGGGTGTAGCCGTACAGCACCCACAGGACGCTGACGATCCCGATCGCGCTGAACGACATCATCAGCATGTTGAGCACGCTCTTGGACCTGGTCATGCCGCCGTAGAAGAAGGCCAGGCCGGGCGTCATGAACAGCACGAGGGCTGCACTGGCGAGCACCCATGCAGTCGTACCGGTGTCGAGCTCCATGCTTCTCCTCTGGACGCGGGGACTGCAGGCAGACTCATGGCGTCGTGTTTCACCGGAGCGGGTGCTGCGTTTCCGGCCCGTCACGGATCGCCCCGCCCTGTTTCCGAGAGGTGAACGCATGTCCCGGTGGCTGTCCGAGACCGGTGGCACCCGCGGCCCGGAGTACGACGCACGGTTCGCGGCGCTGGCGGCCGAGGGCGCGCAGGTGCACGGGGAGGCCGACTTCGTCCAGCGGCTGCTGCCCGCCGGCTCGGTGCTCGACGCCGGCTGCGGGACCGGTCGGGTGGCCGCCGAGCTGACCCGGCGCGGGTACGAGGCGGTCGGGGTGGACAACGACCGGTCGATGCTGAACGTGGCCCGCCGGCACGACGGCACCTGGGTCGACGCCGACCTCGCGACGCTCGATCTCGGCCGGACGTTCGACCTGGTGCTGTGCGCGGGCAACGTCATGGTGTTCGTCGAGCCAGGCAGCGAGCAGCTCGTCGTCGACCGCCTCGCGGCGCACCTGGTGCCCGGCGGGCTGCTCGTCAGCGGCTGGCGGACCGACCGGCTGTCCCGTACGGACTACGACATCCTGGTCGGTGGGCTCGAGCCGGTCGAGCGCTACAGCACCTGGGACGGCGATCCCTGGGTTGACGACGCCGACTGGTGCGTCGCCGTGGACCGCCTAGCCCCGTGATCATCGGCGGGTTCTGCACGCCTCCGCCGACTCCCAGCGTGCAGAAGTACGCGTTGATCAACCGGGGCTAGAGCGCGGCCTCGTCGCCGAGCAGTGCGTCGGCGAACGCCTCGGGCTCGAACGGTGCGAGGTCGTCCGGGCCTTCGCCGAGGCCGATGAGCTTCACCGGGATGCCCAGCTCGCGCTGAACGCTGACGACAATGCCGCCCTTCGCGGTCCCGTCCAGCTTCGTCAGCACGATGCCGGTCACCTCGACCGCCTCGGTGAACACCCGCGCCTGCACGACGCCGTTCTGCCCGGTCGTCGCGTCCAGCACGAGCAGCGTCTCGTCGACGGGGCCGTGCTTCTCGACGACCCGCTTCACCTTGCCGAGCTCGTCCATGAGGCCGGTTTTGGTGTGCAGACGGCCGGCGGTGTCGATGAGCACCGTGTCCACCCGCGCGTCGATGCCGCGCTTCACCGCGTCGAACGCGACGCTGGCCGGGTCACCCTGCTCCGGTCCTCGTACGGTCTCGGCCCCGACCCGGTCACCCCAGGTCTGCAGCTGGTCGGCGGCCGCCGCGCGGAACGTGTCGGCCGCGCCGAGCACGACCGTCCGGCCGTCCGCGACCAGGACGCGCGCGAGCTTGCCGCAGGTGGTGGTCTTGCCGGTGCCGTTGACGCCGACGACGAGCACGACGGCGGGGCGGCCGTCCTCGTGCGGCAGCGTCTTGAGCGTCCGGTCGGTGTCGGCGCCGATCGCCGTGACGAGTTCCTCCCGCAGCAGCGTCCGGAGCTCGCCGGGGTTGCGGGTGCCCTCCACGCGAACCCGGGTGCGCAGCCGCTCGACCAGCTCCTGCGTCGCCTTCACTCCCATGTCCGCCTGCAGGAGGGTGTCCTCGACCTCCTCCCAGGTGTCCTCGTCGAGCACGTCGCGGGACAGCAGCGTGAACAGGCCGCGGCCGAGGGTGCTCTGCGAACGCGCGAGGCGGGCGCGCAGGCGGGACAGCCGGCCGGCCGTCGGCTCCGGGACGTCCAGCGGCATCTCGACGGACGTCACGTCCGGCAGCACGTCGGGCAGCGGCACCGTCGCGACCGTCCGCTTCGGCGCGTCCAGCGGCACCTCCGCGTCGTCCCCCACACCCGGCAGCGGCGTGATCCGCGTCGTGGGCGGCAGCGACTTCCTGCCGCGGCTGCTGACGAGCGCCACGGCCGCCACCACGGTGACGACGAGGATCGCGATGACCAGACCGAGGATCTCGAACACGCCTCGTGTCTACCAGCGGCACCTCATCCCCATCCCGCCGGTTTGTCCACAGGTGTGCGCCTACGTACGGGCGACGCGGCAGAATCTGCTCGTGCGCCGCCTCACCCCGCTCGTCGTCGCCCCGCTGTTGCTCGCCGCCACCGCCTGCTCAGGGGCGAGCACCCCCACCAGCCGTGCTCCGAACAGCTCCGCGGCCAGCCCGTCCGCCAGCTCGTCGCCGGGCACCACGCTGGCATGGGAGCGCACTGACCTGAAGCCGGTGACACGCCCGGTCGCCGCCGCCGGTCGGCTGCTGCTCTACGTCCAGGACGGCTCGCACCTGAGCGTCGTCGCCCTCGACCCCGCCACCGGCAAGACCGTCTGGACCGAGCAGGCGACCGACTCCGGCATCACCGGCGGCGTCGCGTTCGGGCTCACGGTCGTGAAGGACCGGGTCGTGTTCCTGACCCCGACCGGCGACGGTGCCCGGGCTCTCGCCGCGGCCGCCGACGCTGCGACAGGCAAGCGGCTGTGGACCAACGACGTGCCGGCGCTGTACCGCGACGCGCCGTCCGAGTGCAGCGACGACAAGACGCAGGTGTGCGCGATCGGCAGCATCAAGGGGCGGTCCGGCGTGCTGCGCCTCGCCCTCGACGACGGGACCCTGCGCCTGAAGCCGCAGAGCGGCCCCGACCTGCGCGCTATGGGCGCCGAGCTGCAGGACACGGGTGAGCGCAAGCCCGACTACATCGCGCGGGTGACGCCCGCCGGCCGGCAGGTGTGGAAGCGACCGCTCGCGCAGATGTTCGGCGCCGACGTCAGCAGCGACACCGGCTGGAACTGGGACGTCATCGGCGGCACCATCGTCGGGTCGATGGGCCTGCGCCGGGACGCGAGTTCGGATGAGTACCTGCTCGGCGCAGCCGTGCTGGTCGCGATCGACAAGGCGACCGGGCGCACCCTGTGGCGCGTCCCGCAGCGGGAACTGCACTGCTACGGGACGATGGACGAGGTCCTCGGCACCGACGACACCCTGCCGTTCCGGTGCGCGTACACCGGCGTCATCCGCCTGTCGGCCGGGCGTGAGACGAAGAGCTCGGGCGCGACGGCCGTTGTCGAGGGCTTCGACCCGAAGACCGGCCGCACCACCTGGAGGGTTGACGTCGGCGCTGCGCCGGCGCTCGCGCTGGACGACCCGGCGCCGATGGGCCTCGGCGGCAGCGTCGTCGTGGTGCCGCGCCTGGAGGGGCCGCCGCTGCGGATCGACCTCCGGACCGGGGCGCACGCGGACGTGGTCGAGCCGGTGGACGGGTGGTGCGCGCAGCAGAACCCGTACTCGATCACCGCCTCGATCCACACCGGCGGGCGGCAGGGCCAGACGCTGCTGGAGCCGTGCCGCTCCGACGGCCGCAAGGTGTTCGCGCCGGAGAAGGTCACCGACGAGTTCGGGACGAAGGCCGGCGGCCACCTGGTGTGGGCGGCGCGCGACGGCGTCCACGCGGTCAAGGCCTAGGCCGGCTCGCGCTCCCGCAGCCGCTGGCTGACGACAGTGCTCACGCCGTCGCCGCGCATGGTTACGCCGTACAGCGCGTCGGCGATCTCCATCGTCCGCTTCTGGTGCGTGATGACGATCAGCTGCGACGCCTCCCGCAGCCCCTCGAGCAGCTCGAGCAGCCGGCCGAGGTTGCGGTCGTCGAGCGCCGCCTCCACCTCGTCCAGCACGTAGAACGGCGACGGCCGGGCGCGGAACAGCGCCACGAGGAAGGCGATGGCGGTCAGCGAGCGCTCGCCCCCGGACAGCAGCGACAGGCGGGACACCTTCTTGCCGGCCGGCCGGGCCATCACCTCGATACCGGTGGCGAGCAGGTCGTCGGGCTCGGTCAGCACGAGCCTGCCCTCCCCGCCGGGGAACAGCGTCGCGAACACGTGCACGAACTCCCGGGCGGTGTCCTCGTACGCGCTCGCGAAGGTCTCCGTGATCCGCACGTCCACGTCGCGGACGATGTCGAGCAGGTCGCGGCGGGTCGCCTTGAGGTCCTCGAGCTGGGTGGCGAGGAACGCCGACCGCTCCTCCAGCGCGGCGTACTCCTCCAGGGCCAGCGGGTTGACCCGGCCGAGCAGGGCCAGCGCCCGCTCCTGCGTGGCGGCCCGTTTCTCCTGCTCGATGCGGTCGTACGGGACCGGCTCCCCATCCTCGACCGGCACCTGCGCGTCCGGCCCGTAGTCGGTGAGCAGCGTCTCGAGCGGCACGGCGTACTCCTCGACCGCCCGCGCCTCGAGCGCCTCGATCCGCAGCCGCTGCTCGGCGCGCGCGACCTCGTCGCGATGGACCACGTCGGTCAGCCGGTCGAGCTCCGCGGTCAGCTCCCGGCCGCGCGCGCGCAGGGCCAGCAGCTCGCCTTCTGTGACCGTACGGTCGGCCTGCGCCGCCTCCCGCTCCTCGGTGGCCGCGCGCAGAGAGACGGCGATGGCCGTCAGCGCCGCCTGGGCGCCGCGCACCACGTCCGCGGCCACGACAGCTCCCCGCGCTCGCTGCTCGCGCAGCGCGACGAGCCGCTCCCGGGCCGCGCGCTCCTGCCGCGCCGCGCGCTCGAGCGACTCCGCCCGGCCGGCCAGCGCCCGCGCCCGCTCCTCTCCGGTGCGCACGGCCAGCCGCGCCTCCACCTCGGCCGCCCGCGCCTCCGTCGCCTCGCGAGAGAGCCGATCACGGAGCCCGGTGGACGGCTCGCCCTCGTCCGGCGCCGCCTCCGCGGCGGCCAGCCGCTCCTCCAGCTC
>JBHENF010000015.1:0-5891 GCA_046262175.1 Mycobacteriales bacterium
TACGGGTCGCTGTTGAGCAGCTCCGGGGAGGAGTCCAGCTGCTCGTTCGTCGCGCTGACGGTGCCGGCCACCGGCACGTACACGTCCGAGACGCTCTTGGTCGACTCGACCTCCCCGAACGACGCCCCGGGCGCGACCTCCGTCCCGACGGACGGGAGCGTGACGAACACGATGTCGCCCAGCGCCTCCTGCGCGTACGCGGTGATGCCCATCCGCAGGACGGCGTCGGCTCCCTCGCCCATGACGCGGACCCACTCGTGCTCGGCGGTGTATTTCAGGTCGTCGGGGTTCACCGGCGCCTCTCGGTCGTGCACGGGCAGCCCGCGCGGTGTCAGTCGGCCTCGGGCTCGACGGTCGGCCGAGCGTAACGAGGCCGGTCGAGCGGTCGCAAGGCGGTCACGGCGACGTTCTCGCTGCGGGTCACCACGGCCCGCCCCTCGCGCTGCTCGACGGTGTCGGTGACGCCGCCAGGGATCGCCATCGCGGCCGCGATCGTGGCCGAGTCGCCGATGACGGTGAACCGGTACGGGGCGCGCAGCAGCGTCCCGTCGACCGAGATGCCGCCCTCCTCACCGTCCACGAACGACGTGGCGGCCACGACGCGGACAGACGGCACCGGTCCCTCCACGCCCTCGACGACCGGCCCCTCCAGCTGGACGGCCTCGGCGCCGGCGTCCCGGAGCTCCTCGAGCGCGTCGAGCAGCAGGTCCGCACCCACCTTGCCGGTCGGGTCGCTGATGGTCAGCACGACACCGGGGCCACGGGCGGGGACGGTTCCGGCCAGGATCCCGAGCACCTGGGCGCGCCGGCGCGCCTCGGCGAGGGCAGCCGCGTCGCGGCCACTGCCGGTGCTGAGCCGCTCGCGCGTCGCGGTGAGCGTCGTGATCTCCTGCCGCAGCCGGGAGCTGCGGCTGGACAGGTCGTCGAGGATCGCGACGAGGTCCTCCTGACGCGCCGACGCCAGCACGCCCTCGTCGCCCCGGTTCGAGCGCACCTGCACGGCGGCGGCGAAGCCGAGGACGGCGAGCAGGACCGCGACAGCGGCGTCGACGCGGCGCAACCTCGGGCGGAGCAGCCGCTTGAGGCTGCTCATGCGCGGAACAGGTGCCGGCGGATCGCGGCCGCGTTGGAGAAGATCCGGATGCCCAGCACGACGACGACGCCGGTCGACAGCTGGCCGCCGACGCCGAGCTGGTCGCCGAGGAAGACCACCAGCGCGGCGACGAGCACGTTGCTCACGAACGAGACCACGAACACCCGGTCGTCGAAGATCCCGTCGAGCTGCGCCCGGACAGCACCGAAGACGGCGTCGAGCGCGGCCACGACAGCGATGGGCAGGTACGGCTGGAGCGCGTTCGGGACGGTGGGCTCGAAGAACAGCCCGGCCAGGACGCCGATCGCCAGCGCGATGGCCGGGATCACGGCCGGGCCAGCCGCAGTGACGGGGAGCCCGACCCGGCGAGCGTCTGCCGGTCCGTGCGCGAGACCTCGAAGCGAATCCCGTACACCGACGTGAGGGTCGCCAGCCGCCGACCGGCCGGCCCGTCGACGAAGCCGGGCTCGAGCAGCTTGGGGTTGCCGACGGCCCGCACGGTGTACGGCGTCGTCAGCGGCCGGAAGTCGACCAGGACCGCCTCGCCCGCACTGCGGATCGCGGTCTGCGCCGTCAGGCGCAGCCCGTTGATCGAGACCGCCTCGGCGCCGGCGGCCCACAGCGCGTTCGCCACGTCCTGCAGGTCGCGGTCCTGCACCCGCGCGTCGTCCGGTCGCGGTGATCCGTCGTCGGGCAGTGGCGCGTCGTCCAGGCGTACGACGACACCCGGGCCCGTGACCGGGGCGACGGCGGCGGCCAGCTCGAGCGCCGCGAGCTGCTCGGCTGCCGCTCGGCCTGCGGCGCCGCTGCTGAGGCCCTTCGCCTGCATCCCTGCCACGTCGGCGCGCAGCCGACTCGCCGTCCGCGCCAGCTCATCCGTGGCGCCGGTCCGCTGCTGGACGTCCGCGACAAGCTGCGCGCGTACGCCCGCCTGTGCCGCCTGCCGGTGCCGCACCTGTGCGGCGGCCGTCCCGGTGAGGGCGCCGAGCGCGAGCAGCAGCACCACCGCGATCGCCCGGCGGCTGGGCGGCTCGGCGTCCGTCCCACGACGGGCGGCGGCCTCGGCGTACGACGAGTCCAGGCTGGTGCCCGTCAGGTCGGTCAGGAGCGACATGGACCGGTCCGCGCGCTGGTCGACCGGCGGCGGAGTCACGGGCTCATCCTGCTACAGGATCAGGCTTCAGCGGCCTCGACGACCTCGGACCAGCGGCCCAGCAGGTCCGACGCGGCGGCGGCGTCCGGCCCCTCCGCCCACACGTGCGTGACGGCCTCCGCCGGGTCCGGCAGCACCAGCACCCAGCGCCCGTCGGACTCGACGACCCGCACGCCGTCGGTCGTGTCGACCTCGCGGTCGCCCGCCGCCTCGACGACGCAGCGCATGACCGCCCCCTTGACCGACCACGGCGTCGGCACCGACCGGCGGACCACGTGCGCGTTGGGGATGCGCGCGTCGATCTGCGACAGCGTCAGCTTCGTCCGCGCGACCAGGCCGAGCAGCCGCACGAACGCCGCGATCCCGTCGACGGCGGTCGACAGCTCCGGAAGCACGAAGCCGCCTCGGCCGTCGCCCGCGAAGACGACGCCCGGCATGCCGGCGGCGCGGCTCAGGTCGTCGGGTGAGGTAGACGTCCAGGTGATGTCGCTGCCGTGGAACCGCGTCACCTGCTCCGCTACGCGCGTCGTCGTGACGGGCAGCGCGATTCGGCCGCCCCGGCCGCGCTCGGCCGCCACGAGGTCGAGCAGCACCAGCAGCGCCCGGTCGTCGTGGATGAGCTCGCCGCGCTCGTCGACGATGGCGATCCGCTCCGCGACGTGGTCGAAGCGGACGCCGAAGTCCGCGCGGGAGCTCGACACCAGCTCGCCCAGCCGCTCGAGGTCGCGCAGGTGCTCGGCGAGCGTCTCGGTGGTGCTCGTCTCGCTCAGCCTCGCGTTGTCGGTCAGGACGTCGACGCCGATCCGACCGAGCAGCGCGGGCAGCACCAGCGCCGCCGCCCCACCGGCCGTGTCGACCACCACCTTGAGCTCGGCCTCCGCGACGCCGCCGACGTCCACCGCGGCCAGGAGCTCCTGCGTGTACGTCTCCAGCGTCCGCGTCGGGAAGGTCAGCTCCGCGATCTCGCCCGGGAACGCGCGGCGGAACTCCTGGCGGCTGAAGACCCGCTCCAGCTTGCGCTGGGCCGCCTGCGACAGGTCGGCGCCGCGCTCGTCCAGGAACATGATGTCCAGCGACTGCGGGTCGCCGGGCGTCGTGCGCAGCACCACTCCCCCGGCCGCGTTGCTCATGGCCGTCTCGAAGCGGGTGACGGGCACGGGCGTGACCTCGAGGTCGCGCACGTCGATCGCGCTGGCGGTGAGGGCGGCAACGACGGCCCGTTTGAAGGCGCGCGCCGCGCGGGAGGCGTCGCGGGCGGTCGTGACGACGCTGCCCTTCCGCAGGGTCGTGGCGTACGCCGACGCCAGCCGTACGACGTACTCGGGCGTCAGCTCGACGTTGATCATCCCGGACACGCCGCGCGGGCCGAACAGGGACGACGACCCGCGCGACTCCCAGATGACGCTGGTGTTGACGACCGCGCCGGCCTCGATGGTCTTGAACGGGTAGACCTTGACGCCGCTCGAGATGTATGCCTCCTCCTCGACGACGCACTCGTCGCCGATGACGGCGCCCTCCTCGATGCGGGCCGCGCGCATCACGTCCGAGTTCTTGCCGACGACGCAGCCGCGCAGCGACACCTGCGGACCGATGAACACGTTGTCGTGCACGACCGCGCGGTCGAGGAACGCCCCGCCCTTCACCACCACGTTGTTGCCGAGCACGGTGAACTCGCGCAGCTCCGCGCCGGCCTCGACCTTCGCGTAGTCGCCGATGCACAGCGGTCCCTTGAGCACCGCCTCCGCGTCGACCTCCGCGCCCTCGCCGATCCATACGCCCGGCGCCACCTCGAAGCCGTCGATGTCGACCTGCACCTGACGGTTCAGGACGTCGGCCTGCGCGCGCAGGTAGCTGTCATGGGTGCCGACGTCCTCCCAGTAGCCGTCGGCGACGTAGCCGAACAGGGGCGCTCCCGCCTCGACGAGCTTCGGGAACACGTCGGCCGACCAGTCGACCTGCTCGCCCTTCGCGACGTGCGCGAACACCTCCGGCTCCATCACGTAGATGCCGGTGTTGACCGTGTCCGAGAAGACCTGCCCCCAGGTCGGCTTCTCGAGGAAGCGCTCGATGCGCGACTCCTCGTCGGTGATGACGATGCCGAACTCCAGCGGGTCCGGAACGCGCTTCAGGCAGACGGTGACCAGCGCTCCCCGCTCCCGGTGTGCGGCGACCAGCGCCGAGAGGTCGATGTCGGTGAGCGCGTCGCCGCTGATGACGACGAACGAGTCGTCGCGCAGCGCGTCCTCGGCGTTCTTGACCGACCCCGCCGTGCCGAGGGGCATCTCCTCGGTCGCGTACGACAGGTGCATGTCGAGCTCGTCGCCGTCGCCGAAGTAGGTGCGCACCAGGCTGGCGAGGAACTGCACGGTCACGACCGTCTCGTCGAAGCCGTGCCGCTTGAGCAGCCGCAGGACGTGCTCCATGATCGGCCGGTTCACGACCGGCAGGAGCGGCTTGGGCTGGTTCGCCGTCATCGGTCGCAGGCGAGTGCCCTCACCGCCGGCCATGACGACCGCTCTCATGCGACCGCTCCCTCCTGGCGCTCCGCGCGTACCAGCCGGCGGACCTGGACGACGTACAGGACGCCGGCCCACAGGTACAGCGTGCTGCCCCACGTCGTGAAGGCCCAGCCCAGCGGTCGGAACACCGTCGACAGGACGTCGTCGCGGTCGGGCAGCGCAGCGAGCAGCATCGGGAACGCGTACAGCAGGTTGAACGTCGCGGCCTTGCCGAGGAAGTGGACCGGCAGCGGGCCGTACCCGTGCCGGCGCAGCAGCGGCAGCAGGCAGGCCAGGAAGACGTCCCGCCCGATGAGCACGAGCGCCCACCACAGCGGCAGTCCGTCGCGGACGACCAGAGCCAGCAGGGTGGCGAGGATGTACAGCCGGTCGGCGGCCGGGTCGAGCAGCTGGCCCAGGCGCGAGAACTGGCCGTACTTGCGCGCGATCTTGCCGTCGAAGTAGTCGGAGGCGCCGGCCGCCATCAGCAGCAGGATCGCGCGGCCGTCCTGGTGCGTGCCCAGCACCCAGTAGAGGAACAGCGGCACGCCCGCGAGCCGGAGCGCGGACAGGATGTTGGGGACGGTGAAGACGCGGTCGGTGGCGGACGCCTCCGACGTTCCCGACTCCGCCATGGGCCGACCCTAGTAGCGGAGTCGAGACCGGTCAGCGGTCCCGCGCTACGCTGCCCCGGCACGGCAGCACCAACCACAGCACCAACCGAATGCGCTCCCGTGGGGAAAGCCGGTCCAACTCCGGCGCTGACCCGCAACCGTAGGCACCCGCCCCGATCCAGGAGCGGCTGCGAGCCGGAACGCCCGCCGGGAGCGAGCGGCTCCTTCGTACCGTCGAGGTCAGCGGGGCGGAGCCCGGACGCCAGTCCGTTCTCGCCCTCGCCACCGGTCGTCCGCGTCCGGTCGTGAGGGCTTTCGACGTACTGGTGCCCTGGGTCCTGTCACGGACCGCACCTGAAAGGGCACCCATGCCTACGTCCCTCCTGCGCCGGCGGCTGCTGCCGGCGCTCGCGCTCGCGGTCGTCGCCAGTACGGCGACCGCGCTCCCCTCCACCGCCGCCGAACCCGCGGCCACGTCGAAGGCGGCCGACTACCTGGCCGCCCAGCTGACCGACGCCGGCACCGTCGTCGGC
>JBHENF010000016.1:0-28029 GCA_046262175.1 Mycobacteriales bacterium
GGCGTTCGCCGACGAGGTCACGGAGCGGCTGCCGCGGCTGCGGGAGGCCGCGCGCACGCTCGACCCCGCCCTGCTCCCGGCGGCGCTGCGCGACGTGCACACGCTCGGCAGCAGTGCGTACGTCGTCGGCGAGAACGACGCAGCTCGCACCGCGCGCGCCGCGGAGGCCGTGCTGATCGACGATGGGCCGCTGGACGCGTTCGCCGGGCTGGTCGCGGACCTCGACGGACGCCTTGCGAGCTGGGTCCGATGACCGAGAAGCTGACCGTCGTCGTCGTCGACGACTCCGCCGTGCAGCGGCGGTTCCTGCGTACCGCCATCGACGCCTCGGCGGACTTCTCCGTCGTCGGCGAGGGGCGCAACGGCAAGGAGGCCGTCGCCCTCGTCGAGCGGCTCCGGCCGGCGGCCGTCGTCATGGACCTCGACCTGCCGGTGATGGGCGGCGTCGAGGCGATCGAGCGGATCATGTGCAGCTCGGCCACGCCGATCCTGGTCTACAGCGCGTTCGTCGGCGGGAGCGACAGCGCGAATGCGCTCGAGGCACTCGCGGCCGGTGCCGTCGACGTCCTCGCGAAGCCGGGTCCCGAGGACACCGGCTCGCTCGAGGAGTACGCGGACGCCCTGCGCCGCCGGCTGCGCGTCGTCGCCCGCATCAAGGTCATCACGCATCCGCGCGGCCGGCTGCGCGGTAACGGCGGCCTGAGCGTCGCGGCGGCCCCGCTCAGCGACGTCGGCGGGCGGCGGCCGCTGCGCGCCGTGGCCCCGGCGCCGCGCACCGAACCGCTCGCGGTCGCCACCGGCATCAAGCTCCTCGTCATCGGCGCGTCCACCGGCGGGCCGCAGGCGCTGCTGACGGTGCTCGGCACGCTGCCCGCGGACCTGCCGCAGGCGGTGCTGGTCGTGCAGCACATGGCGGAGGGCTTCATCCCCGGCCTCGCCACGTGGCTCGACCAGCTCGTACCGCTGCCCGTCATCGTCGGGGAGAGCGGACGACGGCTCGAGCCGGGCACCGTCACGATCGCGCCGAGCGGCGGCAACCTGCTCGTCCAGGACGACCGGCTGCGGGTGCTGTTCACGCCGCCCGAGCCGGGCCAGTTCCACGTGCCGGGCATTGACGCGGCCATGAACAGCGTCGCTCGCGCCCTCGGGCCGGACGCGGTGGGCGTGCTCCTGACCGGGATGGGGCGGGACGGCGCAGCCGGGCTGCTCGACATGCGCTCGCGCGGCGCCCTGACGATCGGCCAGGACGAGGCCACCAGCGCGGTGTACGGGATGCCGGCAGCCGCCGCGGCGGCCGGCGCCGTCGTGCGCCAACTGCCGGTGGAGGCCATCGGCCCGGCGCTGTGCGAGGTGCTGGTTCCGGCCGCCCCGGCCCCGAGGTGAAGCCCGACCGGGTGGTCCTGACCGACGCGGAGTTCGCGCAGCTGCGCACCCTGCTCGCGCGGCTGGCCGGCCTGGTCTTCGACGAGTCCCGGCGCGACTCCGTCGCCTTCTGCATCGCCGAGCGGTTGCGCGTCACCGGTGTGCCGGACGTCTACTCGTACCTGCCCCTCCTGCAGTCACCGGCGGAGCGGCAGGAGCTGCTGAACGAGGTCACGATCCAGGAGACCCACTTCTTCCGGAACCCGCCGCAGATCCGCGCGCTGCGCCGGCACGTCGTGCCCGAGCTGCTGCGCGTCGCGGAGAGCCAGGGCCGCCGGCTGCGGGTGTGGAGCGCCGGCTGCTCGACGGGCGAGGAGGCGTACTCCGTCGCGATGCTGCTGCGCGAGCTGCTGCCGACCACCGCCGGCTGGGACGTCAAGGTGGTCGCGACGGACGTCTCGGCGCGGGCGCTCGACGCCGCGCGGGCGGGTCGGTACGGGGACCGCGCCGTGCAGATGGCCTCGCCCGAGGAGCTGGCCCGCTTCTTCGTCCGCGACGGTGGGCACTGGGTGGTGCGGCCCGAGGTGCGCGAGCTGGTGGAGTTCCGGCACCACAACCTGGTGACGGAGCCGGTCCCGTTCGGGCCCGACGAGCGGGTCGACCTGGTGCTGTGCCGCAACGTGACGATCTACTTCAGCCGGCAGACGACGCGCGCGCTGATGAAGCGGCTGCACACCTGCCTGCGCGACGGGGGGTACCTGTTCCTCGGCCACTCCGAGACGCTCTGGCAGGTCAGCGAGGACTTCCGGCTGGTCCCGCTCGGCTCCGGAGAGGACGCCGCGTTCGTGTACCGGCGCCTCGACGCCGGCCCGGGTGAGCGGCGCGCGGTGCTGCCGGACCGGCGGACCGCCGACGAGCCGGTTGCGCCCGAGCGGCGCGTCGCCCCCCGCCGTACGCGCACCCCTCCTCCTCCCGTCGCCGTCCCCGCTGCGCGTCCGGCCGCGTCCGCGCCCTCCGTACGGGGCGCGCTGGCGGAAGGCCGGTACGACGAGGCGGCGGAGGCGGCCGGGCTGCTCGTCGCGGCTGCACCCCTGGACGCGGCGGGCTTCTACCTGCGCGGTCTCGCCCGGGTCAACGCCGGCCGCGACGCGGACGCGGTGGTCGACCTGCGCAAGGCCGTCTACCTCGAGCCGGGCAACGGGCTCGCGCACTTCCTGCTCGCCGGCACCCTCGCCCGGCTCGGCGCCGCCTCGGCTGCGGCCCGGGAGTACGCGGCGGCCGCCGACACGCTGCGTCCCCAGGATGCGTCGGTGCCGGAGCTGGGCGGCCGTAGCGTCGAGGAGCTGGCGGCGATGTGCCGCCGGCTCGCTGTCCTTGATGCGCCGCCGGTGGGGGAGCTGTCGTGAACACGGGTCTGGTGACCTTCGCCCTGGGCCGGCGCGAGTACGCGACGCCGCTGGCGTCGGTACGGGAGGTCGTCCGGCTGGAGAACCTCGCCGACATGCCGGGTATGGAACCTCCGCTCGCCGGCGTGCTGGACCTGCGCGGCGCGTCGCTGCCGGTGCTGGACCTGCGGATCGGCGCGACCGCCGATACGAGAGGGGACGTGCTCGTCCTGGAGCGGGCCGACTCGTCGGTGGGGGTGGCGGTCGACCGGGTACGGGCAGTCGTGTCGCGCGAGGAGCTGCCCCCGGCCGGCGCCGGCGCGAACGAGGGCGTGCTGCCGGCGTACGTCGTCGAGGTGCTGCGCGGCAAGGACGGCCCGGTCTTCCTGGTCGACCTCGAGCAGATGGTCCTCGCCGCGCGCTAGACGTACCGCTCGAGGATGGAGCTCTCGGCCAGCCGGGACAGCCCCTCGCGCACCGAGCGGGCACGCGTCTCGCCGACGCCCTCCACCACCTGCAGGTCGTCGATGCCGGCGGCGAGCAGCTTCTGCAGGCCGCCGAAGTGCTCGACCAGCCGGTCGACGACCGTCCGCGGCAGCCGCGGCACCATGGCCAGCAGCCGGTACCCGCGCGGGCTCACCGCCCCCTCCAGGGCGTCGGCGGTGGCCGGGTAGCCGACCGCCTTCGCGATCACCATGAGGTCGAGCAGCTCGGCCGCCGTCAGCGCGTCGAGCTCGGCCAGCGCGTCCTCCACGGACCGGGAGCGGCGGCCGCTGCCGCTGACCAGGTAGTCGCGCACCACCAGCTCGCGCTCGCCTTCGACGCCGGCCATCAGCTCCTCGAGCTGCAGGATGAGCAGGCGGCCGTCGGTGCCGAGCTCGACCACGTAGCCCTCGATCTCGGCCGCGATGCGGCGGACCATCTCCAGCCGCTGGCTCACCGCGATGGCGTCGCGAACGGTGACGAGGTCTTCGATCTCCAGCGCGGACAGCGTTCCGGCGACCTCGTCGAGGCGCAGCTTGTACCGCTCCAGCGTCGCGAGCGCCTGGTTCGCACGCGACAGGATCGCCGCGGAGTCGTCCAGCACGTAGCGGGAGCCGTCGACGTACAGCGCGATGATCCGCATCGACTGGCTGACGCTGACGACGGGGTAGCCGGTCTGCTTCGCGACCCGCTCGGCCGTCCGGTGCCGGGTGCCGGTCTCGTCGGTCGGGATGTTCGGGTCGGGTACGAGCTGGACGCTGGCGCGCACGATCTTCCCGAGGTCGCTCGTCACGACGACGGCGCCGTCCATCTTCGACAGCTCGCGCAGCCGCTGCGCGGAGAAGTCGACATCGAGGTTGAACCCGCCCGTCGACAGCGCCTCGACCGACTTGTCATGGCCGAGGACGATCAGCGCACCGGTGTTGCCGCGCAGGATCCGCTCGAGGCCGTCGCGCAGGGCGGTGCCGGGCGCGACAGCGGCCAGCGTGGAGCGGAGCAGGTCCTCAGTCGACGCCACTTCGCCTCTCCCGTGCGCTCAGCCTCGCCGGGAGTCTAGGGAGCGGGGCGCCTGATTCCCGGCCGCGACGGTCACGGACGCGTCACGGGTGCGCGAGCTCGAGGCCGGGCCGGATCGGCACGACCGGACGGGACAGGTTGTGCACGGCGGTGAGCGCGCCGGCGAGGTCGCGTACGCCGACGACGTGCAGCGGGCTGTCCGGTACAGCACCCCACGGGACGATCGCCCGCCGGAAGCCGAGCCGGGCCGCCTCCGCGAGCCGACGGCCGAGATCGGGGACCGGCCGCAGCTCCCCGGACAGGCCGAGCTCACCCAGCGCGACCAGGTCGGTCGGCAGCGCGTCGTCACCCGCGGCGCTGGAGACGGCCAGCGCCAGCGCGAGGTCGGTCGCAGGCTCCGTGACACGGATGCCGCCGACGGTGGAGGTGTAGACGTCCGCGCTGGCCAGCGGGACGCCGCCCCGCCGCTCGGCCACCGCGAGCACCATCGCGACGCGCCCGGCGTCGAGGCCGGAGACCGCGCGACGCGGGTTCTGCTGCTGGCTGCGGGCGACCAGCGCCTGCACCTCGGCGAGCATGGGCCGGCGGCCCTCGACGGTGACGGCGACGCAGGTGCCGGCGACCGGCTCCTGGCGGCGGGACAGGAACAGCCCGGACGGGTCGGCGAGGCCGACGATGCCCTCGCCGGTCAGGGCGAAGCAGCCCACCTCGTCGGCCGGGCCGTACCGGTTCTTCACGGCGCGGACCATGCGCAGCGTCGAGTGCCGGTCACCCTCGAAGTGCAGGACCACGTCGACGAGGTGCTCGAGCAGGCGAGGGCCCGCGATGGAGCCGTCCTTGGTCACGTGGCCGACGAGCACGGTCGCGATGCCGCGCTCCTTGGCGATGGCGACCAGCGCGGCCGTGACGGCGCGGATCTGCGTGACCCCGCCGGCGGAGCCCTCGACGGCGGCACTGCCGATCGTCTGGACGCTGTCCACGACGAGCAGGCTCGGCTGCACCGCGTCGACGTGCGCGAGCAGCGCGCCGAGGTCGGTCTCTGCGGCCAGCCACAGGTGCGGGTCGAGGTCCCCCGTGCGGCCGGCCCGCAGCCGCACCTGCGCCGCCGACTCCTCGCCGGTGACGTAGAGGGTGGGCGACGCCGCGGACGCGGCGCGCGCGGCGACCGTCAGCAGCAGCGTCGACTTGCCCACCCCCGGCTCGCCGGCCAGCAGGACGACGGCGCCGGGGACGAGGCCGCCCCCGAGCACCCGGTCCAGCTCGTCCACGCCCGTGGCCCGGGACCGCGCGGCTTCGACGTCGACCTGCCCGATCGGCTGCGCGGGCGAGGACACCTTGCCGGCGACCAGCGGCACCCGGGTGGCCCCGGCCTCGGTGATCGAGCCCCACGCCTGGCACTCCGGGCACTGGCCGACCCACTTCGCGACGGTCAGGCCGCACTCGCCGCAGCGGTGCGAGGGGCGTTCCTTCGGAGCGGGGCGGGCCATGCCGCGGACGCTAACGGCGCCCTCGGACACAACGGGGGTGCCCCGCCGGGTCAGCCCTCGGCGCCTTCGGTCTCCTCGAACGGGTTCTCCGACGGCTGCGCCGCCGGGCTGCGGAAGGTGCCCACCGGGACGAGCAGCGTCGTGCGGCCGCCTCGTACGAAGCTGAAGGTCAGCTCGACGTGCTCGCCCGGCCGGATCGCGCGGGTCAGGCCGCGCAGGGTCATCGTGAAGTCGCTGGACCCGATGGCGCCGAGGCCGGGGATGTCGACCTTCGTCACCGCCGTGCCGTCAGGTCCGGCGAGGTCGACCGACGTGGCGTCTGCGGTGCTGACGGCGGTGAGCCGGTCCGAGCCCTCGCCGGTGTTGACGATGGCCATGCTGGCCGTGGCGTCGCCCCCGACGGCGAGCTCGCCCTCGCCCGCCGCGGGCGCGTCGACCCTGACGTTGCGCAGCTGCAGGTCGCCGACGGAGGCCCGCGCCGCGTCTACGGTCGGGCGCTCCACGTACGTCTCCGGGCTCCGGCCGGAGCCGCACGCGGTCAGCGCCAGCGGCACACACAGGGCCAGCGCGGTGGCGAGGCGGCGGGAGGTCACGCGAGCTCCTAGATCAGGTCCGGGCGAGGACCGGCAGGTCGGCCGCGATGTCCGACGGCGTGACGCCGCCGGGATAGACGACCGGCAGCCGGTCCTTGGCGTCGTACGCGTAGATCACCGCGGAGTGCGAGACAGAGTATCCAAGGGGTCCGACGTGCTCGTGCGGCGCTGTACCCGCCTCGTGCTCGTGCGCCGCCGGCTGCCCGGGGGCGGTGCTCGGCGCCGGCCCCACCCGCCCCGGCACGACGCCCGCGGCGCGCGCGGCGGCGTCGAGCTCGGGCTGGGTGCCGACCAGGCCGACGTACTCCGTCGACCACTGGTCGAGGAACCGCCGGACGACCGGACCCGTGTCGCGGGCGGCGTCGGTGGTCACGAACACGACCCGCACCTTCTCCCGCAGCGCCGGCTCGACCTTGCGCAGGGACGCGGCGATGTCGGCCATCGCGGTCGGGCACTCGTCCGGGCAGTGCGTGTAGCCGAAGTAGACGAAGGTCGGCCGGCCCGCCGTCTCCTTCGTGAAGTCGCACGGGTTGCCCGCGGTGTCGCGCAGCACGAAGGACGGGCGGGACGGCACCGGCAGCGGCTCGACGCCGTGGTACGAGACCTTCACGGGGAGCGACTCGGTCGTCCGCGCCTCGCCTGCGCAGCCGGTCGCCAGCAGGGCGATCACGAGCAGGGCTCCCAGGCGGCGCATAGGCACCATCATGTCAGCGCCGTCATGTCAGCGCTCCGCCCCGCGCGAGCAGCAGCGCGACGTCCACCGCCGCCACGACGAGCACGGCCCGGAACGGCGCGCGCGACCCCTCCCGGCGCCCGAGCCCGAGCCCCGCCCCGGTGATCAGCGCCGCCAGGACGAGCGCCGCCGCGACCACGGCGCCCGGCCGCCCCGGACCTACGGCGAGCAGTGCGGTCGCGGCGAGCAGCAGAACGGCGCTCAGCGCCGCCGTCAGCGGGCCGCCGAGCCGGTGCGGCAGCCCCCGCACCCCCGTCACGGCGTCGTCGTCGAGGTCGGGCAGCACGTTGGCGAGGTGCGCCCCGACGCCGAGCAGCGACCCGGCGGCCGTCGCCCACCACGGCGCCCAGGGGCTGCCGGCCAGTCCGAGCGTCACGATCGAGGGGATGGCACCGAAGGCGAGCGCGTACGGGAGCCACGACAGCACCGTGCTCTTCAGCCGGGCGTTGTAGGCCCACGCCGCGGACACCGCGAGCAGGTGGACGACGCCCGCCCGCACACCCATG
Organism: Mycobacteriales bacterium; assembly: GCA_046262175.1. Classification (GTDB taxonomy): domain Bacteria; phylum Actinomycetota; class Actinomycetes; order Mycobacteriales; family SCTD01; genus RYN-124. The sequence continues at coordinate 7,567 of JBHENF010000016.1, forward strand.
AGCAGCGAGAGCGGCACGCACGCCGCGAAGGCCGCGAGCGCCGCAGTACGCAGCGTCCGTGAGGTGATGTCGCCGCGCTGTACCGGCTTGTCGACACGCCCGGCGCGGCGGTCGCGATCTGCATCGATCCAGTCGTTGCTCCAGCCGACGGAGAGCTGACCGACCAGGAACGCGACCCCCACCAGCGCCGCCTCCGCGCCCCGCCCGGCGGACACCGCCAGCGCCGTGACCACGGCCGTCACGGCGGCCGTCGGCTCGGGGTGGCAGGCGTCCACCAGCGCGCGCGCTCTCACCCCAGCAGCATCCCCCACCGGTTCTGTCAAGGACCGTACTAGCCCTCTGACCTGCGACGATGCGACTCCGGCCGCCGTTCCAGCGTGTTATCCTGGAGATCAGCGGAAGGGGTTCTACACACATGACGTTCGCAGTTGGCGAGACCGTCGTCTACCCGCACCACGGGGCAGCGCTCATCGAGGCCATCGAGACCCGGACCATCAAGGGCGAGGACAGGATCTACCTGGTCCTGAAGGTCGCCCAGGGCGATCTGACCGTCCGAGTGCCCGCCGACAACGCCGAGATCGTCGGCGTGCGCGACGTCGTCGGACAGGCCGGACTGGACAAGGTGTTCGAGGTCCTGCGGGCCCCCGCCGTGGAGGAGCCGACCAACTGGTCGCGCCGCTACAAGGCCAACCTCGAGAAGCTTGCCTCCGGCGACATCAACAAGGTCGGCGAGGTCGTCCGCGACCTCTGGCGCCGCGACCGGGAGCGCGGGCTGTCCGCCGGCGAGAAGCGGATGCTGTCGAAGGCCCGCCAGATCCTGGTCAGCGAGCTCGCGCTCGCGGAGGGCACCAACGAGGACAAGGCCGAGGCCATCCTCGACGAGGTCTTGGCGAGCTAGTACTCGCGGGGGGTTTCCCTCACGAACGCCCGGTTCCCTGCCGAGACAGAAGGGGTGACCGAGCTCCAGCACTCCCAGCCGTCCCGTGCGCCCCGCGCGCCGGTGGCGCTGCTCGAGGTGCTGCGGCTGCTCGTGGTCGTGTTCTTCGCCGGCGCCGGGTACTCGCTGGGCTCCGGCATCGGCCCGTCGCGGCCCGTCCTGGGGGCGCTGAACGGCACTGCCTTGGGCGTCGTGCTCGGCTCCGGGCTGGGCTATGTCCTCGGCGGGGTGCTCGGCCGCCGGACGGCCCGTACGGCCGAGAACACGCGCGTTCGGCTGCGCGCCGTCTCCGCCGACACGCTCGTCGCCGGCGCGCTCGGCCTCGTCGTCGGAGTCCTCGTCGGCGCGGGCATCGCGTGGCCGGTGTTCTTCCTGCCGCAGCCGTACCTCGCCTTCCCGCTGTTCGGCTTCGTCGTCGTGGTGCTCGGCTACTTCGGGTTCGTCGTGGGTGCGTCCAAGCGCGACGGCGTGCTGGCGCTGTTCGGCGAGCGGGCCGGCATGGCCCCCCGGCCGACGCCCGCCTCCGCACTGCCCCGTGTGCTCGACTCGTCGGTCGCGATCGACGGCCGGATCGTGGACGTGGTGCGGGCCGGCTTCCTGCACGGGCAGCTGCTCGTGCCGACGCCCGTGCTCGCCGAGCTGCAGGGCCTCGCCGACGCCGGTGATGACCTGCGCCGCTCGCGCGGCCGCCGCGGGCTCGAGGTCCTCGAGACGCTGCAGCGCGAGCCGGGCGTGGACGTCGAGGCGCTGGACCTGGACGTACCCGGCGTCGCCGAGGTCGACGCCAAGCTCGTGCGGATCTGCCTCGACCGCGGCGCCGCGCTGCTCACCCTCGACACGAACCTGGCCAAGGCCGCGCAGCTCGCGGGTGTCCAGGTGCTGAACCTGCACGCGCTGGCGCTCGCCCTGCGGCCGCCGGTCGCGGCCGGTGACGACGTGCCGGTGCTGCTGCTGAAGGCGGGCAAGGAGGCCGGGCAGGCGGTGGGGTACCTCGACGACGGCTCGATGGTCGTGGTCGAGCGGGCCCGGGAGCGGATCGGCTCGGAGGTGCCCGTGCGGGTGACCTCCGTGCTGACGACCGCGAACGGGCGGCTGGTGTTCGGGCGCCCCGCGGACGAGGCCGGTGCGCCGGCCGTGTCGCTGCGCGGGCGGCGTCCCTCGCCCGCGACGGTGGCGCAGGCCCGCAAGCCCGGCTGACCGCCGGCCCGCCGACATCCACCTCCCGCTGCCGGCGCCACATCAGCCCCAGAAGACCCGTGCGTCCCGAGGTGGATGTCCTGACACCGCGGACCGGATGCACCTGGGTCCACCGCGGTGAGCGATGCGGCGGCCGGCGCCCCGTGCAGAAGACGGCCAGCTGTCGCGGCTGCCGCGCGGCCCACGCTCAGCTGGCGGGCGCGCTGCAAGAGATGGCCGTCAACTGCACGCGGTCGCCGCGCCGGACGGTGCCGCGCCGGTCCGCGCGCCGGACGGTGCGCACCAGTCTCCGCGCCACACCCGGTGCCCGCGCAGGTCGGGCCGTGGGAGCGTGAACCCGTGACCGTGGCCGCGCTCGTCCCCGCTGCGGGCAGCGGCGTCCGGATGGCTGCGGGCACCCCGAAGGCGCTCCTGCTGCTGGCCGGCGAGCCGCTGCTCGTCCACGCCGTACGGGGCCTGCGCCGGGTGCCGCGGATCAGCGTCATCGTGGTGGCCGTCCCGCCCGGGCGCGAGAGCGAGACAGCAGCGCTGCTCCGGCCGTACGACGTCGAGGTCGTCCCCGGCGGCGCCGAGCGCTCGGATAGCGTCCGGGCCGCGCTGGCCATCCTCCCCATCGACGTCGACCTCGTCCTCGTCCACGACGCGGCCCGTGCCCTCGCCCCGCCGGCCCTTGCCGACCGCATCCTGGACGCGCTCGACCAGGGCGCCGACGCGGTCGTGCCGGTGCTGCCGGTGGCGGACACCGTCAAGCGGGTCGAGCAGGACGTCGTACGCAGCACCGTCGACCGCAGCGACCTGCGGGCCGTCCAGACGCCGCAGGGGTTCCGCCGCGAGGTCCTGGAGCAGGCGCACCGCCAGCAGCAGGACGCCACCGACGACGCCGCACTGGTCGAGTTGCTCGGCCGTACCGTCCGGACCGTGCCCGGCGCGCAGGAGGCGTTCAAGGTCACCCGGCCGTTCGACCTGCTCGTCGCGGAGGCGGTGCTACGTGGCTGACATCCGGACGGGGATCGGCACCGACGTGCACCCGTACGAGAGGGGCCGCGCCTGCTGGGTCGCCGGGATCCGGTGGGACGGCGACGGCCTGGCCGGCCACTCGGACGGCGACGTCGCGGCCCACGCCGCCTGCGACGCGCTGCTGTCCGCGGCCGGGCTGGGTGACCTCGGCAGCAACTACGGCACGGCCGAGCCGGAGTGGGCCGGGGCAGCCGGCACACAGCTGCTGGCGGAGACGGCCCGGCGGGTGCGTGCCGCGGGCTGGGACATCGGCAATGTCGCCGTCCAGGTCATCGGCAACAGCCCGAAGATCGGCCCGCGCCCGGCGGAGGCGGAGGCGGCGATGAGCCAGGCCGTGGCAGCCCCGGTCAGCGTCGCCGCGACGACCACCGACGGGCTCGGGCTAACCGGCCGGGGAGAGGGCCTCGCCGCCCTCGCCACCGCGTTGATCACCCGTAGCCTGGAGGCGTGAGCCTGCGCCTGTACGACCCCCGGACCAGAACGGTCCGGCCGCTCGAGCCGCTCCGTCCCGGGCAGGTCGGCGTCTACGTCTGCGGGCCCACCGTCCAGGCCGCGCCGCACGTCGGGCACCTGCGCAGCGCCGTCGCGCTGGACGTCCTGCACCGGTGGCTCCTGGCCCGCGGCGAGAACGTCACCTTCGTCCGCAACGTCACCGACGTCGACGACAAGATCATCCACGACGCCGCCCACAACGACGAGCCGTGGTGGGCGCTCAGCTCCCGCATGACCCGCGCGTTCGACGACGCGTACGACGCCGTCCAGGTCCTGCGCCCCACGATCGACCCGCGCGTGACGGGGCACCTGCCGCAGATCCTCGCCCTCATCGAGCGGATCATCGACCGCGGCCACGCCTACGCCAGCGGCGGTGACGTCTACCTCGCGGTGCGCAGCGCCCCCGCGTACGGCGTCCTGTCCAACCAGTCGCTCGACGCGCTGCAGGTCAGCGACAAGATGATCGCCCACGGGCACACCGGCGAGAAGCGCGACCCGCTCGATTTCGCGCTCTGGAAGGGCGCGAAGGAGGGCGAGCCGGCGTGGCCGTCGCCGTGGGGGCCGGGTCGCCCCGGCTGGCACATCGAGTGCTCGGCGATGGCGGTGGAGTACCTCGGCGAGGAGTTCGACGTCCACGCCGGCGGGCTCGACCTGGTCTTCCCGCACCACGAGAACGAGGTCGCGCAGTCCGCCTGCGCCGGGCACCCGTTCGCGCGGCTCTGGCTGCATCACGGGCTGGTGAACGCAGCCGGCGGCGAGAAGATGAGCAAGAGCCTCGGCAACTCGGTCACCGTCGCGGACGCGCTCGCGACCACCCGGCCGCAGGTGCTCCGGTACGGGCTCGGCGCCGCCCACTACCGCTCCTCCATGGAGTGGTCGGAGCAGGTGGCGGCCGAGGCGGAGGCGGCCTACAGCCGGATCGAGACGTTCGTCCGCAACGCCAGCGAGGCGACGGCGGGCGTCGAGCCCGGCGAGTCCAAGGCGTCGTGGGACGAGTTCGCGGCGGCCCTCGACGACGACCTGGGCGTCCCGCAGGCGCTGGCCGTCGTGCACTCCGGCGTACGGGCCGGCAACGCGCTGCTGGCTGCCGGCGAGCTGCCCGCGCTGGCGGCGACGCTGGCCGTCGTCCGGCAGATGCTCGCGGTGCTCGCGCTGGACCCCGTCGACCAGTGGCCCGGCACCACGGGCGAGCTGACGCCTGTCGTGGACGCGCTCGTCGCGCTCGCCGTCGAGGCGCGGGCCGAGGCGCGTGGCCGCAAGGACTGGGCGCAGGCGGACGCCATCCGGGACCGGCTCACCGGTGCCGGCATCGTGCTCGAGGACACGTCCGGCGGCGTCCGGTGGAGGCTGACATGACCGAGGGCGAGCGCGGCAAGAAGATCGGCGGCGGCGGAGCGGGTGGCCGCGCGGGCAAGCCGGGGTCGCACCGCAAGGGCGCCCCCGTCGGCTCCGGTGGCCAGAACAAGAAGCGCCTGTCTGGGCGCGGTCCCACGCCGCCGGCCGAGGCGCGTACGAAGCACCCGGCCGCGCGCAAGGCGGCCGCCGCTGCACGTCGGACGGCCGCCAACCCGCGGGTGGAGCGCTCCCCGCGGCCCATGCGCCGGGCCGGCGAGGACACGATGGAGACCGTCGTCGGTCGCAACCCTGTGGTGGAGGCGCTGCGGGCCAAGGTGCCGGCGACGGCGCTCTACGTCGCGCTCGGCCTCGATGCGGACGAGCGGGTCACCGAGTGCGTGGCGCTCGCGGGCAAGGCCGGCGTCGCCATCCTGGAGATGACGCGCCAGGAGATGGACAAGATGACGGGCCGCGCCCTGCACCAGGGGCTGGCGCTGCAGGTGCCGCCGTACGAGTACCTGCACCCCAGCGACCTGCTGGCGGAGGCGCTCAAGAGCCCGGCGCCCCTGCTGGTGGCGCTGGACGGCGTCACCGATCCGCGCAACCTCGGCGCGGTGGTCCGCTCGGCGGCTGCCTTCGGCGCGCAGGGCGTGCTCATCCCGGAGCGCCGGTCGGCCGCGATGACCGCGTCCGCCTGGCGCACGTCGGCCGGAGCCGCCGCGCGCCTGCCGGTTGCGCGCGCCACGAACCTCGTCCGGGCGCTCAAGGAGCTGAAGGTGGGCGGCCTGTTCGTCGTCGGGCTGGCCGCCGACGGCGCCGTGTCGCTGGACGACCTCGAGGTCGCGACCGACCCGCTGGTGGTCGTCGTCGGGTCGGAGGGGGAGGGGCTGTCGCGGCTCGTCGCGGCCACCTGTGACCTCACGGTGAGCATCCCGATGGGGGGCCCGACCGAGTCGTTGAACGCCGGTATCGCCGCCGCCGTCACGCTCGCCGAGGTCGCTCGCCGCCGCCGTACCGGCTAGGACATCCGGCGCGTTCCGGGCGTGATTACCCACGAAGAGGGGCAAACACCCCACGCTGCCCGTTTCTTCCGTGCGTCACTCCTGACTTTCCGCGTCGTTGTTGTGACCACAGCCGATGGTCAGGCGTGAGCGACGGCCTTACAGTCGGACGGCACACGTGCACGAACCTGTCATCCCAGCGAAGGGGCGCGACGTGCGACTGACCCGCGAGCGGACGACCACCAAGAGCAAGGCTGCCCCTGCGCCGCTGCTGCAGGTCGTTCCTGAGCTGGTCGAGGAGAGCGTCCTCGTCGAGGAGATCGCCGCCACCGTCGAGGCCGCCAGCGCCCTCGGCGAGGTGTCCACGTCGCTCGTCGCCGAGATCGCCGAGGCCGAGCACCTGGTCGACGAGCTGGACCGCGAGGTCCACGGCGCCGGCCCCGCGCCTGACCGCTGGCGCAACGAGAACGGCCAGACCGACGACGACCTCGTGCTCGCGGCGCGCAGCGGCGACGACGGCGCCCTCTCCGAGCTGCTGAACAAGTACCGCGCGTTCGCCCGCGTGAAGGCCCGGTCGTACTTCCTCGTCGGCGCCGACCGCGAGGACATCGTGCAGGAAGGCATGATCGGCCTCTACAAGGCGATCCGCGACTTCAACCCGGACATGCAGAGCAGCTTCCGCGCCTTCGCCGAGCTGTGCGTGACCCGCCAGATCATCACCGCGATCAAGACGGCGACCCGCCAGAAGCACGGTCCGCTCAACAACTACGTGTCGTTCTCCCGCCCGGTCTCCGGCGACGACGACGGCGAGCGCGTCCTCGGCGACGTCATCCCGACGGTCGCGATCAGCGACCCGGCGGACCTGGTCATCTCCGCGGAGCGGATCCGCGCGCTGCAGGCGCACTTCGACGAGGTGCTCAGCGACCTCGAGACCGAGGTGCTGCGGCTGTACGTCGAGGGCAAGAGCTACCAGGAGATCGCCGAGCGGCTCCAGCGGCACGTGAAGTCGATCGACAACGCGCTGCAGCGCATCAAGCGCAAGCTCGAGGGCCACCTGCAGGCCCGCACCGTCGCCGACGCCGGCTGACGGGGACCTAGGGCGGCGGCCGCGCCCTGGGGGGGTAGGACACGGCCGCCGACAGCCCTCTCGTACCCGGGCGACTCCGACGGAACCGTCAGGTTGGCCTTGCCGCGTCGCGGTGCTGTCACCCCGCGGCCGCGGCGCAGTCGAAGCAGGCCCGGGAACCTGCTTCCCTACGCTCGCCGCATGTCGGAGAACGTGCAGCTGCGCTTCACGGCCGACCCCGCGGAGTTCCTTGCGTCCGCCGAGGCTTTCCTCGCCGGAAACCCGCTCGTCAGCACGGTCGTCACGACGATGGCGCATCGGATGCTCGCGGAGCGCGCTGACGGGGTTCCCGCACCGGAGCGCTACTGGTGGGCGACGGCGTCGGACGAGCGGGGCCGGCTGGTCGGGGCCGCGATGCGCACGGCACGGGCCGAGCCGCACCCGCCGTACCTGCTCCCGATGAGCACCCACGCAGCCGTCGCGCTCGCCCGGGAGCTGCACGCCCGCGGCGAGGAGGTCGCCGGCGCGAACGGTGCGCTTCCGGCGGTGCGGGCGTTCGCCGACGAGCTCGCCCGGCTCGGCGGCGGGCGGGTGGACGTCGCGCAGCACACCCGGCTGCACGAGCTCACGGCGCTGGTGCCGCCTGCGCCGGTGCCGGGCCGCCTCCGGCCTGCGACCGCCGACGACGCGGACGTCGCGACGGCCTGGCTCGCGGAGTTCATGGGCGACGCGGACGAGCAGGCCGGCCGCGCACGCGGGTCGACCGCGCACGAAGCGCCGGATCGGGACGGAGTGCTGCGCCGGGTGCGCGACGGGCGGCTGTGGTTCTGGTGCGACGACCAGGGCGTACGGGTGCACCTGCTCGGAGCCGGACCGCCCGCGTTCGGCGTCGCCCGCATCGGCCCGGTCTACACGCCGCCGCAGCAGCGCGGACGGGGCTGGGCGAGCAACGCCGTCGCCGAGCTGTCCCGCCGGCTGCTCGCAGACGGCACCCGCGTGTGCCTGTTCACCGACCAGGCCAACCCGGCCTCGAACAAGATCTACGCGGCCCTCGGCTACCGGCCGGTCCTCGACATGGTGAACCTCCTCATCGCGCGTTGACGGTCACGGGCCAAGAGCTTGATCGACGGCAGCGCACCGGCCGTTCCGCGCCCACAGATGGGCGGTGCGCGGCCGCTTCCGCTCCGTCGGTCGCGGGGTGCTGCCGCGCGACTAGCATCCAACGACCCGCCGGGTTAGCTCAGTTGGTAGAGCACCGCTCTTGTAAAGCGGATGTCGTCGGTTCGATCCCGACACCCGGCTCTGGGAATCGGTGAACAGCAGCGCGGCGGATACGGATACTGCTGGCGTGCCGTTGACCCAGCGCGCGACGTCCGGGAAGCAGGCCTCGCGGCTGCTGCTTGCTGCCGGCGCGCTGACGCTCGTCAACAACTACCTCCCCGGCGCCGAGCACCTGAACATCGCGGTGCTCAACACGATCGGCCTGGTCACGGTCGCCCTCGGCGCAGGCGGCCTGCTCGTGCCGTGGGCGCGACTGCCCGTGCGCGCGCCGCTGCTGCTGGCGCTCGTCGCGTTCGCCCTGATCGCGCTCGCCGACCGCTACGGCGGCGTCAGCGCCTTCAGCTACGCCGTCTACTTCGTCGTCGTCTTCGTCTGGGTCGGCATCGGGCAGCCGCCGCGCACCTCGTACTGGCTCGCGCCTGTGGCGACTGCGGCGTACGTGGTCCCGTTCCTGCTCGAGGGCGACCCGCCGACGAACGCGGTCGCCTCGGTCACGGTCGCCATTCCGGTGTGCGTCCTCGTCGGGGAGGTGCTGGCCCGGTCCGTCCGGCGCTCGGACGCGAGCCGCGACCAGCTGCGCGCGCGTGTCGAGGTCGTGGAGCGGCTCGCGACGCTGACCAGCGAGTTCGGCCGCGACCTGGACGCGGAGGCGGTCAGTCGCCGGATGGTCGACGCCGCCGTCGAGGTGTTCTCGGCGCCGTCGGCGGCGTACGGCTGCGTCGAGGGCGACGACCTGGTGGTGACAGCGGTGGCCGGGCTGCCGGCCTCACTGATCGGCCAGCGGGTGCCGCTCACCGCCACGCGGCTGATGCGCGCGGCGGCAGCGGAGCGCGCCGTGGTCACGACACACGACGACGTGGCGCTGCTCCCCGTACCCCCGGGCGGCAGCGCCCTGACCGTCGCCTGCTTCGGCGACGGACTGCTCGGCGGGCTCACGGTCGTGCTCGACCGGCCCGTGGCGACGGTGACCGCTGCGGACGAGGACGTGCTCCGCCTGCTGGGCACGCAGGGCGCCGCTGCGCTGGTCAACGCGGCCCGGCACGACGACGTCGTACGGCGGCGCGCGCGCGAGCAGGACGTCGTCGACGCCCTGGTGGACGGCGTCCTCGTCATCGGGCCCGACGGTGCGGTGTCGTCGTCGAACCGCGCCGCCGCGCACCTGCTGGGCCGCTCGCAGGAGGAGCTCGTCGGTCACCCGCCGCCACTGCCCGTCGGCCCGCCGGGTCAGGCGGTGCAGCACGAGCTCGCACCCGGCCGCTGGGTGCAGGCCCTGCCGGCCGTGCTGCCGGCTACCGGAGAGCTCGTGGTGGCACTGCACGACACCAGCCGGCAGCGCGCGCTGGACGAGGCCAAGGACCTGTTCCTCGCCACGACCAGCCACGAGCTGCGCACCCCGCTGACCGCCGTGAAGGGGTACGTCAGCATGCTTCAGCGCCGGTGGGACGTGCTCTCCGACGAGGCGCGGCTCGAGGCGCTCGCCACCATCGCCGAGCAGACGGACGGCCTGGTCGAGCTGACCAACCACCTGCTGATGGGCGCCCGCGCCGGTACGGCCGCGCACACCGCCGCGGGAACGGCGTTCGACCTCGGCGAGGTCGTCGCCCGGGCGGTGACCACGTACGCGCGGGTGTCCGAGCGGCACCGGCTGCTGGCCGACCTGCCGGCCGCGCTGCCGGCCGCCCTCGGTGATCCGCTCAGCACCGGCAACGTCCTCGGCCAGCTGGTCGAGAACGCCATCAAGTACAGCCCCGGCGGCGGCGACGTGACGCTTGCGGTGCGCGCCGAGGGAGGCGAGCTGGCGGTCGAGGTGCTCGACCGCGGCGTGGGGGTTCCGGCCGGCCGGGAGGAGGCGCTGTTCACGCCCTTCTACCAAGCCGCGCCGGCCAACACCCGGGAGTTCGGCGGCGTCGGGCTCGGGCTCTACATCGTGCGCCGGCTCGTCGAGGCGCAGGGCGGTCGGGTGTCGGCCGCGAACCGTCCGGGCGGCGGCGCGGTGCTCCGCTTCACGGTCCCGGTGGCCGGCGGGATGCTGGCCAGCTAGCGCTGGACAGGTCGGCACGCGGAGCGGACTCTCGAAGGGGCACGGTCCCGGCGCGTCCTGATCTGGTGCCGGGGCCGTGCCACACCCGTGCCACACCCGAAGCCCGGCCGCGGATGTCGTGACCGCTCACAGCAGGCCACTACGGCGCCGACGGCGAAACCCTCCGCATGCCCCGTCTGCGCACCGCCCTGCTCGCCGTCGCCGCGCTCGCGCTGGCAGTCCCGGCTGTCGCGTCCGCCGCTCCGAACCCCACGGACTGCCTCGAGCCCGACCCCGAGTCGGCGCTGTGCGTGCTCGAGGTCGGCGGCGGCGCCGCGCAGCAGGCCGAGGAGCCGCTCATCGGGCCCCGCGACACCGCCCGCACCAGCGCCGACCGGGTACTGGAGGCCGCCGGCCTGTGCGACGGCACGGACCACGCCGCCTGCCTGCTGCCGTTCCCGAACGACGCCTTCACCGTCGCCGACCCCTCGACGCCGACCGGCCGGCGCGTCGCGATCAGCCCGCTGTCCATGCCGCGCAACATCGCGAACAAGCCGCTCGACCCGACCGAGTTCAACCGCAACGACGGGTGGTCGGCCGGGACCGCCGTGCTCACCAGCGTCCCCGGGCTGAGCCTCACGCAGAGCGGTATCGCCGGCATCCGGAACCCGGCCGCCTCGCTCGCCGAGGACGCACCCGTCCTGCTCCTCGACGCGCAGACCGGCGAGCGCCACCCGTACTGGGCCGAGCTCGACGGCAACCCCACGGCCGGTGAGCAGCCGCTGCTGATCATCCGGCCCACCGTCAACTTCGCGGAGGGCCACCGCTACGTCGTCGGCATCCGCGACCAGCTCAAGACCGTCTCCGGTGCCGCGATCGCCCCGAACGACGTCTACGCCGCGCGGCGGGCCGAGAAGCAGGCGGAGTACGACGAGCGCGCGGGCCGGCCGAAGAAGAAGGACAAGGCGCACGGCAAGAGCGGTCAGGAGCACGGCAAGGGCAAGCCGGTGAAGGGCTGGTCCGACCCGGTGTACGGCCCGCTCGCCGCAGCCGACGTCGAGCCCGACGAGACGTACCTCGCCTGGACGTTCACGGTCGCGAGCACGAAGAACACGACGCAGCGGATGCTGCACATCCGCGACGACGCGTTCGCCGACCTCGGCAACGACGGCGCGCCGGCCTTCAGCATCTCCAGCACCAAGGACAACCCGGACGGCAATGTGCGCCGCCGGATCACCGGCTCGTTCACGATGCCGAGCTACCTGACCTCGCCGGCCAACCCGCACGACCCGGTGGCCAACCTCGATCCGGCGCTGCCCGGCACCCGGTTCTTCTACGACCCGACCGACGGGGACGACCTGCCGGACCGGACCGGCCTGCCCTTCACCGCGACCTTCACCTGCAACATCCCGAAGGCCGCGACGGCCGACGCGCCCAGCCGCGGGTCGATCTACGGCCACGGCCTGCTCGGCGGCCAGGAGGAGGTCAACGCCGGCAACGTCCGCGAGATGGGGCAGCGCTCGGACATCACCTTCTGCGCGACGCACTGGTACGGCATGGCGACCGGGGACATCCCGAACGTCGCCACGATGCTCGCCGACATGAGCAACTTCCCGACGCTGCCCGACCGGGTGCAGCAGGGCATGCTCGCGCAGCTGTTCCTCGCCCGGCTGCTGAAGTCGCCCGCGGGGTTCGCGAGCAGCCCGGCGTTCCAGGACGCCGGGAAGCCGCTCGTCGCCCCCGGCTCGGTCTTCTACGACGGCAACAGCCAGGGCGGCATCATCGGCGGCGCGCTTCTGGGCGTCGCGCAGGACATCACCCGCGGCGCGCTCGGCGTGCCCGCCATGAACTACTCAACCCTGCTGGACCGCTCGACGGACTTCGCGCGGTACGAGTCGGTCTTCAACGCGGCGTACCCGAGCGAAACCGAGCGGGAGGTCGTCTTCGGCCTCATCCAGATGCTGTGGGACCGCGCCGAGGCCAACGGCTACGCCGCCCACATCACGAACGACCCGCTGCCGGGTACGCCGTCGCACGCGGTTCTCATGCACGTCGCGTTCGGCGACCACCAGGTCGCGAACGTCGCCGCGGAGGTCATGGCGCGCACCATCGGCGCCCAGACCAACCCCGGCTTCCTCGAGCCGGGCCGGCACTGGGGCGTCGACCCGGGCTGGGACATCCCCCGGATCGACCCGGCGACGGCGTACACCGGCTCCGCGTTCGTCTACTGGGACAGCGGGACGGCGACGCCTCCGGACGGCAACGTGCCGGCGGTCAACGGTGCCGGCGTTGCCGGGCACGACCCGCACTCCGACCCGCGCGCCACCGCTCGGGCGCAGGAGCAGAAGGACGCGTTCCTCCGTACGGGGGGCACGTTCGTCGACACGTGCGCCGGAGCCCCCTGCTACGCAGGGTCACTCGCGCGTTAGCGGACGGCTACCGCGGGCGTAGCGGAAAGCGGACGCGCTGGGCGATGATGCGGACATGGCCGCACCCATCCTGAAGGGCGGGGCGCAGCTGCGCAGGTACGCGGCCGGCGTCGTCTTCCTCGTCGTGATCGCGATGCTGGTCGGGCTGAGCCTGGCGATGTACACCAAGAAGTTCGCCGCGGTGACGCTGGTGGACCTCGAGGCCGACCGGGTCGGCAACCAGCTGAGCGTGCACGCGGACGTGAAGGTCCGCGGCCTGCGCATCGGCGAGGTCCGCGAGGTGAGCAGCAACGGCCAGGGCGCGACGATCCGGCTCGCGATCGACAAGGACAAGGCCCGGCTGGTCCCGAACAACGTGTCGGCCCGGCTGCTGCCGAAGACCCTGTTCGGCGAGAAGGAGGTCGACCTCGTCCTGCCCGCGGGCGCCCGCGGGCGGTCGATCCGCGCCGGTGACGTGATCTCCACGGACCGGTCCGAGACCGCCATCGAGACCGAGCGGGTGCTCAACGACTTCCTGCCGCTGCTGCAGAGCCTCGAGCCGGTCCAGCTGAGCACCACGCTCAACGCGCTGTCGGGCGCGCTGCGCGGCCGCGGCGACCGGATCGGCAACAACCTCGCGCTCAACGCGGCGTACTTCCGCCAGCTCAACCCGCTGCTGCCCAAGATGCTCGAGGACTTCCGCGGCCTCGCCGACGTCACGAACAGCTACGCAGACGCGACGCCGGACATCCTGCGGATGCTCGACAACTTCTCGTTCAGCAGCCGGTCGCTGGTGGACCAGCGGGGTGAGCTGTCCGCGTTCCTGCAGAGCACCAGCGCGTTCTCGCGTTCGGCGACCGACTTCCTCACCATCAACGAGCGCAACCTGATCGGCCTGGCGGCGGCCAGCCGGCCCAACCTCGAGGTGTACGCGCGCTACAGCCCCGAGTACGCGTGCATCCTGCACACCCTGCCCAAGCAGGAGATCCTCGGCGAGAAGACGTTCGGCGGGATGCAGCCGGGCCTGCACATCACCCTCGAGCTGATCCGCGACCAGGGGCCGTACGTCAACGGCGACCAGCCGAAGTTCGGCGAGGACCGCGGGCCGACCTGCTTCGGGCTCGGCGACAAGCCGGTGGTCCCGTTCCCGGCCTACTACGAGCCGAAGGACGGCTACTGCGACGCCGAGGAGGCGCAGAGCCCGGGCGTGACGACCGACAACTGCCACGACGGCAGCGGCACCGGCAACACGCCTACCGCGGCGACCGACCCCGCGCGCGCCCTGGGCGGCCGTACGCAGACCACCATGGTCGCGCGCGCCGTCGCGCCCGTGCTGCAGCTGGAGCCCGGGCAGGTGCCGGACATCGCCACGCTGCTGTTCGGGCCGATCGCCCGCGGCGGGACGGTCAGCTACCTGCTGGGCTGATGCCGTCCGTGGCATCCTCGACCGGTCCGGGCTCAACGGGGAGACCGGCGACGTACAGGAGCTTGCGCGTGCCGGCACGCATGTCCGCCCTCGACAGCGCGATGTCCCAGCTGGCCACGGCCGTCGAGCAGCTCGGCCTGGACGACGGGCTGCACGAGCTGCTCGCCACCCCGCGCCGGTCGATGCAGGTGGCGGTCCCACTGCGGCGCGACGACGGCACGATGACCGTGCTCGCCGGCTACCGCGTGCAGCACAATCTGTCCCGCGGCCCCGCCAAGGGCGGCGTCCGGTTCCACCCGCACACCGACCTCGACGAGGTACGGGCGCTGGCGATGTGGATGACCTGGAAGTGCGCGCTGATCGGCATCCCGTACGGCGGCGCGAAGGGCGGCGTGGCCTGCGACCCGCGGCTGATGTCGCGCAACGAGCTCGAGCGGGTGACCCGCCGCTACGCAAGCGAGATCATGCCGATCATCGGCCCGGAGAAGGACATCCCGGCGCCGGACGTCGGCACGGACGACCAGACGATGGCCTGGATGATGGACACGTACTCGGCGCACAAGGGCTACACCGTGACCGGCGTCGTCACCGGCAAGCCCGTCAGCGTCGGTGGCTCGCTCGGTCGCGGCGGCGCGACGTCGCGGGGCGTCATGTTCGCGACGTTCTCGGCCCTGCGCGAGGCGGGCGTGGACCACCGCGGCGCGACCGTGGCCGTCCAGGGCTTCGGCAAGGTCGGCGGGCTCGCCGCGCAGTACCTGCACGACGCCGGCTGCAACGTCATCGCGGTCAGCGACTGGAAGGGCGGCGTCTACAACAGCAAGGGCCTCAACCCGGCCGCCCTGCTCAAGCACCTCAAGACCGGCGCGGACACGGTCGTCGGCTACCCCGGCACCGACACGATCACGAACGAGGAGCTGATCGAGCTCGACGTGGACGTGCTCGTACCGGCCGCGCTCGAGGGCGTCATCCACGACGAGAACGCCGACCGGATCCGCGCCCGGTTCATCGTCGAAGGCGCCAACGGCCCGACGACCCCGGATGCCGACGCGGTGCTGGAGAGCAAGGGCATCGTCGTGGTGCCGGACATCCTCGCGAACTCCGGCGGCGTTGCCGTGTCGTACTTCGAGTGGGTGCAGGACCTGCAGGCGTACTTCTGGAGCGAGGACGAGGTGAACGACCGCCTGAAGGTGCTGATGGAGGCGGCGTACGACGAGGTCAGCGTCCTCGCGGCCGAGCGGGGCGTGTCGCTGCGGACGGCCGCCCAGATGATCGGCGTGGGGCGCGTCGCCGACGCCCACCGCACCCGCGGCCTCTACCCGTAAGGCGGTTCAGCGAGTGCCGAAGACCGCTGCGGCCCGCTGCAGGTCGGGCGACAGCGGGACGCCGTCCTCGGCGAGCGCGGCGGACAGCCCGCCGACCGAGCCGGGGTCCGCTGCGGCCGCGGCCCAGCCGGCCACCGGCGTGCCGCCGAACACCGGTGACACCAGCGGCTGCTCCGGCGCGCGCTGCACCTGCAGCTGAGGAGCGTTGCTCGTACGGGGGGCGACCCGCAGCTGGGCCTCACCCGGGTCGTTGCCCGGCAGCACGACCAGCGCGCTCGACACGGGCCGCTCGGTCGGGTCGGACGGCCGGTTCGCGATCACGCCGTTGAGCCACATCGTGGACGAGCCGCCGCCGTCGAGGTTGATCGCGTTGACCGAGCCGAGCGACAGCAGAAAGTCGGCGAGCTGGCGGAGCGTCATGCCGGCGCTGTAGCCGTACTCGCGCCCGTCGACGACGACCACGAGCAGCCGTCCGTCGGCCGTCTGCCCCACGGCGGTGCGCGGGTTCGGGCCGGAGAACCGGTCGGTGCCGTCCACGTCCGCCGATTTCACGACGCCGTTGACGACCAGCATCGGGTTGCCGCCGAGCACGTCGACCGCACCCGCGAAGCCGGTGCTCTGCGTCAGCTGCGCGCTCTGCCCCGCTCGCAGCCCCTGCAGGAAGCTGCCGCCGCCGAAGTACTGTGCGCCGTCGAGGACCACGCCCGTCGGGGGTACGAGCGGCGCTGGACCCCCGCAGCGCGAGCCGCTGACCGTCATGGGTACGTCGACGGCGCCGTCGGGGTGCACCGTCCGCGGACCGGCCGGCGCCAGGCCGGCGTAGCACTCGTCCGGCGGGGGGACCTCGAGGCCGCCGCCGGCGGCGGTGAAGCCGGCCAGCGTGTTGGAGGAGGCGGGGCCGGAGTTCCACCGCGGGACGGCGATGGAGGCCGTGCCGGTGGCGGTCTGGGCGGTCAGGGTCGTCCGCGCGCTCGGGTAGCCCATGGAGACCTGCGTACCGCTCGCGTCGAAGCCGACGGCGCGGCCGAGGACCTGCGCCGTCTGCACGAGCTCGCCGTCGCGGGCGAAGACGTGGACCGGCCGGCCGTTCGACAGCCCGAAGTCGCCGTTGACGGCGGCGACCGCACCGGACCGCCGACCCATCGAGGACGTCAGCTCAGCGCCCTGCAGCGCGCTGCGGGCGAGCACCGTGTCGAGCGAGGACGCGGCGGCCAGGTCGATCGACAGCAGGTGGGCGGTGGCGCCGCCGGGGTGCAGCACCGTGTGCGTGACGCCGGGTGCGAGGCCCTGCGTACGCCGGACCAGTGGCACGTCGCCGACGCGCCCGAAGAAGGTCTTCTGGTACGGCGCGCTCGCGGCGTTGCTCTCGCGCAGATACCAGGTGCCGTCCCGCCAGACGGCAGGGGTGTCGCGCCCGTCGTGGTCCCAGTCGCCGGCGAGCCGCCGGTCGCCGAGGTTGCCGAACAGGAAGGTGCGTGCCACCGGGCCGCTGCCGACCGCATCGCGCTGGTACCAGGTCCGGTTCCGCACGACGCCGATGTCCGTACGGCCGTCGCCGTTCCAGTCGCCGACGACCGGGACGTCCGCCGTCAGGCCGAACCGGAAGGTGCGGGTCGGGCCGGTGTTGGCGTCCCGGACGAACCACTGCCCGTGCCGGAACAGCCCGAGCGAGTCGACGCCGTCCCCGTCCCAGTCGCCCAGCACGGGGACGTCGCCGTGCAGCCCGAAGCGCAGCAGGGTGATCGGCCCCGCCGCGCTGTCGCGGAGCTTCCAGACGCCGTCGCGGAACAGGCTGAGGCT
The DNA here is from genome assembly GCA_046262175.1 of Mycobacteriales bacterium. Classification (GTDB taxonomy): domain Bacteria; phylum Actinomycetota; class Actinomycetes; order Mycobacteriales; family SCTD01; genus RYN-124. The sequence goes on from JBHENF010000016.1 coordinate 24,869, forward strand.
GTCGTTGCCGTCCCCATCAGTGTCGCCGGCGACGGGCATCCAGCCGCCGGTGTCCTCGGCGTACGACGTCGCCGCGCCGCCGTCGAGATCGGGCTGCAGCACCCACGTGTCCGCGCGGCGCACGGTCAGCCGGTCGTAGCCGAGCGGGTCCGACAGCGCGGGAACGGCCGCAGCGGCCGGGGAGGTCGAGGCCACGAGCGGGCTCAGCAGGGCGCCGACGACGGACAGCGAGAGCGCGAGCGGGAGCGAGCGGCGCACGGGGAACGTCCTTGCTGAGGGGGTCTCGACGGTGGCACGGGAAGCGCCGAGAGTCGGGCAGACCCGCCCGAACGTGATCGGGTCGTGTCCTGGCCGGCTGTAGCCGTCCGCTGTGCTTTCATGGCGGCGAACTACACGCTTGTCGTTCGCCGTCTGGAGGATCCGTGGAGCGCGCACTCGCCCCCGTCACCGGGAGCCCTGCCGTCGCCGGCCTCACCGACCGCGAGCGGGAGATCCTCGCCTTCGAGCGGCAGTGGTGGAAGTACGCGGGGGCGAAGGAGACGGCCATCCGCGACCTGTTTGATATGAGCGCGACGCGGTACTACCAGACGCTCAACGCGCTCATCGATCGCCCGGAAGCGCTCGTGCACGACCCGATGCTGGTCAAGCGGCTGCGCCGGCTGCGCACGACCCGCCAGCGCACCCGGTCGGCGCGTCGCCTCGGGATCGACGCCTGACGCCCGTGTCCGGCGACAGCCTCGGCGACTGGCACCTGCCGCCCGTCGAGCCCGCGTCCGCCGTGCTGCCGGAGCCGGCGTCTGCGCCCGCGCCCGTTCCGCTCGACGTGCCGCGCCGCAACCCGGCGCAGCTCGAGCCGGTCTCGCCGTTGCGCGCCATGGCGGGCGCGCTGGTCGCCGTCGCCGGCGTCCTGCTGGGCATCGGTGCGCTGCTCTGGGCGACCGACGCGCCGGGCGGTGACCCGACGCTGACCGCGCTGAACGCCCAGAGCTCGCCGACCGTCGCCGCGTCGCTCGCGCCGTCCCCTTCGGCTGAGCCGTCTCAGGTCCCCTCGCCGACCGTCGCGGTGTCCTCCCCCGCCGCTGTGGTCGCGCCGACCCGCGCCGCGGTGGCGGCGGTGCCGAGGCTGGCGCTGACGGTCCTCAACAACTCGAAGCGGCCGCTGCTCGCCGAGCGCGCCGCCCGCCGCTTCCGGGCCGGCGGCTGGCCAGTGAAGCTCACCGGCAACTTCACCGGACGCGTGACCGATACGACCGTCTACTACGCGCCGGGCCAGCTCCGGTCCGCCCAGCTGCTGCAGCGCTCCTTCGCCGGCCTGACCCGTGTACGGCCGCGGTTCGCCGGCCTGCCCGGGTCGGGGCTGACCGTCGTGCTCACCCGCTCGTACGACTCCTAGGTGCTCGCGCCGCGCACCGACGCCGGGCGCGCCGGGCTCGCTGCGCTGCGGGCCGACCCCGCCCGCGCCCTTGTCGCCCTCGACTACGACGGCACCCTCGCGCCGATCGTCGACGACCCCGCCGACGCAGTCCCGGCGCCCGGCGCGGTGGAGGTGCTGGGTCGACTGGGAACGCGGCTGGCCGTCATCACGGGCCGCCCCGCGCTGGTGGCGGTGGAGCTGGGCGGGCTGGCGGACGTACCCGCTCTCGTGGTCATGGGGCAGTACGGCGTCGAGCGCTGGGTGGGGGGATCGCTGACGTCGGCCGATCCCGCACCTGGTCTGGAGCAGGTCCGGGCCGAGCTGCCGGGGATGGTGCGGCGGGTCGGCGGGGTCGTCGAGGACAAGGGCCACTCGCTGGTCGTGCACACGCGCAGCGCGCCGCGCGGTGCCCTGGAGCGCCTCGCCGGGCCCGTGACGGAGCTCGGGCAGCGGCTCGGGCTCGAGGTGCACCCGGGCCGGATGGTGCTCGAGCTGCGGCCGCCGGGGTTCGACAAGCACGGCGCGCTGCTCGCGGTGGCCGACCCGCTGCCGTCGGCGGTGCTGTTCGCCGGGGACGACGTCGGGGACCGGCGGGCGTTCGACGCGGTGGACGAGCTGCGCGGCCGCGGGGTGCCCGGGCTGACGGTGTTCAGTGACAGCGCGGAGGGGCCGGGCGAGCTGCGGGACCGGGCCGACGTCGTGGTGGACGGGCCCGGGGGCGTGGTCGCGCTGCTGACGGAGCTGCTCTGAGCCCGACGGCCTAGGCGCGGCGGTCGGCGTACGCCTGCAGCGCCGCCACCTGCACCGGGTCCAGCGACGGCCGGACCGTCGCCAGCGCGGCCTCGACGTGCGCGGCCGTGACGGTGGCGGCCGCCATCGACTCGCGCATCGCCGTCAGCGCCGCCTCCCGCACCAACGCCGAGCAGTCGGCGGCGGAGAAGCCCTCCGTACGGACGCCGAGCGCGGCGACGTCGACGGACGCGTCCAGCGGCACGTCCCTGCTTGCAGCGCGCAGGATCTGCACGCGCGCGTCGGCGTCCGGCGGCGGTACGAAGACGAGCCGCTCGAGCCGGCCGGGTCGAAGCAGCGCCGGGTCGACGAGGTCCGGCCGGTTCGTCGCGCCGACGACGACGACGTCCCGCAGGCTCTCCACGCCGTCCAGCTCGGTCAGCAGCGCCGCGACGATGCGATCGGTCGTACCGCCGTCGGTGGACTGACCGCGTACGGGTGCGAGCGCGTCCACCTCGTCGAGGAACACCAGCGTCGGGGCAGCCTCGCGCGCCCGGCGGAACAGCTCGCGGACCGCCCGCTCCGACTCGCCCACCCACTTGCTGAGCAGCTCCGCGCCCTTCACCGAGAGCACGTTGCACTGCCCCGACCCGGCGATGGCCTTGACCAGGAAGGTCTTCCCGCAGCCGGGCGGGCCGTAGAGCAGCAGCCCGCGGGGTGCGGCGACGCCGAGGCGCGCGAACGTGTCGGGGTACTGCAGCGGCCAGAGCACGGCCTCCGTCACCGCCGCCTTCACCTCGACCATGTCGCCGACCTCGTCGAGGGTCAGCGGCGAGATGTCGAGGGTCTCGCCGCCCAGCGCCGTGGGGCGGACGACCTGCAACGCCGCATCGAAGTCGGTACGGGCGACCGTGGGCGAGGCGGCATCGCGCTGCCGGGCGGCCGCACGCAGCCCGGCCTCCTTGACCAGCGCGAGCAGGTCCGCGGCGACGAAGCCGGGGGTGCGGCCGGCGACGTC
>JBHENF010000017.1:0-5281 GCA_046262175.1 Mycobacteriales bacterium
CAAGAAGCCGCTGTCCAAGGACGTGGACCTCAACCGCATCGCCTCACGCACCCCCGGCTTCACCGGCGCCGACCTGGCGAGCGTCGTCAACGAGGCCGCGCTGCTGACCATCCGCGGCAAGGGCACGACCATCACGATGAAGCAGTTCGAGGAGGCGGTCGTCCGCGTCCTCGAGGGCCCGCAGCGGCGCGGCCAGGTCCTGACGGCAGAGGAGCGCACCCGCGCGGCGTACCACGAGATCGGGCACGTCGTCGTCGCGGCGACACTCGGCCGGCACGAGGACGTCCACCGCGTGACGGTGCTGGGCCGCGGCCGGACCATCGCCGCAGCAACCTTCGCCGACAGCGAGGCCACGATCCTCACCAAGAGCGCGCTGCACGCGCAGCTCGTGGCCACCCTCGGCGGGATCGCCGCCGAGAACCTCGTGCTCGGGGAGGGCTCCACCGGCGGCGAGCAGGACCTCGAGCACGCCACGACGCTCGCCCGCGACATGGTCACGCGCTACGGCATGGCTGACGAGGTCGGCCCCGTCCGCCTGCAGGTCAAGGCCGGTGAGGGCTTCCTCGGCGACGACACCGCCCTGATCGGCCTGTCCTCGGAGACGCAGCGCGCGGTGGAGGAGGCGGTCCGCCGGCTCATCACCGAGGCGCAGTCGGAGGCGACCGCGATCCTGCGGGCGCACCGTCGGGAGCTGGACACGCTCGCGACCCGGCTCGATGCCGACGAGACGCTCGAAGACGAGGTCCTGCAGGACGCGCTCGCGCCGCTGCTGCAGGCGATCGAGTCGGGTACGACGACCGCCGCGGCTCCCGCGCGCCGCCGCGCGGTCCGCACCGCTGCCGCCGCCAGCACGCCCACCCGGACCAAGGCGCGCGCGACGGCGAAGTCCTGATCATGCGCTCGATGCGATGGCGCGCCGCGCTCGCAGCCTCGGCGGTGCTGCTGGGCGTCGTCCCCGCCGTGGCATCGGCGACCGCACCGCCGTTCCGCTGTCGCGACGTCGTCAACGTCGGTCCGTGGCAGCGGCTGCCCATCTCGGCGTTCCCACCGATCGAGGGAGTCGCCAGCAGGGACGCCGTCACCGGCTACAGCCTCGCCCAGACCCGGCCGCAGAACGTGGTCGCGACGAACGGCAAGCGGCTCAAGGTCAGCACCGTCAGCGGCTGCGACTGGGAGGACGGCCTCACCCTCGGGCTGCAGCCGACCGCGGACGTCCCGTTGACCGGCACGACGTCGACCATCGTCTCCACGGCGATCCTGCCCAGCGGCCGCGTCCTCGCCGCCGTGCGTGAGGGCGCCGGCGCCGCCAGCCGGCCGCACGTGGTCGTGAGCAACGACGGCCGAAGCGGCTACCGCGTGCAGGACAGCGGCCTGCCGCCGCAGGGCGCGCCGCGCCTGCTGAAGGCGGCCGACGACGGCCGCACGATCTACCTCGTGCTCACGCCGACTGCTTCCGACGAGACGGACGTCGGCGGGATCCCGCTGCCCGGCCTGCCCGCTCCGGGCAACCCCACCGGCGGCGGCGGCGGCGCCGGCCTGCTGTACGCCTCCACCGACGGCGGTAGCACCTGGTCGCTGCGGACCAGCCCCGACGACCTGCCCGGCGGTGGGGGCGGCCTCGACCGCCTCGCCATCGACCACGGCGACCCGAACCGGCTCTACGCCATCTCCCGCGGGCTGCTGCTGATCAGCACCAACGGCGGCGGGCGCTTCCTGCGGGCCCGCATCAACAACGACGACGTGACCGCCGTCGAGACCGGCGCAGGGGGCAAGGTCTACGTCTTCACCGCCGGCGGCCTCGCGCTCACCAGCAACGACGGGCTCAGCTTCGACGGCAGGCGCACCGACCCTGGGATCACCTCGGCTGCCTTCCGCACCGGCAGCGACAAGCTCGCCGTCGAGACCAGCGGCAGGCTCGCGCTCCTGGACCCGCGCAGCGGCTTCACCTTCGGCACGCCCGGCGTCAGCGCCACCAGGGGCAGCCTGCTGGGCGACGTCAGCAGCCAGGGCAGCTACCACGCGCTGTCCGGGCACAGCCTGCTCCGCTACGCCGACCCGCTGCCGACGGGCACCATCGACCCCCCGGTCAGCGTCGGCGACCTCAGTGTCCCGCCGCCGCCGCCCGGGACGATCACGCCGTCGCAGCGCACGGTGCAGCTCAAGGTCGGCGCCTCGACCGAGCTCGACTACAGCCTGGCCCTGCCGAAAAGCCCCACCCCGCTGGACCTGATGTTCCTCATCGACACGTCCGGCTCGATGCTGACGTACATCGACAACCTCAAGCGCAACATCAACAAGGTGACGCAGACCGTGCAGCGCGCCGGCATCGACCTGCGCGTCGGCGTCGCCACCCTCGGCACCGGCACGCGCCCGGGCGAGGTCAACGGGCCGTACGTCAACCCGAATGACCCCAACGACAAGGGCCCGCAGCTGTACGAGCTGTTCCGCCGGATCGGTCCGGTCGACGCCGACTTCGCCGCCGCCCTCGGCCGCGTGAAGGTCAAGCAGCAGACCAACACGCGGGGCAACCCGCCCGAGGCGCAGCTCGCTGCGCTCGAGCAGGTCAGCGACCCGATCGGCGCCGGCATCCGCGACCCGCGCAGCACCGACGCCGCGCCGCTGTTCATCGTGCCGCCGGGCCAGGGGGCCCACTGGCGGCCGCAGGCAGGCATCCGCCGCCTCGTCGTGCACGCGACCGACGAGGCGTTCGACACCCCTGTCGGTACACCGACGAAGAACGGCGAGCCCGACTTCGGGCACACGATCGACCTGATGAACCGGTTCAACGTCAAGCAGATCGGGCTGACGGTCGGCTCCGTCGACAGCCAGCAGGACCTGGCCCGCATCGCGAGCGGCACCCGCACCTTCGCCCCCGCGGGGGGCGCCGACTGCGGCCAGGACATCGTGCTGCCCGCCGGCCGGCCGCTCGTCTGCGACACCGAGGGCGACTTCAGCGCCATCATCGGCCGGCTCGTCCGCAGCCTGACCGACCGCCAGGAGGTGCGCGTCGTCGCCCGCGGCACCTCACCGAGGGTCGTCCCGGCCATCGCGGCGCCGGCGTTCCGCAGCGTCGACGTCACCGCCGCCAACACGCTGCCCTTCCGGGTCACCGTCAGCTGCAAGGGGCAGTCCGTCGGTCGCTACACGGAGGACCTCGTGGTCGCGTTGCGCGACATCAAGGTGGCGAGCAGCCGGCTCACGGTCGACTGCCTCGGCCCCGCGGCAGCGGCCGCGCTGATCGCGGCGCCGGCGATCCCCGCGGGCGCCGCCCCGCCCGCCGCTCCCCCGGTGGCCCAGGCACCGGCCGCGGTCGTGCCGGCGCCACCTGCAGCGCAACCCCAGGTCAACCCGCAGGCACAGACCCAGGTGCAGACACAGACGCAGGTCAACCCGATGACCGCCGCCGCCATGCAGCAGCAGGAGGAGCTGCAGCTCGCGCTCGCCCTGCAGAGCGATGATCGCGAGCAGCCCGGCACGGAGCTGGCGATGGTCAACCGCCGCAGGTCCGACGAGGGCGCCGCGCTGGTGCTGCTCGCACTCGCCATGACCGCCTCGGCCGGTCTCGGCCTGGCCCGGCTGCGCACCCGCCCGGATCCAGCCGTGGTCCGCGTCCGCAGGTGATCTGCGAGCCCTGCCGGGAGCGCCGGCACCAGGACTGCCCAGGCAGCACCTGGTGCTACTGCCAGCATCGGCCGAAGCGGCCGGTGGAGCCCACCACGGGCACGCCGGGCGAGTGACCCACCCCTCCGCCGCCGGGCACGTTTCCGCAGTCGTAGGCGGGTAGACACGGAACCAGCACCGCCCCTCGACCCTGGAGCAACTCCCGCATGAGCGTTCCCCGCATCTGGCCCGGCGCCGCGTACCCCCTCGGCGCCACCTACGACGGCAGCGGGACGAACTTCGCGCTCTTCTCCGAGGTGGCGGACCGCGTCGAGCTGTGCCTGTTCGACGAGGCGGGCACCGAGACGCGCGTCGACCTGCGGGAGCGGGACGCCTTCGTCTGGCACGGCTACCTGCCCAACATCGGGCCCGGTCAGCGGTACGGGTTCCGGGTGCACGGCCCGTACGAGCCCGAGAACGGCCACCGTTGCAACCCGAGCAAGCTGCTGCTCGACCCGTACGCGAAAGCCGTCGCCGGCGACATCGACTGGGCCCAGGCGTGCTTCTCCTACACCTGGGGCGAGGAGGAGTCGTTCAACGACGAGGACTCCGCCCCGCACATGAGCAAGTCGGTCGTCATCAGCCCGTACTTCGACTGGGACAACGACCGGCAGCCGCGTACGCCGTACAGCGAGACCGTCATCTACGAGGCGCACGTCAAGGGCCTGACCCAGACCCATCCCGGCATCCCCGAGGACATCCGGGGCACGTACGCCGCGGTGGCCCACCCGGTGATGATCGAGCACTACAAGAGGCACGGGATCACGGCCGTAGAGCTCATGCCGGTGCACCAGTTCGTGCACGACAGCCACCTCGCGGACCGCGGCCAGCGCAACTACTGGGGCTACAACACGATCGGCTTCTTCGCGCCGCACAACGACTACGGCTCCTCGCGCGCCCCGGGCTCGCAGGTGCAGGAGTTCAAGGCGATGGTGAAGGCGCTGCACGCCGAGGGGCTCGAGGTTCTCCTCGACGTCGTCTACAACCACACCGCCGAGGGCAACCAGCTCGGCCCGACGCTCTCCTTCCGCGGCATCGACAACGCCAACTACTACCGGCTCGTCGACGAGGACAAGCCGCACTACTACGACACGACCGGCACCGGGAACACGCTGCTGATGCGCAGCCCGCACGTGCTGCAGCTGATCATGGACTCGCTGCGCTACTGGGTGACCGAGATGCACGTCGACGGCTTCCGCTTCGACCTGGCGTCGTCCCTCGCGCGTCAGTTCCACGAGGTCGACCGGCTGTCGGCGTTCTTCGACCTCGTCCATCAGGACCCGGTCGTCAGCCAGACCAAGCTGATCGCGGAGCCTTGGGACATCGGCTACGACGGGTACAACGTCGGCGGCTTCCCGCCCCTGTGGACCGAGTGGAACGGCAAGTACCGCGACACCGTCCGCGACTACTGGCGCGGCGAGCCCGCCACGCTGGCCGAGTTCGCGTCCCGCCTGACCGGGTCTGCCGACCTGTACGAGGACGACGGGCGGCGCCCGTACGCCTCCATCAACTTCGTGACCGCGCACGACGGCTTCACGATGCACGACCTGGTGTCGTACAACGAGAAGCACAACGACGCCAACGGTGAGGGCGGCAACGACGGCGAGAGCAACAACTCGTC
>JBHENF010000018.1:0-11239 GCA_046262175.1 Mycobacteriales bacterium
CACCAGCAGCGCGCCGGCGCCGCGGGCCAGCCGTCGCAGCTCGAAGCGCGCGCCGCCGCTGCCGTCGTCGGCCAGGTCCGCACCCAGGGACACAGCGAGCGAGCCGACCAGGAGCAGCAGCGCGACCAGCGTCCCGACGACCTCCCCGCCGGGCGGCTGCAGCAGGGCTGCTCCCACGACGAACGGCAGCGCGACTGCGGAGGCGGCGCGTGGCCGGCCGGTACCGAGTGCGAGGCCGGCCGCGGCCTCGCCCAGCAGGGCGCAGGCGACGAGCAGCAGGAACCGCCAGCCCGGGTCGAACGCCACCGGCGGCATGCCGAGGCCGCCTCCTCGTACGGCCTCGACGACCAGCGACGGCAGGCTCGACCCGCCGCCGCCGGAGTCGGGCAGGACCAGGAGGGCACCGAGAACGAGCGCGCCCGCAGCGCCCGCGTACTGCACACCCGCGGCGCGGCGGCTGCGGGTTGAGAGCAGGACGACCCCGACGCCGTACGCGGCGCCGAGCAGCCCGACCAGCCGCGCGAACCCGCCGCTGAAGATGCTGCCGGCGATCCACCCGAACGCCCCCGTCGCGAGGAACGCGGACAGGCAGGTCAGGCCGGCGCCGGTGGTCGGCTCCTCGGGTGGCGCGTCGTCGGCGGGCAGCTCGGTGGGGAGGTCGATCTCGTCGACGGTCAGCGTCATCGGCCGCCCGCTCCGACGACGCGCGCGAACGTCCGCTCGAAGCTGACGTCCGGGCGGAGCTCCACGACGTTGCAGCCGAGGCTGCCGGCGCGGTGCAGCATCGCCGAGTCGGTGTCCTCCCACAGCAGCAAGACGAGCAGCACCGACGTGCCGCGCTCGAGCAGGATGCGGATCCGGCGGGCCGCGTCTGCGTCGAGGTGCGGCGTGACGAGGACGTTGTGGGTGTTGCGCTGCCGGTCCAGGAAGAGCCGCTCGAGCGACTTCGCGAGCGGGACGCCGTCCAGCTGGACCTCCGCCATCCGGTCCAGCAACGGGATCCGGGCGCGCGGTCCGCGCAGCGCCTTGCCGAGCCGCTCGGTGTTCGAGTCGACCGTGACCGAGAACCCGTCGGCGAGGTGCCGTACGCCGAGCGACGCGACCGCGCGGACCGCCCGCTCGAACGTCTCACTGGGGTCACCGGGGGAGTGGTGCTCGCGGTCGTTGTCGAGCAGCAGCGTGACGCGGTCCGTGATGCCCTGCTCGGACTCGCGTACGAGATAGCGGTCGTCGGTCTTCGCCGACGCGGTCCAGATGATGCGCCGCGGGTCGTCGCCGCTGACGTAGTCGCGCATCCCGTAGAACTCGAAGCCGCTCGGCCACGGCTTGGACTGCGGCGGCCGGATCGGGGGGTCCTCCCACTCGCGGCTGGTGATCCGGTCCCGTACCGACTCGGTGTTGGGGTGCACGATGACCGTCTCCGCCGGCGCGATCTGGACGCGCTTGCGGGTCAGGCCGAAGGGGTCGGACCACTCCGCGACGAGCGGGCCCACCTGGAAGACGCCGCGGCGCCGCGCGGTGAAGCGGTAGCCGTGCTCGACTGTCTGCCCGACCGGCAGCACCGGGACAGGCAGCCGGATCGGCGTGCCGAACGCCTCCGGCAGCTCCTCCTCGAGCACGACCGTCGCGAGCCGTCGCCTCGTGCGGACCGTCAGCTCGACGTCCACCGGCTGGTCCACCCGGATGCGTCTCGGCAGCGTGCTCCGGACCGCCTCTACCTGCAGCCGCCGCCGGGCCAGCAGGCGAGACAGGCCGAGGACGGCCACCGCGCCGTACACGAGTAGGAACACCGACGGGCTGCCGAGCACGCGCCCGAGCAGCAGGCCAGGGACGACCAGCAGTGCGAGCACCACGCCGGCGGGCGTCACGCCGGCGCGCCGTTCGACGACCCCGAGCACGCCGGCGGTGCGCAGGCTCAGCTGCGCGCGCGACGACGTACCGGGGACGGCCATGGGATCAGGCGCTCTTCGACAGGCCGAGCGGAGCCTTGACCTGGGTCAGCAGCCGGTCGATCACGTTGTCCACGGTGTCGTCGCGCAGCATCGCGTCGGGGGTCAGCAGCAGGCGGTGGCCGAGGACGGGGCGGACGAGCAGTCGTACGTCGTCCGGCAGCACGTCGTCGCGGCCCTGTGAGGCAGCGACAACGCGCGACGCGCGCATCAGCGACAGCGCCGCGCGGCTGCTGGCGCCCATCTGCAGGGTCGGGTCGCTGCGGGTGGCCTGGCAGATGTCGACGATGTAGCGGGCCATCTGCTCGGAGATGGTCACGTTGTTGGCCCAGTCGATCATGCTGATCAGCTCGTCGGTGCCCACGACCGAGCTGATGGTGTCGATGGCCTCGCCGGTGCGGTGCGACATGAGCACCTCGACCTCCGCCTCCGGGGAGGCGTAGCCGAGGGAGAGCTTGAACAGGAAGCGGTCGAGCTGCGCCTCGGGCAGCGGGAACGTCCCGGCCAGCTCGATCGGGTTCTCCGTCGCGAGCACGAAGAACGGCCGCGGCAGCTTGTGCGTCGTCCGGTCGACGGTGACGGTCCGCTCTGCCATCGCCTCGAGCAGCGCGGACTGCGTCTTCGGCGTCGCGCGGTTGATCTCGTCGGCGAGGAAGACGTTGGCGAACACCGGACCGGCGCGGAACACGAACTCGCCGGTCTTGCGGTCCAGCACCGGCGAGCCCGTGATGTCGGCGGGCAGCAGGTCAGGCGTGCACTGGATGCGGCTGGTCGTGGCGGAGATGGTGGTGCTGATCGCCCTCGCGAGGACCGTCTTCCCCGTACCGGGATAGTCCTCGAACAGCAGGTGGCCGCCCGCGACCATGGCCGTCAGCGACAGCCGGACGACCTCCTCCTTGCCCTTGAGGACGAGGCCGATGTTGTCCACCATCGACTCGAACAGCTCGCCGAACCCGGCGCTGGTCAGTCCAGGGGCGCTCTTGCGACGTGGTGGCACGGGAGTCACCGTTCTTCTTCCGGGGTGCTGAGGATGTCCGCGATCGCGGACACCCGGTTGCCGCTGCGGCCGATGACGTCGTCGGAGGCGGCGAGGTACGACGCGAGCACGCGCGGGTCGCTGCGCACCTCGTCGGGGGTGCCGGTGACGAGGATGCGGCCGGACTCCATGGCGATCAGGCGGTCGGCCAGCGACGTCACGAGCGGGATGTCGTGCTCGATGACGAGCATGCCGCAGCCGGTCTCGCGGACGATCCGGGACAGCAGTGGCCCGAGCGCTTCGGTCTCTGCCTGCGCGAGGCCGGACGACGGCTCGTCGAGCAGTAGGACGCTCGGCTCGAGCGCGATGATGCAGGCGACGTCGACGGCGCGCCGGCTGCCGGTTGACAGCTCACCGAGGACCTTGTCGGCGTACGAGGACAGCCCAAGCAGGTCGACCAGCCGGTCGACCTGCTTGCCGATCCGCCGTTCGGACGTCCGCACCTGCGGCGCCCACAGCGCCCCGAGCACGGGGTTGCGCACCGTCCGCCGCTCCAGCGCGACGGCGATGTTCTCGCGCACGGTCAGCGCCGGGAACAGCCGGGCGTTCTGGAACGACCGGCCGAGGCCGAGGCGGGCGCGCGTGTCCGGGCTGGTTCCGGTGACGTCGGTGCCGGCGATGCGCACGGTCCCGGCGGCCGGCGAGACGAAGCCGGAGATGACGTCGAACAGCGTCGTCTTGCCGGCGCCGTTCGGGCCGATGATGCCGAGGACCTGGCCCGGGGAGACGGTCAGCGAGACGTCGGTCAGCGCCGCGACGCCGCCGAACTGCACCTGCACGCGGTCGACGTCGAGAGCGGTCGCTGTGGATGTCTCCGGGGCCTTCCGGCGAGCGGTCCTCGTGCCGCCGGAGGCGCCGCCCATGAAGACGCTGCGCACCAGGTCGGGGCGGGCGAGCAGCTCCTGCGTCGGACCGGAGAAGCGGACGGTGCCCTTCTCCATGAACACCGCGCGGTCGGCGATCGTCAGCGCGACGTTGAGCGACTGCTCCACCATCACGATCGTCGTGCCGCGCGCGTTGAGGGTGCGCAGCACGTCGAGCAGCTGCTCGACGACGCGGGGCGCGAGCCCGAGCGACAGCTCGTCGACCATGAGCAGCTTGGGGTCCATGAGCAGCGCCTGCGACAGCCCGACCATCTGCTGCTCGCCGCCGGAGAGCTCGCCGGCGGGCGAGTCCAGCCGGTCGCGCAGCACCGGGAACAGCTCGAGCACCTCCGCCGTCCGCAGCGCCACCGCCGCCGGCTCGTCCTGCAGCGTCCACGCCGCGGCCCGCAGGTTCTCGGCGACGGACAGGCTCGGGAACACGGCGGCGCCGCCGGGCATCATGACGACGCCGGCGGCCGCGTTCTCGTGCGGCGGGAGGTGGGTGATGTCCCTGCCGTTCAGGAAGATCGCGCCGTTGCTGGCCTCCTGCGTACCTGCGATGGCGCGCAGCAGCGTCGACTTGCCGGCGCCGTTCGTGCCGACGAGCGCGACGATCTCGCCGGCTGCGACGTCGAGGTCGACCCCGAAGAGCACCTGCACCCCGTCGTACGCCACGTCGACGTCGCGGCAGACCAGCAGCGCTGCCGGCCCGTCGTCACGGGACCGGCTGGCGGCGACGTCCGCGGCGCGGACGGCGCGGATGTCGGCCTCCACCCCGGAGGCGCCCGTGGCCAGGATCAGCCCGCCCAGCAGCAGGATCGGCACGAACACGAGCACGCCGCGCTGCAAGCCGATGTCCTCCACGACGGACACGACGAAGGGCGCGCCGACCAGGCCGAGCACCTGCCACGGCGCGTTCGTGGCCAGGCCGAGGCCGCGCAGCCGCACCGGCACGACGAGAGAGATCAGCGTGTAGAACGCCGGCTGCAGGGCGGTCTCGATGACGACCGCGCCCTGGGTCGCGACGATGGCGACGACGAGGCCGGGGGAGAAGGACAGCAGCACGAGCAACGACGCCTGCAGCGCGGTCACCAGGCCCATGACGACCATGTAGCGACCGGGGCGGTCGGCCAGGACGCGGTCGCCGAGAGCACCGGCGATGAGCAACCCGACCAGGCCGGACAGCCCCGACAGCGCGACGAGCAGGCCGACCTGCAGGGTGGAGAACTGGTACACCTCGGCGAAGAACGACGGCAGCACGAGGAACGTGAAGACCCCGCGGACGTTGAGCAGCGGGGTGGCGTACCAGCAGCGCCGGACGGTGCGGATACTCGCTGCCGCGCGGTACGCCTGCGAGAAGGTCAGCGCCTCGCCCGGCGGCAGGTCCGTCTCCATGGCGCCGCGGACGGGCTCGCGCAGCAGGAACACCAGCAGCCCGGCGAGCGTCGCCAAGGCGCCGAGGGCGAGCAGCGTGGGGCGCCAGCCGTACCGGTCTCCGAGCAGGCCCGCGGCGATCGGCCCGAGGATCAAGCCGGCCTGCGCCGCTGCGAAGAACAGCGAGAAGACGCGGGACCGGGTCGCCGGGGGGAACAGGTCGGTCTGCAGCGAGAAGCTCGCGGGCGGCGCGATGCCCTGGGCGAAGCCGTTGGCGAGCCGGACCGCGACGAGGCTGCCGACCCCGGGGCAGAAGCCCTGTCCCAGCACGGTCAGCCCCGTCAGCACGGTGCCGACGCCGACGACGCGCACCCGCTTGATGCGGTCCGCGAGGTAGCCGGCCGGCAGGTTGGCGAGGACCGCGAGGATCCCGACCAGCGACGACAGTGCCGCGAGGAAGCCGAGGTTGACGCCGAACTCCGAGCGGATCTGCGGCAGCAGGACGCCGAGCGCCTGCTCGTCCACCCGTGCGAACAGCGACGTCAGGCAGAGCACCAGCAGGGCGAGCTTCGGGCCCTCGAGGGTGCGCGGGTCGAGGTCGCGCAGCAGCATCCCTCGCAGCCGGCGGGCCGGTGCCTCGACCTGCGGCTGCTCGTACGCCAGGTCCCGGTAGTCGCCCTCGTCGCCGACCGTGCGCTGCCGCTCGGTCGGTACCAGCAGGCGCGGACCGTCACTCACGACGCGCCTCCACCGCGGAGCGCGCACCCGCTGTCGTGGCCCACTGCCCGTCGAGCGCGTAGCGGACCGGGACGAAGACGGTCGACCCGCCGGTGCTGGTCTTCGGGCTGATGGGCGCTACGCCCTCGGCTGTGGCCGGCCCGTCGAGGGACGGTACGGAGATCCCTGCGCGCCGCGCGATCCGGCGCAGCAGCCCGTCCCGCAGGTCGTACCCCACCTGCGCCAGTCCGCCCGGTGCGAGCAGCAGCAGGCCGATCCCGCCCAGGCCGTTGACGGCCGCGAGGATGCCCGGGCTGGTGGTCGACAGTGTCAGCACGGCCAGCGTCGCAAACCCGACCAGCGGGCCGGCCAGCGAGCCCAGGCCGCCGATGACGGTGAAGGTGAACAGCAGCAGGCTCTGCTCCACGCCGTACGCGTCGGCCGACACGTTGCCCTGCTGGTAGGCGAACAGCGCCCCTGCCAGGGCGGCGAGGAAGCCAGAGACCGCGAACGCCTGTAGGCGTGCGCGCAGCAGGCCGATGCCGAACGACTGCGCCGCCGCCTCGTTGTCCCTCGCGGCGATGAGGACCCGCGCGGTACGGCTGCGCCGCAGCCCGGCGACCGCCCCGACAGTGAGCGCGAGGAAGAGCAGCGTCACGTAGTAGAACGCGCGCTGGTCGTCGAGGCTGATCCCGAGCAGCACCGGGCGGTCGAGGCTGTCCGGCAGGAAGCGGCCCAGCTGGTCGGGGTTGAGCAGCACCGCGAGGACGGACGACGCGAAGGCCAGCGTGCTGACGGCGAGCGTCAGCCCCTGCAGGCGCAGGGCCGGCAGCCCGACCAGCACGGCGACGACGGCACCGGCGAGTGCGGCGAGGAGCAGAGCGAGCAGGAACGGCAGCCCGCTGACGGCGGCGACCCAGCCGCCCACCGCCGCGAAGCCGAACTGGCCGAGGCTCACCTGGCCGGCCCACCCGGTGAGGACGAGCAGCGACATGCCCACGATGGCGTAGATGACGGTGGTGGCGAGGGTGCTGGTCTGGCTGGGTGACAGGACGAAGGGCGCGCCGGCCAGGACGAGCAGCAGCGCGGACCCGAGGCTGCGGCGCAGCGACCGGACGGGCGGGACGTCGCGCAGCTCGGCCGGCACCGGCCGCACCTGCCGGCCGGCGAGGTAGGCGCTGCTCGTGTCACGGTCGGCGCGGTCGGCCTCCTTCCGCTGCAGCAGGAGCAGCCCGCTGATGACCAGGACGAGCGTGCCGTCGAGGACCGTCGTGCTGCCGACGGAGTACTCCACGGCGGCGTTCAGCACGCCGAACGCGAGCGCCGCGAGCCCGGCCATCGGCAGGCTGGTGAACCGCGCGACGACGACCACCACGAGGATCCGTACGAGCAACGCCGCGCCGGCGGGAGCGGTGCCGTCGCCGGCTGGCGCCGACATGGCAGCCAGCACGGCGGCCGCGCCCGACAGCGCACCGACGAGAATCCAGACCCGGCTGTTGACGCGGACGATGTCGACGCCCAGCGTCTGCGCCCGGCTCGCGTTCTCGGCCGTCGCGCGGATCGCGGTGCCGGTACGGCTGCGGGCCAGGTACAGCGCGGCAGCCGCCAGCGCCAGGACGGCGACCCCCACGGACAGGAAGTCCGCGGTCACGAAGCGCGCCGCGCCGGTCTGCAGCTGCAGGTCCAGCGGCGGCGGGACCGGTCGCGTCACGCCGCCGAACTGGCGCTGGTCGGCCGTGGTCAGCAGCGTCAGCAGGACCCGCTGGACGCCCGCCAGCAGGGTGATCAGGAAGATGGACGCCACCGTCAGGACGAGGCGGGGCGCCCGCTCCAGCTTGCGCACGACGAGCAGGTAGACGAGCCAGCTGACGCCGACCGCGAACAGCAGGCTGACGACCAGCGAGCCCCAGTAGCTCACCTTCGCGAGCGTCGGCGTGACGCGGTCCAGGCACGGGGGGCAGACGGCGTTGACGCCGCGGAACACCGGCTGGGCGTTGACGAGCAGCGCGAACAGCGTCCCGGCGACGGCCCCGATCTGCAGCTGCGCGAAGTTCACGAACCGGTTGCTGCGGAAGACCAGGACCACGCCGGCCGCCTGCAGCGCGAGTCCGGCCGCCGCCACCACGCCGAGCCCCAGGACCCCCAGAGGCGTGCCGCCCGGGAGCCGCAGGACCACCGGCACGACGGCCAGCAGGACGAGGATCTCGGCCCGCCGCAGCAGGACGTTCACAGGCACGGCCCGGTGAAGAACCCGGGATCGGAGCGGGTCCACTGGCCCAGCGTGTAGCGCCGCCCCCGGTCGACGTAGCAGATCGAGCCCGGCACGGTCGGGTCGATCGTGCCGGGCCGGTTCGGGTCGTACCAGAACATCGCGGCGTCGACGCTCATCACGTGCCGACGGCCCTCGAAGCCGACGCGGGCCTGGAAGTACGGCGCTCCGGCGGCGCCCGGGTTCGGGAAGCGGGCCGCCTGCAGGCCGCGCTGGAAGCTCGCCGGCGTGAGGTCGGGCCCGGCCAGCTGGATGCCGGAGGCGAGCAGCAGCAGCTGGTAGTAGCGGGAGTTGGAGGCGTAGTAGGTGTTGCCCTGCGGGTCCGACGTCGGGTCGGCCTCGCGGACCGCCCAGTACCAGGGCATGTCCTGCTTGGGCAGCAGCTTGTTGCGGAACGTCAGGCCGAGCACGTGGCTGCTCTGGTCGGGCGGTGCGTTGCCGCCGGAGTACGAGTTGTCGATGTCGTTGCCGCCGTACGACGTCTCGATCCACTCCGGCTGGTACCCCTGACCGGTCGCGGCGGTCATGTACTTGCCGCGCGTGTCCGCGATGCTGCACAGGCACAGCAGCGGGGGGACGCCGGCGTTGCGCATCGTGACGACGGCGTTGACGCCGTTGCGGGTGGAGTCGGCGGTCGCGTCCTCGCGCACCTCGGTCAGCGCAACGCCGCAGGAGCGCAGCCCGGTCCGCAGCGGCTCGAGGTCGGGCGTGCTGCCGTCCGTCGCGCGGGTGTAGATGACGCCGAACTTGCGGGCGGCGGCGCCGCGCTGCGCCGGACCCGCGTACGCCGGCTTGCGGCCGGCCAGCTTGCTGCAGACGAACTGCGCGGTGCTGGCGAGCACGACGTTGACGCCGGCCTGCACGTTCCACTCGTACGGGGCGCGCCGCGCGTACGCCGCCTCGGTGCCCGTGATGAGGTTGCCGTCGGGCACCGAGATGACCTTCTTCTCGGCGAGGGCGTCGTAGTAGGCGCGGTCCGCGCTGTTGGCGTTGCAGTAGGCGAGTGACGCGAACGCCTGCAGCTCCTCCTGGACAGCGATGGCGTCGTCGCGCTGCTTCTCCGGCGACGGCACGCCGTTGGCGCACCCGGCGGGTGTGTAGGTCTTCAGGACGAGCTTGCGTCCGTAGAACTCGTACCGCTTGTTGAAGAACGCCACGAGTTTCGGCGGGATGGAGACGTCCTCGAAGAACTGCTGGGGCAGCACCACGGTGATCTGGTCTTTGGTGACCCCGGGGGACGTCGCGCCACCGTTGCTCAGCTTCGGGTCGAAGTACGGCACGCACGGCGGTGACTGCGGGTCCTCGGTCTGCCGCGGCGGGCTGCCGACGCACTGCCGTACGCGCGGCACCTCGACTGCCAGCGGTCGCGCGCTGGCGGCAGCGCTCGGACCGACGGCCGCAGGAGACGGGGATGCCGACGGCTTCGCGTCCGGGCCGGTGCCGTCGGTCCCGCCGTCCGTGTCCGGCGTCACATCCGGCGCCTGCTCGTCCAGGGTCTGCTTGATCTGCTCGACCGCCTGCGGGGCGAACTCCGCGATGGCCGGCGGCGCGGCCTGGCGGGCGGTGAGCGCGACCGCCGCGACGAGCACGGCGAGCGCGGTGACCAGGCCGGCGAACACGTACGCAGGCGTGCGCGGGGCGCGGCCGGACCTCGCTGCCATGCCCCTCGCTTCCACCCGCCCGCGCGCCGCGGGCCTTGCCAGAATCCTAGGGTCGGAAGCGGTCACGAGCAGGAGATGACGAGCCGACGGCGAAGCAGAGGGCGAACGCCTTCCGCCTGCGAGGAGTCCCCGTGCTGTCGTCCCGTCTGGTCCGTCCGCTCGTCGCGCTCAGCCTCGGCGTGAGCGTGCTCGGGGCCGGCAGCGCGCTCGCCGCGCCGAGGTCGCCGAAGCTCGGCCCCAACTTGGTCGTCAACGGCGGGTTCGAGATGTCGACTGTCCAGCCGGTGACGGACGCCGACCTGCCTGTGACCCCCGTCGGCTGGACCTTCGAGGGCGCTGCGGTGCTGTTCGACTACAACAACGACGGCGGCCACTCGGGCCACTACAACGCTCGCATCAGCGGCAGCCTCACCCCAGGCGCGCAGCTGTGCGACGGCTCCAGCGGCCAGGACACCTGCGCCGCCAACCCGGCCTACTCCGCCACGGGTCCGCTCGAGCAGAACAGCCGGAGCAGCTACTCCATCCGCCCGTACTGGGTCACGGAGAAGCCGCTCGCCGTCGCCGCCGGCAAGACCTACCGGTTCTCCACCTGGGCGATCCGCCCCAGCTTCGGCGTCGACTCCGGCGTCCCCGGCGAGGGCGCCGCGACAGCCGTCCGCTGGGTCGACGCCGGCGGCAAGGGCATCGCCGTGACGGACGGCGCGAAGCTCGTCAAGGGCCCGAAGCGGGCGCTGGGCTTCAAGCTGATCACCGCCGACCTGAAGGCGCCGGCCGGTGCTGTCGGAGCTGTGCTGATGCTCGGCCACACGGACTACCTGCACACCGGTGCGCAGGTGGCGTTCGACGACGTGACCTTCCAGACGGTCGGCTAGCCACCGAGGTACGGCCGACCGACCGCGGCCGGGGCCACCTCCACCGGCGCGCCCGATCCGTCCCGCCTGCCGGTCGCGGCGGGCAGCTCCACCGGCTCACCGCCGGCGCCGGCGGCCCACGCCGGCGACGGGCCGGCCCAGCCGAGCACGAGCACCGCCTCGCCGGACAGCAGCCGCTGGCAGCGGACGCCGCCGGTCGCGCGGCCCTTGCGCGGGTACTCGCTCAGCGGCGTCACCTTCACGCTCGACACCACGCCCGGCCCCTTCGACCGGCCCTCCGGCGGCAGCCCGCCGCCGGTGACCACCACCGGCTCGTCGAACAGGGTGTCCCCGCTCGCGAGCGGCACCGCGGAGAAGCCCACGACCGTCGCGTCCTTGCCGAGCTTGATGCCGGCGATGCCCCCGCCGGCTCGCCCCTGCGGGCGGACCTGGTCCGCCGGGAAGCGCAGCAGGTCGGCGGTGCTCGTGAAGAAGACGAGCTCCTCCTCGCCGTCGACC
>JBHENF010000019.1:0-5252 GCA_046262175.1 Mycobacteriales bacterium
CTCAGGCCCTGCGACAGGAAGAGCGCGCGGAACTCACGGACGCCCAGAACCTGCCGGTACGTCACCCGCTGCCGCGCGTGCTTGGCCACGGCGACAGTGTGGCCGATGTGACGTCTGGTGCGGCGCAGGTCGACCACGTACGGCAGGCTGCAGATCATGAGCACGTACGCGGTGACCGCCGTCGGCCCCGACGCTCCCGGCGAGGTCGCTGCGCTCGCGGAGGCCCTGGAGCGGCTCGGCGCGAACCTCGAGGACGCCTCGATGACCCGACTGCGCGGCCACTTCGCCATGACGCTGATCGCCGCGCTGCCGGCTCCGGCGGACGAGGTGGAGGCGGCGCTGCAGGGTCTGGCGGGGCTGCACGTCAGCGTCTGGCCGGTCGGCGACGACCCGGTGCCGCCGCTCGGCGGGCGCCCGTGGCGGGTCACGCTGCACGGTGCGGACCGGCCCGGGCTCGTTGCCGGCGCGGCCCGCGCCATCGCGGAAGCGGGCGGGAACATCACCGACCTGTCGTGCCGGCTGATCGGCGACCTGTACGTGATGACGATCGAAGTGGACGTCACGGGGGAGCTCGACCTGGAAGACGTGGGGACGCGGCTGGGCGTGACGGTGCACGCGGAGCCGGTGGACGAGGACGTCCTCTAGGTGGAGCTCGACGTCCGGCACGCGCCGGACCCGGTGCTGTCGTCGGCGTGCGCGCGGCCGGATCCGCGGGACCCGGCGGTGGTCGAGCTCGCCGACGCGATGGTGGCACTCATGGCGGCGTCCCCCGGCTGTGTGGGCATTGCGGCGCCGCAGGTCGGGCACCCGGTGGCGCTGTTCGTCCTCGACGTGGGCGGTGCGCGCCGGGTGAGCTCGTACGCCGGTCTCGTCGTGCTGTGCGCCCCGGTGCTGCTGTCGGCCGAGGGTCGGGAGGTGCGCCGGGAGGGCTGTCTGTCGGTGCCGGAGCTGACGGGCGATGTGCCGCGCGCGACGGCGGTGACCGTCAGCGGTCTGGTGCCGGGGACAGGGGAGGAGCGGGTCGTGGTCGCGAACGCCTTCGAGGCGCGGGCGCTGCAGCACGAGCTGGACCACCTGCAGGGGCTGCTGTTCCTGGACCGCGTGGCCGGGGCGCACGCCCTGTTCCCCCGCAAGCGCTACCTCTAGCGCCGAGTGGAGCCTTGCGCACCGTCCGGAGGTCCCAGACCCAGCCGTGTCGCTACTCTCGGCGTGCCAGCCCCCGTCGCTCAACGGCAGAAGCCGGGGCCTTAAACGCCCTGCCAGTGTGGGTTCGACTCCCTCCGGGGGCACAAAGCTCGTTTGCCGTACGTTGACCAAGGCGTAGGGCCGGCGCCCGTTCGGCCCCACCTCACAGGAGCGACGTGCGCAACACCAGCAGCAACCCGGCGCTGACCCGGATCCCGGCGTTCGCCCAGGCGAACAAGACCGTCGGCTTCAACGCGCGGCCGCAGACGGCCGACCCGATCGAGCAGGCGTACTACGGCCCCACCGCCACCAGCCGTGACACCGGCCGGATGACCGTGGAGGACGTGACCGTCCGCACCGGCATCATGCTGGCCGTCATCCTCGCCACGGGCGGGCTGACGTGGTTCCTCGACCTCGAGGCGCTCGCCTTCCCGGCTGCGATCATCGCGCTCGTCATCGGCCTGGTGATCTCGTTCAAGCAGGTCACCAACCCCGCGGCGATCCTCGCTTACGCGGCGTTCGAGGGCGTCTTCCTCGGCGGCATCAGCAAGCTGTTCGAGGGCTACTACGAGGGCATCGTCGTGCAGGCGATCGTCGGCACCCTCGGCGTCGCCGCCGCGATGCTGCTCATGTACCGCAGCGGCAAGATCCGCGTCACGCCGAAGTTCACCAAGATGGTGATCGGCGCAACCGCCGGCTACGCCGTGCTGCTGCTCGTCAACCTCGTCGCGAGCTTCTTCACCAGCGGCGGCCTCGGGCTGTTCAACGGCGGGCTGTTCAGCATCGGCATCAGCGCCTTCGCGATCGGGCTCGCCAGCCTGAACCTGGTGCTCGACTTCGACTTCATCCAGAAGGGGGCCGAGGCCGGCCTGCCCGAGCGCTACGGCTGGCTCGCGGCGTTCGGCCTCGTCGTCACCCTCGTCTGGCTGTACGTCGAGATCCTGCGGCTGCTCAGCTACCTCCGAGAGCGCTAGCCCCCTGCACGTCCGGCCCGTCCCGCGAGGGGCGGGCCGTTCGTCGTTCTCAGCCCGAGCGGTCCGGTCCCGCGCGCGTCAGGGTCACCTCGAGCAGGCAGCGCTGCTCCGCGACCATCGCCGAGCGGTACTCCTCCCAGTCGGGGTGCTCACCCGCGACCGCCCGGTAGTAGTCGACGAGCGGCTCGAGCGCGTCCGGCAGCGAGCGGACCTGGACAGTCCCCTCGAGCTGCACCCAGGGCCCGTAGAAGGCGTCCGGCAGCACGCACAGCCACGCGCGCGGGTCGCGGCGCAGGTTCTTCGTCTTGTACGCCGTCTCCCGGCTGCTGACCACCACCAGGTCGCCGGCCATCGCCACGTTGACCGGCGACATCTGCGGCGTCCCGTCGCCGCGCATCGTCGTCAGCACCGCACGGCTGTTCGCGCGCACGAACGCGCGCGCCTCGTCGAGCTCCACCTACAGCACCCCTACTCGTGTCAGCTCCCGCATCGCTGCCGGGAGGGCTCTCAACGACGTCGCCAGGTCGGCGGGCGTCGTGATCCGGTGCGCGTTCCGCCGGACGTGGCAGCCCAGCGCCCGGTCGAACGCGCGCGCACCCGCAGCCGCGCGCGCCCGCAGCAGCCCCTGCGCCCCCTGGACGTACACCGACCGGAAGTAGACCGCCTGTCGCGACTCCCAGAACGTCATGGGCTCGCCGGCATGCCCGCGTCCCGCAACCGGGATCGTCCGGCGCAGGTAGGCCGAGCCGGTGCCGTGGTCCAGCGCCTCCGCGTACGTCGCGAAGGACTCGTCCAGCCACGGGTCGCGCGCCTGGTCGTTGCCGACCAGCCCGTAGAACCACTCGTGCGCGACCTCGTGGCTCGCCGTCGGGTTGTCGAGCTGCCCGGTGCCCAGCAGGATCACCCCGGGGTACTCGATGCCGCCGCGGATGTCCGGCAGCACCGCGACCGACAGCCGCTCGTACGGGAACGGCCCGAACCGCGCGGCGTGCCGCGACAGCGCGCGCCCGATCTCCGCGGCGGCCGCGGCCGCGCTGTCGACCTGTCCGGGCGCCACCCCGGCGAGCACCGTCTTGCCTGAGGCGGTCCCGGTGGCGGTACGGAAGGCGCCGACCGCCACGGCCACGTCCCGCACCGCCCGCGCGCGGAAGACCGCGGTCGCCCCGTCGTCGGACACGACCGCGCCGGGGGCGACGACGCCGAGCCCGCGGGCACGGCTCACCGCGAGCGAGGTGAGCTCCATCTCCTCGCTGGTGGAGGCCTCGGCGAACGCGGAGGTCGCCGGCTCGACGGCCCAGCCGCGACCTCGCTCCCAGGCCAGCAGCGGCAGGCCGCTGCCGAACCAGGCGGTCGTCCCGCGGTGCCCGAAGCGGTCGTTCGCGCCGACGGGCAGGGTCAGCCGGAAGCCCGCCTCGATGCGGACTGTCTCGCCGGCGGCGACCGCGGCTGGGAGGCGCAGCACGGTCGGTGACGACCGACGTGCGGTCACCGTGGTCCCGTTGATCCGCGTGCTCGTCACGTCGATGCGGCTGCCCGCACTCGCCGCGCGCGGTGCGGCCGCCCACAGCCGCAGCACGACCTCGCGGATCGGCCGGTCCGGCGTGAAGGCGATCTGCTCGGTCCCGGTGACGACGCCGTCCGCGACGGTGACGCGGGCGGACAGCCGCGGGCGGAGCGGGTCGGGCTGCGCGTACGAGGTGGGGCAGCCGGCCGGCTCCGGCGCTGCCACCGGCGCGGCGGACGGCGCCGCGGAGCCGGCCGCCGGCGACGGTGCCTGGGTGGGGGCCGGGACCGGTGAGGGCGATCCGGCGGCGGTCCGCGCCGGGCTCGACGTGCTGCAGCCGGCGACCAGCACGAGGACGAGCGGCAGGGTCCGCACCCGCCGACGGTAGCCTCCGCGCGTGCCCGTGGCAGCCGACCTGCTCGCCCGGGAAGCCCACTCGCTCGTGGACCGGCTCCGGGTGTGGGCTCCGGCACGCTGGGCCGCAGAGGCTCCGCCGTTCGGCACCCGCGCCGACCTCGTGCACCACCTGGCGCAGGCGTTCGCGGCCGACGAGACCGACCGGCCACTGCCCCGCCTGGACGCGGACCTGGCCCTGCCCGACCAGCTGGCCGTCACCGCCGACGACCTCGTCCGCAGTGGGCGCGCGACGGAGGCGCACGTCGGCCACCTGCTCGCGCACCGTCGGGACCTGCTCGGCGAGGACGTGCCGCCCGGGCTGGCGCACCTGCCCGTGCG
This sequence comes from Mycobacteriales bacterium, assembly GCA_046262175.1. Taxonomy (GTDB): domain Bacteria; phylum Actinomycetota; class Actinomycetes; order Mycobacteriales; family SCTD01; genus RYN-124. Next base: position 4,399 of record JBHENF010000019.1, read on the forward strand.
CTGCCCGGCGATCTCCTGATCTCGGAGCTACCGGGACGACGCGCCGGCGAGTCGTCCCCGCGCCTCCGAGGGCAGAAGATCATCGAGCCGATGCAGCCAGGGGACGCAGGAAGGGCCGGCCCCTTCGGGAGCCGGCCCTTCCTGCTGCTGCGTACTAGTTCAGGCGCTCGATCACCATGGCCATGCCCATGCCGCCGCCGACGCACATCGACTCGACGCCGAACGTCTTGTCGAGCGTCTGCAGGCCGTTGATGAGCGTGCCCGTGATGCGCGCGCCCGTCATGCCGAACGGATGCCCGACCGCGATGGCGCCGCCGTGGACGTTGAGCTTGTCCAGCGGGATCCCGGCGTCCTTGTACGACGGGATGACCTGCGCGGCGAACGCCTCGTTGATCTCGAACAGGTCGATGTCGTCGACCGCCTTGCCCGCGCGGCGAAGGGCCAGCTCGATGGCCTCCTTCGGGCCGTAACCCATGATCTCCGGCGACAGGCCGGTGACCGCAGTGGAGACGATCCGGGCGAGCGGTGTCAGCCCGAGCTCCTTCGCCTTCGTGTCGCTCATGACGATGACCGCGGCGGCGCCGTCGTTCAGCGGGCAGGCGTTGCCGGCCGTGATGAGGCCGTCCGGGCGGAAGACCGGCTTGAGGCCGGCCATTCCCTCGACGGTGACGCCGGCGCGCGGGCCGTCGTCGGCTGAGACGGTGGTGCCCTCGGGCGTGGTGACGGGGGTGATCTCCTTCTCCCAGAAGCCGTTGGCGATGGCCTTCTCGGCGTTGTTCTGCGAGCGGGCCGCGAACTCGTCCATCTCCTCGCGGGTCACGCCCTTGATGCGCGCGAGGTTCTCCGCGGTCTGG
>JBHENF010000020.1:0-2769 GCA_046262175.1 Mycobacteriales bacterium
CCTGTACTCCGTCGCCATGTGGAACAGCGGGACCGCGACGCACCAGCCCGGCCCGGGCGTGGTCGAGCTGGCCGAGGTCGCCGCCGGTTCCAAGGCCATCGCCGTCAAGCAGGTGGACGTGTCGGCCAGCGGCAGCGTCACCGATCCGGGCCAGCTCTCCAGCGCCGTCGTGTGGACCGACGCCGCCGCCCTGCTGCGGCCGTAGCTCAGCCTCCGGACGGCGCGCCCGGTGAGACGCGGGCCAGCCAGGCCCGCGTGCTTCTCGGCGTCCGGAGCCGGACGACCGCCAGGTGCGCGTTCTGCGGGTCCGCGAACATCAGCGGGTACTTCCGGCGCTGGCCCCGGTGTGAGCGCAGGGCGGTGAGGACCCCGCTGGCCGCCGCGAGCAGCTGTCGCGGCAGGCTGCTGCTGGCAGCCTCGAGCGCGCCCGCGTCGCGGGTCAGCGTGGACGTACGACGGATCGCGCGCTTCCCGAGCCGCCACACGGAGACGGCGAAGGGGTAGTCCAGCCACACGACGGTGTCCGCACGCGGCCACACGAGGTCGCGGACAGCACGCTTGTTCCCGTCGGTCACCCACCGGTCGGCGGCGACAGCGGCTGCGGTGCGCTCGCGCAGGAGCGGAAGCTCGGCGCGCTGGAAGCCGGGCCCGAAGTACAGCGCGTCGAGCTCGACGTGCGGCACTTCGAGGGCGGCCGCGAGCTGGCGGGCCAGCGTCGTCTTGCCCGAGCCGGTACGACCGAGGACGAGGATGCGCTCGCAGCCGTGGAGGGAGCGTGCCGGTTCCCTCATGCGGGTGCCGGCGAGCGGGTCGACAGGTAGCCGACGGCGGTCGTCGCGAGGCCGACGAGAACCATCGCGGCGCGCGCGAAGCCGTACCCCTCGCCCCCGCACCCGTCGAGCAGGTGCCGCAGGACGCCTGCCGGGAGGACGCGGGTGACGTACCGGCGCTCGGACTCCAGGCTGCTCGCGGTGCCGACGAGGCCGGACAGGACCCGCTTCGACCGACCCTCGTGGTAGCAGCGGCGCAGGAAGTACGCGACCGACTGCCGATCGCGCGGCACCAGGTGCTGTACGGGCGCGGTGTCGTGTCGCAGGACGTAGGAGCCGGGACGGACGGCGGCGAGCCGGATACCGAGCTCCGTCTCCTCGCAGCCGACCGGGAGCGTCCCCACGCGCCCGACGAGCTCGGAGAAGCCGCCGGTGGTGCCCAGCGTCTCGCGGCGCAGGGCCATGCTGGCGCCGATGGGGTTCCGGATCCGTCCCCCGTCGCGCGGCAGCCCGACGTAGTCGCACCCGACGACCCATCCGAACTCCGGCGGAAACCACTTCGGCGCCATGCCGCCCTCCCACGCGGGGACGACGGCGCCGCCGACGCCCACGACGTCGGGGTCGTCGAAGGGAGCGCGCCAGGAGTCGACCCAGCCGGCGCCGGGCAGCGCGTCGTCGTCGAGGAAGGCCACGACCTCGCCTCGAGCCGCTGCTACGCCCGTGTTGCGGGCGCCCGACAGGCCGCGCGCGTGTGCGTTCGCCAGCGCGCTGCCGGGCAGCTCTGCGCGGATGCGGTTGAGCAGGTCGTCGTTGTGGTCCACGACGACCAGGAGCTCGTCACCCGGCCGCAGCTGCCCCGCAACCGCGTGCACGCCTGCGGCCAGGTCCGGCCACCGGCGGTCCGCGTACGTGCAGATGACGACACTGACCGTTGCGCCGTGCTGCACGAGCACCTCGGGCGCAGTGCTCAGCTGGCCACGCTCACGCGGTCGCGCAGGTCGATGACGCGGTCGGACGGGTAGACGTCCTCGGGCGAGATCGAGCGGAGGGCGGGCTGCCCGGCGGCGGGGCCGCGGCGGCGCTCCTCCGCGATGGCGCGCAGGACGCGCAAGCCATCGGTCACGGCGTTGAGGTTGGACGTCCCGTAGACCCGGGGGCGCTCGAAGCTCGGGACCTCGACCACGCGCAGACGCGCGCGCGCGACCCGCGTGTTGATGATCGTCTCGATCTCGAAGCCGTCGCCCCACTGCATCTCGTCCGCACGCTCACCCGTGCACAGGTCGAGAGCGGGCAGGCAGCGCGACCAGAAGGCGTTGTAGCCGTAGCAGAGGTCGGTGTACGAGGTGCGGTAGAGGGAGTTCACCAGCCCGTTGAGGGCGCGGTTCCCGACGGCTCTGATGCGCGTGATGTCGCTCGACCCGCCGCCGTCGGCGAAGCGGGTGCCCTTGGCGAAGTCGGCTCCGGCCACGAGGGCGGCCACGAATCGCTCGATCTCGGCCGGGTCCGCCGAGCCGTCCGCGTCGAGCATGACGATGATGTCGCCGGTGGCCGCCGCGAACCCGCAGCACAAGGCGTTGCCCTTGCCGCGGCGGGTCTGCTGGAGGATCACCGCGTCCGGCCGCAGGCGGCGGGCGACGTCGGCGGTGCCGTCGGTCGAGTGCCCGTCCACGACGATGACCTCGTGCAGCTCGGCCGGCAGCTCCGCGAACACGTGCGGGAGGTTCGCCGCCTCGTTGTACGTGGGGATCACCACGGAGACGGTCGGCCAGCTCGTGCGCCGCGAGGCTTCCGCAGCGATCGCCAGGGTCATGGACGTCCTCGTCTCGGGCCGAGAGGGCTCGAAGCGCCGGATTCGCCACTGCTCGCTGCCGGGCCTCGGGCGACCAGTGGTACGCCCGGCAGGTCAAAGCTCGCTTCGCACGTAGTCATTTGTGACTACGTGCGATCAGGAGGTTACGCACCCGACGTGCACCTGTGCACGGCCAGATGGCCTAATTCG
>JBHENF010000021.1:0-6787 GCA_046262175.1 Mycobacteriales bacterium
GCGCCCGGCGGCCATGTCGGCGCCGAGCGCCTGCTCGACGAGGTGCTCGTACGACGACAGCTCGGTGGCGGCAGCGTGCCCGGCGAGCGCGCCGGAGCGCAGCGCGTACGAGATGCCCTCGCGGGTCCACGGCTCGAGCAGGCCAGCGGCGTCGCCGGCGACGAGCACCCGGCCGCGCCGCAGCGGCGAGCCGGTCGATCGCACCCGCGTCAGGTGCCCGCCGTCGTGCAGCGCGGTCGCCGGGTCGAGCCCGAGCCGGCGCAGGAAGTCCCTGTAGTACGCCCGCACGTCGGCGCCCAGAGAGCGGCTGCCGATGACGCCGACCGTCAGGGTGTCGCCCTTGGGGAAGACCCAGCCGTACGAGCCGGGCACCGGCCCCCAGTCGAGCAGCACGTGGCCGTCCCACCGCCGGTCCGGCGCCGGCAGCTCCGCCTCCATCCCGAGGTCGACCTGATCACAGACGACGCCGACGTACGCACCGGCGCGGCTGCCGGAGCCATCCGCGCCGACCACCGTCCGCGCGCGCACCGCGCCGTCGCGGGTGGTCAGGGTGACGACGGCGTCCGCCTCCTCGTACCCCTGCACCACGACACCCGTCCGCAGTTCAGCACCGGCGTCGACCGCCAGCCGTACCAGCGCCTCGTCGAGCTCGGACCGCAGCACCATCGGCAGGAACGGCACCGTCTCGCGGCTGAACGCCCGCCGGCCGTTGGACGTGAAGGTCAGCCGGCCGACGCTGTCCCGGGTGAGCGGCTCGAGCTGCACCCCCGCCGCGAGCACCGCGGCCTGCGACGCGCCGATGAGGCCGCCGCCGCACCTCTTGTAGCGAGGCAGCTGCTCGCGCTCGAGCAGCACGGTGGACGCGCCCGCCAGGGCGGCGGCGCGGGCCGCGGCGGCACCCGCGGGCCCGCCGCCGACCACGGCCACGTCGTAGGTCACAGCAGCGAGACCGGCACGTCGACGTGGCGCGACCGCAGGTACTCGCCCAGCCCCTTCGCCTGCGGGTCGAACCGGGTCGAGGACGCCACTCCCTCGCCGAGCAGCCCGTGCACCACGACGTTGAGGGCACGCAGGTTGGGCAGCGGGTGGACGTCCACGCGCAGCCCCTCCGCCTCGGGCAGCAGGGCGCGGACGGCGTCCTCGGTCAGGAACGCCAGCAGCCAGGCGGCCGCCTCATCGGTACGCGCCCAGAAACCGACGTTGGCGTTGCCGCCCTTGTCGCCGGAGCGGGCGCCGACCACCGTCCCGAAGGGCACCCGCCGCGTCGGCCCCCCCTGCCACGGCTGCTCGTCGGCGACCACGTCCGCGCCCACAGGAGGCTGTCCCGCCGGCGTGTGCGGCACCACCTCGCGCCGGCCGTCGGCGTGCACGACGACGTGGTCCACCTCGTCGGACGGGACGAGTGCGGGCCAGTAGATGCCGTACGGCTGCGCCTCTCCCGGCGGGGAGGTGAGCGTGAAGCCTGGGTACGAGGCGAGCGCCAGCTCCACCGCCGCGCTGCTGAACGCGCGCCCCACCGCCTTCGGGTCGTCGCCGCGCACGTGCACCCGCAGCAGCGCTGCGGCCTGCTCGTTCGTCGCCGCGTCCGGCTGGTCCAGGCGCACCAGGGTGTGCGAGAACGGGTGCGGGTAGGCGTCCCGCAGGCCCGCCAGCGCGAGCTCGGCCTTGTCCTCCACGTCCAGCCCGGTGAGGACGAACTCCATCCGGTTGCGGAAGCCGCCCAGCATGTTGAGCGCCACCTTCACCTGACCTGACGGCGGCCCGCCGCGCGCCCCGCTGATGCGCACCCGGTCCGGCCCGTCGTCCTCGAGCCGAAGGGTGTCGAACCGGGTGACGACGTCCGGCCCGGCGTAGGCGGGTCCGGCGATCTCGTACAGCAGCTGGGCCGTGACGGTGCCGACGGTGACCGCCCCCGCCGTGCCCTCGTGCTTGGTGATCACGCAGGAGCCGTCCTGGGACAGCTCGCCGATCGGGAAGCCGGGGTGCACCGGCTGCGCGACCTCCTCGCGGACGAACGCGTAGTTGCCGCCGGTCGCCTGCGTGCCGCACTCGAGCACGTGCCCGGCGACGACCGCACCGGCCAGCCGGTCCCAGTCGTCGCGCCCCCAGCCGAAGTGCGCGGCAGCCGGCCCCACGACCAGGGACGCATCCGTGACGCGGCCGGTCACGACGACCTGCGCGCCCGCGTCGAGAGCGGCGGCGATGCCCCAGGCGCCGAGGTACGCGTTGGCGGTGAGCGGGCTGCCCGTCAGCGGCGCGCCCGTGTCGAGGTTCGGCAGGTCCAGCTCGCCGACGCGGGGGAGCAGGTCGTCGCCCTCGACGTGCGCGACCGGCAGCGGCACCCCGAGCCGCTCCGCGAGCTCCCGTACGGCCTCTGCGCAGGCCGCCGGGGCCAGGCCCCCGGCGTTCACGACGACCTTCGTGCCGCGGTCGGCGATCTCGCCGAGGACGTCCTCGAGCTGGCGCAGGAACGTCGTCGCGTAGCCTCGAGACGGATCCTTCGCGCGGGACCGGAACAGGATCAGCATCGTCAGCTCGGCGAGGTAGTCGCCGGTGACGACGTCGACCGGACCGCCCGTGACGACCTCCCGCATCGCGGAGAAGCGGTCCCCGTAGAAGCCCGAGCAGTTGGCGATCCGCAACGTCTGCACGTCCGGATCGTTGCACCTGGGACAGGAGCGGCAGAGGAGGTGCGCGTGCAGGTCCGTACCGGGTTCGTCGCTGCCCTCCTTGCGGTCACGGCAGCCGCCGGTACGACGACCGCCGTCGTGGGCCTGCCCGCTGCGTCGCCCGCGGCCCCTGCGGCCGCTCCTGCCCTCCCCGCAGCCGCGCAGCAGCAGCCGTCACCGCTCGCCCGGTCCAGCCGCAGCCGTCCGATTCCGGTCGTCCGGCCGCTCACGACGCTCCGCAACCCGGACCTGCTGGTGACGCTGACGAAGCCGCTGACGACGGCGCAGCTGGCCGCGCTGCGCGGCATCCGCCGGATGTCGGGGCTGACCGTCCTCGACGTGGGCAGCGTCCGCCTCGGCGCCGGCCGCTCCGTGCGCGTCGCGGGTGTCGACCCGTCGCAGTTCCGGCAGTTCACGCCGCGCGAGACGGCGGCGTCCGACCCGCTGTGGCAGGCGGTCGCGCGCGGGGAGCTCGCCGTCACGTACGGCCTGAGCCACGCCCGCAAGCTCACCCTCGGCGGCACGACCCGCATCTCCCGGCAGCCGACCCGCATCGGCGCGGTCGCCGTCTACGGCGTGCCAGGGATCGACGCCGTCACCAGCCGCGCGACCGCGCGCTCGCTGGGGGTGGTGCCCGGCACGGCGGTCCTGCTGGCCGCGCCGACCCGCGGCATCACCGCGCTGAAGCGGGCCGTCCGCGAGGTGATCGGCGACGGCGCGGTGGTGGACGTGCTGCGTCCGGTGCAGGTGACGGCGTATCGCGGCAAGCCACGCGACTACCGCGAGCTCTACATCGCCAGCGCCCGCTACTGCCCCGGGCTGCGCTGGCAGGTCCTCGCTGCGATCGGGCAGGTCGAGAGCGGGCACGGGCGCAACGTGGGCCCGTCCAGCGCCGGCGCGCTCGGACCGATGCAGTTCCTCCCGAGCACGTGGGCCTGCTCCGGCGTGGACGGCGACGGCGACGGCAAGGCCGACATCCTGAACCCGTTCGACGCCGTGCCGGCGGCTGCGCTGTACCTGTGTCGGGCCGGCGCCGGCAGCGGCCAGCAGGGCCTGTACGACGCGATCTTCAGCTACAACCACGCCGACTGGTACGTGAAGCTGGTCCTGGAGATCGCCGCCCGCTACCGCTGAGGCGCGAGCAGCTCCGTCAGCTCCGGCCGCGCCTCGACTCGCGACCGGACCGTCTCGGCGGCCGTACGGACGACCTTGGGGCTCTTGAGCATCCGCATCGGGTTGAGCCCCATCGCGGCGATGTCCGCGGCCGAGGGCTGGAACACGACGACCTGCGCGCCCTTGCGCCGCAGCATCCGTACCTCGCGGGCGAGGTAGCGGCGGACCGCCAGCCGGATGAGCGCGTCGGGCGTACGCGTGCCGCGGCCGGGGGCGAACGACATCGGCGAGGAGATGACGACGAGCTCCGGGTTGTCGCGCAGCACGACGTCGGCGTTGGTGGGGGAGTGGCCGCCGCCGTCCACGTACGCCTGCCCGTCCACGTAGACCGGCGAGAAGTATCCGGGGATCGCGCAGGAGGCAGCGACTGCGGTGCCCACGTCCGTCGCGGGTGCACCAGGGGAGCCGAACACGACGCGGCGCGCGTCCCGGGCCCGTACGGCGCAGATGCGCAGACCGTCGCCCGGCCAGTGCCGCCCGTGCAGTTGGCCGATGCCGCGGCGGATCCCGTCGGTGGTCGTACGGCCGGCGGGCAGCAGCCCGGAGACGACGGCGCCGGGGCGGACCGCCCACGGCCGCCGAGCCGCGGCCATCAGCGAGCCTGCTGCCAGGGGGCGACGGCCGGCAGCGGGCGCGGCCTCCTGGTGCAGGGCCGGCACCGGGCGCTTCGCCTGCAGGCGGCGCTTGCCCTCGGGCGACAGCGCGCCGCCGTCGAGCATCGCCGCCTGGTCGGCCGCTGAGAAGTCGGCCGCCAGCGCCGCCGCGACGAGCGACCCGGCCGAGGTCCCCACGATGACGTCGGAGCGGCGGCCGTCGAAGCCGGTCGTCTCGGCGAGCGCGGTCAGGACGCCCAGGTGGAACGCCTGGCCGGTCAGGCCACCGGCGCCGAGGACGAGGGCGGTGCGCACGTTCCTATCGTGTCAGCAGCCCGTCGTGGTGCTCCGCTGGGTTCCCGTCGCTCCGTCGAAGAACGTCTCGCGACAGGTCGGGGACGCGCCCTGGAACAGCCCGGTGAGGGCGGCGAAGCCCGCCAGCCCGACGTCGTGCGTGGTGCTGGTCTCGCTGGCGTGGCCTGCGAACGGCGAGTCGTGCGGCACCGGCGCGTAGCCGTCGAGGGTGGTGCCAGGCTCGCTGGTCTTGGAGTGGGTGAGGGCCGACCACATGTCGACCGGCATGCCCTGCGCACGCAGCAGCGCCTGCAGCTGGCGGCTCTCGTCGTGCGTGACCAGCCCGTCCACGATGCCGTGGGCGATGCTCACTCCCTTGAGGCCGCTGTCGACGATGTCCTGCGTCCGGTTGACGACGGTGCGGTCGAGGTAGACGTCGGACTTCTGCTCGAACGTGCCGCCCATCTCCTTCTCGATGTCGGCGGTCGCGTTCGCGGCGAAGGTGTTCACGGGCGCGAGCCGGCGGGCGCCCTGGTACGTCTCCGTCACGTTGACGGCCGGCTCGACCGCGACCCAGTAGTCGAACAGCGGCTTGCCCTTGCTGTCCTTCGGCTTGCTCGCGACGACCAGGCCGCTGGTGTTGCCGCCCATGCTGACGCCGTAGACGACGTTGGTGCCCTTGTGGCCGCACTCCGCGTCGAAGAGCTGCACGGCCGCGATCGAGTCGGCCGCGCCCTCGGCGACCTGCCAGCCGCGGCTCGACGGCAGCTTGCCCGCGGCGCCAGGAGTGTCGATCTGGCCGCGGTAGTCCGGGGCTACGGCGATGACGCCGAGCTGGCTGGCGGTCCGCGTGATGTGCTCGGCCCAGCTGTACATGGTGTGCCCGTAGCCGTGGTCGAAGACGACGACGCCCTTCGGCGTGCCCGCGGGCAGCGCGTACAGCGCTGTCGCCGTCTGCCCCTGGACGTCGTACGTCAGCGTCTGGACCTGCGACGGGTCGCCGGTGCAGGCGTCGTCCTCAGCGCGGTCGGCCTGCTTCTGATGGCCGTACGCGTAGGCGTGGCCGTTGCCGTGGCCGGGGTCGGCGAACGACGGCAGCGCGGTGCCGGCGGCGAGGCCGAGGACGGCGATCGCGAGGACGAGGCGGCGCGGGGACATCAGGCACTCCGGAGGTTGCTGGGGTAGGCCTCCTGTTTCGCTACTGGCGGGTAGATCCCTGCCGCCGCGTACGAACTCGCGGGAGGAGCCAGGCCTTCCGGACGTAACGGGCTCACGGGGGGACAGATCCCGCACCGTGCGGTGGCCAGCGGCCGGTGCACCAGCGGCTGCGTTGCCACCCCGGCACGTTCTGGCGGAATACTGCCCCTGTGGCAACACGGCTGCAGAGGCGCACAGCGCGCGGCGGGCCACGGGGCATCGGGCGCCGCGCTCAGCCCACTACGGGGCGAGGACCACCTTGCCGATCGTGCCGCGGTCACCCAGCCGGGTCAGCGCGCTCGGCGCCTCGGCCATGGGCAGCTCGGCGCCGACGAGCGGATCCACCAGGCCCTGCTGCCACAGCTCCACCAGCGCGGCGTGCGTCGTGGGGATGACCGCCGGGTCGTGCTTCCGGTACAGGCCCCAGTGCAGCCCGACGACCGCGTAGTTCTTCACCAGCGCGTGGTTCGTCGGCGCATCCGCGATCCGGCCGCCGGCGAACCCGACCACGATGATCCGGCCCTCGAACGCGATGCACTTGCGGCTCTTGTCGAACACGTCGCCGCCGACCGAGTCGTAGATGACGTCGGCGCCGCGACCTTCGGTCACGTCCTTGACGACCGCCACGAAGTCCTCGGCGTTGTAGTCGATGACGACGTCCGCGCCGAGATCGCGGCAGACCTGCACCTTCTCCGGACCGCCTGCCGTGGCGATGACACGCGCGCCCGCCGCCTTGCCGAGCTGGATCGCCGCGGTGCCCACGCCGCCGGCGCCGGCGTGGACCAGCAGCGTCTCGCCCGCCTTGAGCTGCCCGCGCCGGTGCAGCCCGACGTAGCCGGTCTGGTACGTGATGAGCATGCT
>JBHENF010000022.1:0-19512 GCA_046262175.1 Mycobacteriales bacterium
GTGAAGGCCGTGGACCTCGAGGTGAGCGAGGGTGAGGTCGTCGGCCTCATCGGCCCCAACGGCGCGGGCAAGACGACGTTCTTCAACTGCCTCACCGGGCTGGAGACGCCGACAGACGGCAAGGTGATGTACCGCGGCAAGCCGCTGCCGAGCCGGCCGGACCTCGTCACCAAGGCCGGGGTGGCTCGGACATTCCAGAACATCCGGCTGTTCCCGAACATGACCGCGCTCGAGAACGTCCTGGTCGGTCGGCACAGCCGCACCAAGGCAGGGGTTCTCGCCGCCGTCGGCCGCGGGCCGCGCTACCACCGCGAGGAGCGCGAATCCGAGGACAAGGCGCGCGAGCTGCTCGACTTCGTCGGCCTGGGCAAGGTGCGCAACGAGCTCGCGAAGTCCTTGCCGTACGGCGATCAGCGCAAGCTCGAGATCGCCCGCGCCCTCGCCACCGACCCCGGCCTGCTGCTGCTCGACGAGCCGACGGCCGGCATGAACCCCAACGAGACGGCGGCCACGGTGACGCTCGTCCGCTCCATCCAGGAGCGGTCGATCGCGGTCGTGCTGATCGAGCACGACATGCGGTTCGTGTTCGGGCTGTGCGACCGCGTGGCCGTGCTCGTGCAGGGGGAGAAGCTGATGGAGGGCCCGCCGTCCGCGGTGCAGGCCGACGAGCGTGTGGTCGCGGCCTACCTCGGCACGCCCACCGAGGAGGAGACGGCGTGAGCCTGCTGGAGGTGGAGGACCTGTCGGTCGCGTACGGCGCGATCGACGCGGTCAAAGGCATCAGCCTCAACGTCGAAGCGGGTCAGGTCGTCACGCTGCTCGGCACCAACGGCGCGGGGAAGACGACGACGCTGCGGACCATCTCCGGGCTGCTGCGCCCGAAGGCCGGCCAGGTCCGGTTCGACGGCCAGCGACTCGACGGCCGGCCCGCGCACGAGGTCGTCGTCAAGGGTGTGGCGCACGCGCCAGAGGGACGGCGCATCTTCCCGCTCATGACGGTGGAGGAGAACCTCGAGCTCGGCGCGTACAGCCGCAACGCGGCCGGCGACGTGCGCAAGGACGTCTCCTCGGTGTACGAGCGGTTTCCGCGCCTGCAGGAGCGCCGGACGCAGAAGGCCGGCACCCTGTCGGGAGGCGAGCAGCAGATGCTGGCCATCGGCCGGGCGCTGATGAGCCGGCCGCGGATGCTGATGCTCGACGAGCCGTCGATGGGCCTGTCACCCATCATGATCCAGCTGATCTTCTCCACGATCAGCGAGCTGAAGGAGTCCGGTACGACGATCCTGCTCGTCGAGCAGAACGCCAACGAGGCGCTCAAGCTCGCCGACTACGGCTACGTGCTGGAGACCGGCCGGATCGTGCTCGAGGGCACCGGCGAGCAGCTCATGAACGACGACAGCGTGCGCAAGGCGTACCTCGGCGAGGACTGAGCCCGCGTCCAGCGGGGCCGGGTGCGCCTTTGGCACCGTGCAGGTCTTCCCCGACCCGGCACGTTCTCTACTCGGCGCACCCGAGCCCCACCGCGGGCGGAACCCTAGACCTGCCCTTGAGGTCGGTCAACGCACCAGGTCGACCAGCGCGGTGAGCGCCGGCGCAGCGACGAGCGCCGGCAGCAGGTCTCCCACCGCGACCGGCTTGAGCTTCAGCAGGCGCAGCCCGACACCGAGCAGCAGCACCCCGCCGGTGGCCGTCACCGAGGCCACCAGCGACGCCGGCAGCAGGCCGCCGAGCAGCGCACCCAGCACCGTCAGTGCGCCCTGCACGACGCCGACGGACAGGGCCGAGGCGGCCACGCCCCAGCCGAGCGAGGCCGCGAAGGCCAGCGCCGCGAAGCCGTCCAGCGTCGCCTTCAGGGCCAGCTGCTCGATGCCGCGGCCGAGGCCGTCCGACAGCGCGCCCAGCACCGCGAGCGGGCCGACCACGAACACCAGCGAGGCGCTCACGAACCCCTCGACGAACCGCGCCCGGCCTTCGCCCGACCCGTCGGCGACGAGCCGCCGCTGGAGCCGCACGCCGACCTGCTCGAGCCGGTCCTCCAGGCGCAGCAGCGAGCCGACGATGCCGCCGACGAGCAGCGCGCCGAGGACGACCAGCAGCGTCCCGCCCGGGCTCACCGCGCGGCGGTACGAGGGGTCGGAGAGCGCCATCACGTTGAGGCCACCGATGACGAGTGTGACCAGCCCCAGCGCGTCCGTGACGGTGTCGCGGGTGCGCACCGGCAGCTGCCCGCCGAGGGCGACGCCGACTCCCGAGCCCAGCAGGATGGTGGCGACGTTCAGCGCGGTCCCCGTGCCGCGGACCACGCGCCACCGTCCCTCCGGTTCACCCGACTGCGTTGCCAGACCGCTCCGGCGGCGCGCTACTGTCGGCTGCCGGCGAGCCTAGAGCGCGCCGGCGAGGACCCTCGCCCCCGGTTCCCGCCGGGGACGTGCCGGCGACGTGGAGAGAGCTGCATGCCCTGGACGGCGGTGCGAGTCCGACCGGCGACGGCCGACGACCTGCCGGAGCTGCTCGCGTTCGGTGAGCAGCTTCGTGACCAGCTGCTGCCGGCGCCGGACAGCAAGCGCTCCCGCGGCGGCACGCGCAGCGGGCTCGAGGCGCGCTACCAGGATGCGATCGACGACCCGGACCGCAACCTCGTGCTCGCGATCGGCGAGGCCGACGTTCCGCTCGGCATGGCCCTGTTCACGGTTGCACCGGCGAACGCGTTGCTCGACCTGCCGGCGCTGCACGTGAGCCACGTCGTCGTCGCCGACGGCTCGAAGCGGCGCGGGGCCGGCAAAGCGCTCGTGGCGGCCGCTGCCGCCTACGCCGAGGAGCGCGGCATCGAGCAGGTCGTCGTGTCGGTGAACCCGGGCTCCCGCGACGCCAACCGCTTCTTCGCCCGGCTCGGCTTCGCGCCGCTCGCCGTCCGGCGGGTCGCCCCGGTGGCGGTCATCCGGCGGCGCCTGCAGGCGTCCGAGCCGGCTCCCGCCGATTCCGTGGTGCGCCGACGTCCGCGCCGCAGCCCCAGGCTGCGCAGCGGAGCCGCGGCCCTGCCGCTCGGACCGGCGTCCCCGGAGCGCTGACGCCCCGGACCTAGGCGCGGTTCTCGCGCAGCAGGCAGGTCAGCCGGACCGTGCAGACCCGGCGGTCCTGGTCGTCCCGTACGACGGTCTCGCTCGTCACCAGCGTCCGCCCGACGTTGATCGGCGTCGTCACGCCCGTCACCACGCCGGACAGCGCCGACCGGTGGTGCGTCGCGTTGATCTCGATCCCGACCGCCGAGCGGTCCGGCGGGCAGTTCAGCGCGGCGAGTGTCGAGCCGAGCGACTCGGCCAGCGCCACTGACGCGCCGCCGTGCAGGAGGCCGAACGGCTGTCGGTTGCCCTCGACCGGCATCGTCGCGACGATCCGCTCCGGCGTCGCCTCGACGAACACGACGCCGAGCTTCTGGTTCAGCTCGCCCATGCCGGACTGGAGCTCGTCGATCACGCGCGGTCCCTCCCTAGACTCGGTACGTGGCAGCCAAGCAGACGGACGAACCGACCCGGTCACGGCTCCTCCTGCTCGACGGCCACTCGCTCGCGTACCGCGCCTTCTTCGCCCTGCCGGTCGAGAACTTCAGCACCACGACGGGCCAGCCCACCAACGCGGTCTACGGCTTCACCGCCATGCTCATCAACGTGCTGCGCGACGAGCAGCCCAGCCACATGGCCGTCACCTTCGACATCAGCCGGTCCAACTTCCGGCACGAGACGTACAGCGACTACAAGGCCGGCCGCGCGGAGACGCCGCACGACTTCAAGGGGCAGGTGTCCCTCGTCCGCGAGGTGCTCGACGCGCTGCGCGTGCCGATCGTGTGCGCCGAGGGCTACGAGGCCGATGATGTCATCGCGACCCTCGCCACGCAGGCCGAGGCCGACGGCATGGACGTCCTCATCGTGACCGGCGACCGCGACGCGTTCCAGCTCGTCAGCGAGCGGGTGACCGTCCTCTACAACAGCCGCGGCGTCTCGGACATGCGCCGGATGACGCCGGCCGCCGTCGAGGAGAAGTACGGGCTGACGCCGGCGCAGTACCCGGAGTTCGCCGCGCTGCGGGGGGATCCCAGCGACAACCTGCCGGGCATCCCGGGGCTGGGGGAGAAGACGGCCACCAAGCTGATCCAGCAGTACGGCGACGTGACGCACCTGGTCGACCACGTGGACGAGGTGAAGGGCAAGGTCGGCGACAACCTGCGCGCCGGGATCGCCAGCGTGGTGCGGAACCGGCAGCTGACCGAGCTCGTCCGCGACGTCCCGCTCGACGTGCACCCGGCGGAGCTGCGGCTCGGCCAGTGGGACCGCGACGAGGTGCACAAGGTCTTCGACGCGCTGCAGTTCCGCGTCCTGCGCGAGCGGCTGTACGCGACGCTGTCCTCCGTCGAGCCGGAGGCGGAGCAGGGGTTCGCGGTCGACACGGCCCGGGTGCTGGAGCCCGGCACGGTCGGCGCGTTCCTTCGGGCGCTGCCGACGGGCGTGCGGGTAGGGCTGCACGTCAAAGGCAGCTGGGGCAAGGGAACCGGCGACGCGAGCGGCATCGGGCTTGCCTGCCAGTCGCCGGAGGAAGAGCAGCCGGCCCGCGAGGACGACGCGGCGTACGTCGCGCTCGAGACGCTGACCCCGGAGGACGAGGCGGCGCTCGGCGCCTGGTTGAGGTCGGACGTCCCGAAGGCGATGCACGACGCGAAGGGGCCACTGCTGGCCCTCGACGCCCGCGGCTGGACGCTCGGCGGCCTGACGAGCGACACCGCGCTCGCGGCGTACCTCGCGCTGCCGGGGCAAGGCGTGTTCGACCTGGCCGACCTGTCGCTGCGCTACCTGCGTCGCGAGCTGCGCGCAGAGTCCGCGGGTGACGGACAGCTCTCCTTCGACGGCGGCGAGGACGACGAGGAGGCGGCGACAGCTGTCGTCCGCGCCCGCGCCGTCGCCGACCTCGCGGTGGCGTTGGACCAGGACCTGGAGCGGCGCGGCGGCACCACGCTGCTGCGCGACCTGGAGCTGCCGCTCGTGGCGGTCCTCGCCGACTGCGAGAAGACGGGCATCGCCGTCGACACCGAGCACCTCGCGATGCTCGAGGCCAAGCTGCGCGAGCTGGTGAAGAACGCGGCTGACGAGGCGTACGCGACCGTCGGTCACGAGTTCCACCTCGGCTCGCCGAAGCAGCTGCAGGCGCTGCTGTTCGACGAGCTCGGCCTGCCGAAGACGAAGAAGATCAAGACCGGCTACACCACCGACGCGGACGCGCTGCAGAACCTGCAGGGTGCGCACCCCGTCATCGACGCGCTGCTGCTGCACCGCGAGATGACCCGGCTGCTCATGGTCGTGGAGAAGCAGCTGCTGCCGACGGTCGCCGACGACGGCCGGATCCACACCACGTTCAAGCAGATGGTCGCCGCGACCGGACGCCTGTCCAGCGACAACCCGAACCTGCAGAACGTGCCGATCCGCACGCAGCAGGGCCGCGAGATCCGGCAGGGCTTCGTCCCGGGCGACGGGTTCGAGGCGCTCATGACCGCGGACTACTCGCAGATCGAGATGCGCATCATGGCCACGCTGTCGCATGACGACGGCCTGATCGAAGCGTTCACGACCGGCGAGGACCTGCACACCTACGTCGCGTCGAAGGCGTTCGGCCTGCCCGTCGAGCAGGTCGACAGCGAGCTGCGCCGGCGGGTGAAGGCGATGTCGTACGGGCTCGCGTACGGGTTGTCGGCGTACGGCCTGGCGCAGCAGCTGCGCATCACGCCCGACGAGGCCAAGGAGCAGATGACCGCGTACTTCGAGCGGTTCGGCGGCGTCCGCGACTACCTGCGCAACGTGGTCGACCAGGCGCGCAAGGACGGCTACACCTCGACCATCATGGACCGGCGCCGGTACCTGCCCGACCTCACCAGCGACAACGGCCAGCGCCGCTCCATGGCCGAGCGGATGGCGCTCAACGCGCCCATCCAGGGCAGCGCCGCCGACATCATCAAGGTCGCGATGCTCAACGTGCACCGTCGTCTCGAGGCGGACGGCATGCGCAGCCGGCTCCTGCTGCAGGTCCACGACGAGCTCGTCCTCGAGGTCGCGCAGGGGGAGCGGGATGCGCTGGAAGCGCTGGTGCGCAAGGAGATGGGCGACGCCTACGCGCTGGCGGTGCCGCTCGATGTCAGCGTCGGCGTAGGTCGCACCTGGGACGAGGCCGGCCACTAGGGTGCAGCGCGTGCTCGTGATCGGCCAGAGCGGCTCGGGCAAGACCACGCTCGCCGCCCAGGTCGCTGTGCACCTCGCCGTTCCGCACGTCGAGCTGGACGCGCTGTTCCACGGTCCCGGCTGGGTGCCGAACCCGGACTTCCGCGCGGCCGTCGACGCGGCCACGTCCGCACCAGCCTGGGTGGTGGACGGCAACTACAGCGCGGTCCGCGACCTGCTCTGGTCGCGGGCCGACACGCTGGTGTGGCTGGACCTGCCCCGGATGTTGACGGCCCGCCGCGCGTTGCTGCGGACGGCGCGGCGCCTGGTCACGCGGGTGGAGCTGTGGAACGGCAACCGCGAGCGGCTGCACACCGTGCTGCGCGCGTCGCACCCCATCCGACACACGTGGCGGACGCAACCGCGTCGGCGGCTCGAGAACGAGCAGCGCCTCGCGGACCCGCAGTGGGCGCACCTGCAGGTGCACCGGCTGCGCACGCCTGCTGAGGTCGCGCGCTGGATGTCGGCTCTGCGCGCTTCGTAAGGCTCTGATCCGTCTGCTCCGCAGATGTGATGGGCCGCTGGTGCCAGGGCGGAAGGACCGTCCGGGGGGTTCTCCTCGATCCCTTTGGTGGCAGCGCTTTCGGGCTCTTACGGTGCGCTCACTTCCGTACTTCTGCAGGTGCTCGCGCACCGGAGAAAGGCCCCCTCACACGATGATGCCGTCCGCCCGGTCCCTGTCCCGATCTGGTGTGCCCCGCGCCGCAGCCGTCCTCGCCTGCGCGGCGCTCGCCACCGCCTGCGCCGGCAGCAGCGGTGGCGGCACCGCCGTCAACGCCGTCGGCAACACCGAGGAGGCCCCGACCACCACGACCGGTGCAGGCGACACCGCCGTCCTCGACGCGGTCTACAAGGGCACGTTGCAGTCGCCCGACACTGCGCCCCGGCCTGCGGTCAAGGGCAAGAAGATCGTCATCATCTCCTCCGGCCAGGCCTCGATCAGCTCCTCCATCCCGAGCAACGCGGCGCAGGCTGCGGCCAAGGCGCTCGGCTGGGACGTGACCATCTACGACGCCCAGCTGAACCCCGCCAACGGCGTCAACCTGGTGCGCCAGGCGCTGAGCTCCGGCGCGGACGGCATCGTCCTCGACGCGATCGACTGCGCGGGGGTGAAGGCGCCGCTCGAGGAGGCGAAGAAGAAGGGCGTCAAGGTCGTCCCCATCTACGCCTACGACTGCAACGACCCGTTCGCCGGCAAGGGCGCAGAGGCGCTGTTCAGCAGCCCGATCAACTACGGCCCGGAGGCGCTGAAGAACCTCGGCGCGTTCGCGGAGAAGTACGGCTTCGCCCAGGCGCAGGCGGTCATCGCTGCGACGGGCGGCAAGGCCAAGGTGCTGTTCTTCAACGACGACCAGACGACCGTCCTGCACTACACGGGCAAGGGCTTCCTGGACGGGATGAAGACCTGCGGCGGGTGCAAGGTGCTCGCCAACGTGCAGTTCACCGGCCTCGACCTCGGCCCGACCCTGCAGCAGAAGGCCTCCTCCGTGCTGCTCCAGCACCCGGACGCCAACGCGGTGAAGAGTCCGTACACCGCCGCCACCCTGCTCGGCATCGGCCCGGCAGTCACGCAGTCCGGCCGCGCCAGCAAGCTGTACGTGATGGGCGGCGAGGGGTTCCAGCCCGAGCTCGACCTGTTGCGCAACCACCAGGGCGTGGACGCCGTGATGATCTCACCGTCCGACTGGACCGGCTGGGCCGCCGTCGACACCCTCAACAGCCTGTTCCAGGGGAAGCCCGCAGCGTTCTCCGGCCTCGGCTGGCAGCTCGTGGACCGCCAGCACAACCTGCCGAGCACCGGTGAGTTCTCGGCGAGCGTCGACTACAAGGCCATCTACAAGAAGGCCTGGGGCGTCAGCTGATGACCGCTCCCGCAGAGCTGGACCGCAAGGCCGCGGTCGCGGTCCGCGGGCTCAGCAAGACCTACGCGGGGACCCTGGCGCTGGACAGCCTCGACCTGGACATCCGTCCGGGGGAGATCCACGCGCTGCTCGGCGGCAACGGCTCCGGGAAGTCGACGACGATCAAGATTCTCGCCGGGGTGGTGAGCCCAGACGAAGGTGGCGAGCTGACCTTCGGCGACGGGGACACCGTCCACGCCGAGTCGTGGACGCCCGCCCGCGCGCACGCCGCCGGGCTGCGGTTCGTGCACCAGCAGCCGGCCGTCTTCCCAGAGCTGACGGTCGCGGAGAACCTCGCGATCGGCGCCGGTTTCCCCCGCCGCGCGGGCGGCGGCATCGACTGGAAGGCGCTCAACGCGCGGACCGCCGTGCTGCTCGAGAAGTACCGGGTGAACGCCACGCCGACGACGCCGCTCGGCGCGCTGCGCGCCGCCGACCGCAGCAGGGTGGCGATCGTGCGTGCGCTGCAGGACAGCGACGACGCGGAGGGCGGCCTGCTCGTCCTCGACGAGCCCACGGCCGCTCTGCCCGCCGCGGAGGTCGAGCACCTGCTCGAGACGCTGCGCGGCTACGCCGCCGCCGGCCAGACGATCCTCTACGTCAGCCACCGGCTGGACGAGGTGCTGTCGGTCGCGGACCGGGTGACCGTGCTGCGCGACGGCCGCAAGGTCGACACCGTCCACAACGACGGGCTCACCGAGAGCGACCTGGTGCAGATGATCGTCGGTCGCGCGATGGACCGCGCGTTCCCAGCGCCGCGCGAGACGCCCGCCGAGGACGTCGCCCTGCAGGTCCGGGGCCTCGCCGGCGGACCGCTGCGCGGCGTCGACCTGGACCTCCGCCGCGGCGAGGTCCTCGGCATCGCGGGGCTGCTCGGCAGCGGCCGCAGCGAGCTGCTGCGCATGCTCTTCGGCGCCTACCCCGCCACAGCAGGCTCCGTCACCCTGGACGGGAAGCGGTACGACGCGGCCGACCCGAAGCAGGCCATGCGGGCGGGCGTCGCGTACGTCCCCGAGGAGCGCCAGGCGGACGCCGTCTTCGCGCAGGAATCCGTGCGGCACAACCTCTCGGCGGGGCAGGCCTGGGACTTCTACCGGAACCTGTTCTTCCGGCACGCCGACGAGCGCACCGCCACCACCCGGTCGATCTCCGAGTTCCTCGTACGTACTCGCAGTGACAAGCAGCCGGTCGAGACGCTTTCCGGCGGCAACCAGCAGAAGGTCGTGCTGGCCCGGTGGCTGCGGCAACGGCCGAAGGTGCTGCTGCTCGACGAGCCCACGCAGGGCGTCGACGTGCAGGCGCGCGCCGAGATCTACGACCTCGTCCGGCGCGCCACCGCCGCCGGCACGAGCGTCCTCCTGGTCGCCAGCGACACCGAGGAGCTGGCGCACGCGTCGGACCGGATCGCGGTGCTGAAGGGCGGGCGCATCACCGCCGTGGTCGAGCAGCCGCTCGACGCACACCACCTCACCGAGCTGATGAACGTGTCGGAGACAACGCCGTGACCCGCCCCGCCCGCACCCCGTCCCGCCTGCCGGCAGACGTCCTGCCCGCGCCCCGATCAGAAGGAGACCCGGTGGTCGACACCGCCGTCGAGCGCGTCGGCCCGATGGCCGCGCTCGCCGACGAGGGGGGCCAGCCGGTCAGTCGCGGCTCCGCGGCGTCAGGGCACGTCATGGGCTTCGCGCGCACGTACTCGCTGCCCGTCCTCCTGCTCGGCTCGTTCGTGCTGTACGGCTCGTGGAGCAAGACGTCTTCGGTCTTCCTCAGCGCCGACAACCTGCGCAACATGGCCGCCGGTCAGGCGGTGCTCGGCGTCCTGACACTCGGCATCCTGCTCACGATGGTGTCCGGCCACTTCGACCTGTCGATCGGCAACATCGCCGGCCTCAGCTCGATCATCACGGCCGCGCTGTTCAGCCACCAGCACGTGCCGCTCGTCGTCGGCATCCTCGCCGGCATCGCGGTGGGCACCGTCGTCGGCGGCATCAACGGCGTGCTCGTGACGGTGCTGAGGGTGGACCCGTTCATCATCACCCTCGGAACGGCCTCGATCATCCTCGGCTACATCGACTGGTACACGCACGGCCAGTCGATCATCAACGGCATCCCGACGTCGCTCGTCGGCTTCGGCGGCAGCAACATCCTCGGCATCCCCAAGGTCGTCTACGTCCTCGGGGCGGTCGCGCTGCTCGTCTACTACCTGATGGAGCACACGCCGTACGGCCGCAACCTGCACGCCATCGGCTCGAACAAGGCCGCCGCACGTCTCGTCGGGATCCGCGTTGAGCGCACGATCATCGTCGCGTTCGCCAGCACCGGCGCGTTCGCCGGTGTGGCAGGGGTCCTGCTGCTCGCGCGCACCGGCGCCGGCAACCCGCAGGTCGGCACCACCTTCACCCTGACCGCCGTCGCCGCTGCGTTCCTCGGCGCCGCGTCGTTCAAGGTCGGCCGGCTCAACGTGCCCGGCACCATCGTCGCCATCTTCTTCCTGGCGGTGAACATCACCGGCCTCACGTTCGCGGGGGTCGAGAACTGGATCAACCAGCTGTTCACGGGCTTGACGCTCGTGCTTGCCATTGCTCTGGCAGCCGTGCTGTCCAAGGAGCGCAAGACCCGGAAGGCCGCGTCATGACCCCCTCGCCCGCCCAGAGAAGGAACTCCAGCATGTCTGCTCCGCACCGTCGCCAGCCCAAGGCCTGGGTGGTCAGCCTCTGCCTCCCGGCCGCCGCTCTCCTCCTCCTGCCGGGAGCGGCGTCCGCTGTCGACGCAGGTCCCGCGACCGTGCGCGCGGTGGTCGGCGGGGACGGATCGGTGAAGCAGGTCAAGCAGTACAGCCAGAGCGGCGACGCCTCCCGGTTCGACGGCAAGCTGCCGGTCGCGCTGTCCATCCAGCGCAGCAAGGACGGCGCCCGTCAGACGCTCCGCTACCACGTCGAGAACACCCAGAGCGCCACGCAGGACGTTGCGTACACCGACACCGCAGGCGTCGCGCACACGTCGAAGGTGGAGCTGCAGCTGCCGCTCGTCGCGCAGCTCGGAGTCACCGTTCCGACGTCCATGAGGGACATCCAGGCCGACGGCGCGACCATCACCACCGACGCGGACGGCACCAAGCACCTGCTCTGGCAGATGGTGCTGTTCAGCCCGCTCGGTGCGCCCGTCCAGGACGTGTTCCTGAGCGCCAGCGGCAGCGGCATCCCCGCGGCCCAGGTTCGCGCGATCGCCGTCGACCCGACGACGAGCCCGGGTCTCGGTGGCACGGCGCAGGCGGCGAACGCGGCGCAGACGCAGGACGACTTCTGGCACCAGTACGCCAGTGGCGGCGACGACGGCCTGACCAAGCTGCGCGCCGGCATGAGCAAGATCGTTGCCGGGCTCGAGCTGCTCGCACCCGGCTCGCGCAAGCTCGCCGACGGTCTCGGTGCGGCCGGCGACGGCGCCACGAAGCTCGACGCCGGCACCCTGAAGGCGAAGGCCGGCGCAGGCGAGCTGAGCACTGGCCTCGGCAAGATCGCGGCCGGGCAGACCGACCTGACCGCCGGCCTGACGCTCATCCACGACGGCCAGCAGTCCCTGACCGACGGGCTGACGCAGATCCACGACGGTCAGGGCGCTCTCACGACAGGCCTCACCCAGCTCGGCGCCGGTCAGGACTCGCTGACGGGCGGCTTGACCCAGATCAACGCGGGACAGACGTCGCTGACGGGTGGCCTCACCCAGCTGAACACCGGCCAGACCGCGTTGACCGGGGGTCTGACGCAGATCCACGATGGGCAGGCGGCGCTGACGACCGGCCTGACGCAGCTGTCCGGGGGCCTGACCCAGCTGAACGCCGGTCTGCCGGCGGCCCTCGATGGCGTCTCGGCTCTGGCCGGGGGTGTTCAGAAGCTGCTCGCCGGCGTCGGCACCAGAAGCGACAGCGGGTCGACGACCCTGTTGGGCGTCGTCAACCAGCTGATCTACGGCGTCACGCACACCGCGACGAGCACCACCGACCCGGGTGGCCTCAAGGAGGTGCTGACGAGCATCAAGCAGGGGGTCGACTGCGCCAGCGTCGTCCTGGCCGACGTGGTGAACGGTGCCACAGCGGCCCCAGCCGGCACCCTCGCGTGCTGGCCTTCCGGCCGGCCGGCACTCACCGGGCTCAAGAACGTCGCAACCGTGGACAGCCAGACGGCTGCAGCTGTCGTCGGTGCCTTGGTCGCACCGCTGTCCGCGCCGAGCCCAGGCCTCCTGTCGCGCCTGTCGTACGGCCTGGGCGAGATCACGAAGCCGGGCGGTGGGGCGGACCGCATCATCGGCGGCCTCATCGGCGTGCGGGACGGCCTCTCGGCGCCGTCCGGGAGCACGACGCCAGGCGTCCGGGACGGGCTGCAGCAGGTCGCTGCGGGGCTGAACGCGCTGTACAACGGGTTGGTCGCGGCGCAGACGGGTGCCGGTCAGCTCGCCGCCGGCGCCACCGCCGCAGTCGCCGGTTCCACCCAGCTGACGGCCGGGACGGGGGCCGCCCTCGACGGCAGCAAGCAGCTCGCCGCTGGCACCGGTGCGGCTCTCACCGGCTCGCAGCAGCTCGCCGACGGCACGGCGAAGGCGCTCGACGGCAGCCAGCAGCTGTCAGCCGGCACCGGCAAGGCGCTCGTGGGCAGCCAGCAGCTGTACGACGGCTCCGGCAAGGCGCTGGCAGGCAGCCAGCAGCTGACCGACGGCTCCGGCAAGGCCCTCGACGGCTCGACCCAGCTGCGGGACGGCTCGGTCAAGGCGTACGACGGCAGCAAGGCGCTGTTCGACGGCCTCGGCCAGCTCTCGGCCGGCCAGCACAAGGTCGCGACCGGACTGCCGGCCGCGATCGACGGCGCCAACCAGATCGCGGACGGGCTTTCCCAGGTCCTGCCGGGCGGCGTCCAGATCAAGGACGGGATCGGCGCCGTTCAGGACCAGGCCGTGGCGCCCCTGAAGAAGCAGCTCGCCGAGGGCTCGCAGAACGCCCGCCAGCAGGTCGCGGTGCTCGCCGCCGCAGGTGCGCTCGCCAGCAAGGCGCCCGGCGGCGTCGGTACGACGTACGTCCTCGCCCAGTCGGGCTTCGACCTCGCGGCGGCCTCGACCAGCACGGACGACGGCGTCAGCGACGGCGCGAAGGTGGGCCTCGGCGTCGGCGGCCTGCTCCTGCTGGTCCTCGGCACCGCGGGCGGCTTCCTCGCCGGCCGCAAGCGCGAGACCGCCTAGCAGCACAAGCTCGGGGCCCGTCACCGCGCTACGCGGTGGCGGGCCTCGCTGGGTTCCGGCACACGAAGATCGCCGTACCCGGCATGAGCCGGCCGCGCAGCGGGCTCCACTGGCCCCACTCGCGGTCGTGCCCGTCCGGCCACTCCGGCTCGACCAGGTCGACCAGCTCGAGCCCCGCGGCGACCAGCTCGCGGACCCGGTCGCCCAGCGTGCGGTGGTGCTCCACGTACGTCGGCGTGCCGCTGTCGTCGACCTCGGCGTACGGAGTGCGGTCGAAGTAGGACTGCGTCACGGTCAGGCCCGCCGGTCCGGGGTCGTCCGGGAACGCCCACCGCGTCGGGTGCGTCACCGAGAAGACGAGCAGCCCGCCCGGTCGCAGCACCCGCGCGACCTCGCGCATGACCCCGGCCGAGTCGGCGACGAAGGGGATGCCGCCGAAGGCCGACACCACCACGTCGAACGACCCGGCCCGGAACGGCATCGCCTGCGCGTCCGCCTGCACCGCGGGCACGATCAGGCTCGTCCGCTCGTCCAGCTCGCGCGCCACGAGCAGCTGCCCGTACGAGATGTCGAGCGCGGCCACCCGCGCGCCGGCGGACACCAGCCACCGAGCGCCCTGCGCCGCGCCGCAGCCGACTTCCAGGACGTCGCGCCCCCGTACGTCGCCGAGCAGCCCCGCGTCCGCCTCCCGCAGCCCCTCCGGGCACCACAGCAGGTCGGTGTCGCCGAGGAAGTCGCCGTGCTCGGCGTAGTAGGCGCGCGCCTCGCCGTCCCACCAGGACCGGTTGGCCCGAGCCGACTCCTGCGGCCCCACCGGACGGCTTGAGGGTTGCGCGCTCACGCGACTACTATGGCCGGACGCGCTGCGGGCTCTGTGTGGGCGCTCGACCCTGCTTGCCCGCGCTCGACGTGGTTCCTCGTACCTCTCCTAGACGTCCGCTGGCACTCGACGACTCGGCTCGCTGCGCGCGCCCGACCTGCCCACCAGGGGCGGGTCACGACACCCCCGCAGCCGGAGCCGACTCCTTGACCAGCACCCTCGACAGCCCCTCCACTCCCCAGGTCGCGATCAACGACATCGGGAGCATGGAGGACTTCCTCGCCGCCATCGACGAGACGATCAAGTACTTCAACGACGGAGACATCGTCGAAGGCACCATCGTCAAGGTCGACCGCGACGAGGTCCTCCTCGACATCGGCTACAAGACCGAGGGCGTCATCCCCTCGCGCGAGCTGAGCATCAAGCACGACGTCGACCCCAACGAGGTCGTCAAGGTCGGTGACCTGGTCGAGGCCCTCGTCCTCCAGAAGGAGGACAAGGAAGGCCGGCTCATCCTGTCCAAGAAGCGGGCTCAGTACGAGCGCGCCTGGGGCACGATCGAGAAGATCAAGGAGGAGGACGGCATCGTCACCGGCACGGTGATCGAGGTCGTCAAGGGCGGTCTGATCCTCGACATCGGCCTGCGCGGCTTCCTGCCGGCGTCGCTGGTCGAGATGCGCCGGGTTCGCGACCTCCAGCCGTACGTCGGCAAGGAGCTCGAGGCGAAGATCATCGAGCTGGACAAGAACCGCAACAACGTCGTGCTGTCGCGCCGGCAGTGGCTCGAGCAGACGCAGTCCGAGGTGCGCAGCACCTTCTTGTCGACGCTGCAGAAGGGCCAGGTCCGCAGCGGTGTGGTCTCGAGCATCGTCAACTTCGGCGCCTTCGTCGACCTCGGTGGCGTGGACGGTCTCGTTCACGTGTCGGAGCTGTCCTGGAAGCACATCGACCACCCGTCCGAGGTCGTCGAGGTCGGCACCGAGGTCACGGTCGAGGTGCTCGACGTCGACCTGGACCGCGAGCGCGTCTCCCTGTCGCTGAAGGCGACCCAGGAGGACCCGTGGCAGCAGTTCGCCCGTACGCACCAGATCAACCAGGTCGTGCCGGGCCGCGTCACCAAGCTGGTCCCGTTCGGTGCGTTCGTACGCGTCGACGAGGGCATCGAGGGCCTCGTCCACATCTCCGAGCTGGCCGAGCGCCACGTCGAGATCCCGGAGCAGGTCGTCAACGTCGGTGACGAGCTGCTCGTCAAGGTCATCGACATCGACCTCGAGCGTCGCCGCATCTCGCTGTCGCTGAAGCAGGCGAACGAGAACGGCCCGCAGGCCGAGGAGCACTTCGACCCGGCGCAGTACGGCATGGCGGCCAACTACGACGAGTCCGGCAACTACCTCTACCCGGAGGGCTTCGACCCCGACACGGGCGAGTGGCTCCCGGGCCACGAGGAGGCCCAGCAGAAGTGGGAGAAGCAGTACGCCGACGCGCAGAAGCGCTTCCAGGCACACCAGGAGCAGATCAAGCGCATGGCGGCCGCGGACGCCGAGGCGGCCGTGCCGACCTCGTACACGTCGGCCACCGGCGAGGAGGGCTCGGAGGAGGCGCCTGAGGGCGCCGCTGCCGCTCCGGCCGCGCCGGCTCCCTCCGGCGGCACGCTCGCCTCGGACGAGGCGCTGCAGGCCCTGCGCGAGAAGCTCTCGGGCGGCGCCAGCTAGTCCCGCACAGCCTCGAGGAGGCCCTGCCCGGTTCGCCGGGCAGGGCCTCCTCTGCGTCCTGGGACCCCGGTCGCCCGCACGCGATGCATCCGCCTCGGGCCGCCGACCGCTGCCGCCCCGGCCGCTCGCACGCGATGCATCCGCCTCGGGCCGCCGACCGCTGCCGCCCAGTCCGCTCGCGCTGAACCGCGCGTGGTCCCCACCCGGGTGGATGCATCCACAGATCGACCTCGGGTCGGCGCGCGGCCTGCGGGACATGCGCAGGCTCGCGGGCATGGACGCCAGGCTCGACCTCATCGGCCGCCGGACGCAGGGCCTGCTCACGCCCGCGATGCTGCGGCAAGCCGGACTCCGCCCGGAGCTGCTCTCTCGCGCGGCCGCCGCGGGGGACCTCGTACGGCTCCGCCACGGCGTCTACGCAGCACCCGATGCGGCACCCCTGCCTCGGTACGTTGTCGACGGCAGCGGGGTCTCGCCGCTGTACGTCCGCCACGTCCGTGCTGTCCTGCTCAGCCTCGGACGAGGGGTGGCAGCGCGACTGCGGACGGCGGCGGCGCTGTACGGCTGGGCGCTGCTTCGGGAGCCGACCCGGACGGTCGAGGTGGCGGTACGACACGGCCGTGGGCGCGTGAGCGCGACCGGCGTGCACGTCAGTCAGCACCGCGTCCTGGACGCGCAGCCAGTGGCCGCCGTCGCCGGACGGGATCCGCTGATGGTCACGTCGCCACTCCGGACGGTGCTCGACGCTATGCGCGAGCTGCCTCGCGCGGAGGCCCTGGCCCTCTGCGACAGTGCCTTGCGTGCCCGGCACGTGGGCGTGGAGGAGCTTGTGCGCGAGGCTGCCGCCTGCCCAGGCGCACGTGCAGCCGCTCGCGCCCGCGAGGTGGTCGGCCTGTGCGACCCCGCCTGCGGATCGGTGCTGGAGAGCCTGACCCGGCTTCGCATGCACGATGCGGGCCTGGACGGGTTCAGGACGCAGGCAGTGCTGCGGCGGTGGCCCGAGCTGCGTGTCGACTTCTGCTTCGACCGCGAGCGGCTCGTGGTCGAGGTGGACGGCCAGAAGTGGCACCCGGATCCTGCGGTCGACCGGCAGCGGGACAACGTGCTGGCCGCGCTGGGCTGGCGGGTCCTCCGGTTCACCTGGGATGAGGTGGTGCATGCGTGGCCGGCCGTGCTGGCACAGCTGCAGGAGGCGCTCGGCAGGGAAGGCATCCACCTTGCGGCGTCGCCCGCGCGGGCGGCTGCCTGAACCCGCGTTGCAGCGCGAGGCGGATGCATCGCGTGCGGGGAGGCCAGGCGGCGCCCGGCTCGCGCGCATAGGGTCGCGGCGTGCTGAAGGTGGGGCTGACCGGCGGGATCGGGGCGGGCAAGTCCTCCGTCAGCCGGCTGCTCGCCGAGCGCGGTGCCGTGATCATCGACGCGGATCTGATCGCGCGGCAGGTCGTCGCCGAGGGCACCCCCGGCCTCGCCGCCATCATCGACGCGTTCGGCACCGATGTGATCAAGAACGGGAAGCTCGACCGCGCGGCGCTGGGGAAGCGGGTCTTCGCCGACCCTGAGCAGCTCGCCCGCCTCAACGCGATCGTCCACCCGCTCGTTGGTGCGGAAACGGCGCGGCAGACGGAGGCGGCCGGCGAGGCGGCGGTGGTCGTGTACGACGTGCCGCTGCTCGTCGAGAACGGCCTGCAGTCGCTGTACGACGTGGTGGTCGTCGTGGCGGCGCAGCCGGAGACCCAGCTGGCCCGGCTGGTGGAGCAGCGGGGGATGAGCGAGCAGGACGCCCGCGCCCGGATCGCAGCTCAGCGGCCCTTGGCCGACAAGCTCGCGGTGGCCACGTACGTGATCGACAACGACGGCCCGCGGGAGGCGCTCGAGCCGCAGGTGGACGCGGTGTGGACAGCCATGAGTAGCCGGACGGCTACACGCAGTTTCGACCCGTAGGCCCCGGGTAGTACGTAGCGTCCTGTTCGTGCCCCTCCGCGACGCTGCCGCCCGCTTCACCCGCGAAGTCTCTCTCGCGTCCGCGGCTGTCCTCCTGCTCGGCCTCGGCGCCGCCGGCCAGGTCAGCGCGCCGCCGACCGAGCAGGTGAGCGCGACGCTCGCGTCCGATGCCGCGCCGGCGAAGGCGCCCCGGGTCGCGCCGCGGCCGGCCCCCGTCCACGGCCGCCCGCCCGTCGCCGCGGCGCCTACGCACCAGGCCCGGAAGGCAACGCCGAAGCAGCCGGCGGCGGAGCCGGCGCCGCCCGTGGAGCGCTGGCTGCCGACCGGCACCGGGATGTGGATCCACGACTGGACTCGTACCGAGGGCGGTCACGCGCCGCAGGTCGTCGCCCGGGCGCAGGCGACCGGCCTGAGCCACCTGTTCGTCCAGACGGGCAGCAGCAAGAAGGGCTGGATCGGCCAGGAGGTGCTCAGCCAGCTGCTGCCGGCCACGTCAGGGACCGACATCAAGGTGATCGCCTGGGACTTCCCGAAGCTGGTCGACCCCGAGAACGACGCACGCCGGCTCGCGAAGGCAGCGTGGTGGCGCCGTCCCGGCGTCCCGATGGTCGCGGCGGTGGCGCCGGACATCGAGACGCTGTCCGAGGGCACGCACGCCAGCCGGGACTCGATCAACCGGTACTACCGGACGCTGCGCGCGGAGCTGCCTGCTCGCGTGGCGATCCTGTCGACGGTGCCGTGGCCGAGCGAGAAGCGCATCACGCGCTACCCCTACACCCGCACGGCGCTGTACGCGGACGCGTTCATCCCGATGGCGTACTGGTACAACCGCTCGCCCGCGCAGGTGACGGCCACGTCGATGGAGGTCCTGCGCAGGTACGGCAAGCCGGTGTTCCCCGTCGGCCAGGGCTACGACGGCCGGCTCGACGCGCCCTACCTGGCGGCCGACCCCACGCCCGGCAAGAGCGTCGACGCGTTCGTGTTCGCCGCGCGCGCCGCGGGCGCCGGCTCGCTCAGCCTCTGGTCGTGGCAGACGACCGGAGCGCGGCAGTGGGAGGCCCTGCAGCGAGCCTCGGGCCGCAACGTCCCGCCGGCGGCGGTCCCTGTCGTCCCGCAGGCGCCTCCCGCGCAGAGGCCGAAGCAGAAGGCCGACAAGCCCGGCTGGCACCCGGGCAAGGGCGCGTCGCGCTGACCCGGTTCTTGTCGGACCCCGCACGTACCGTGGAGTCGTGCCCGCACCCGTAGCCCACGCGCACGCCGCCAAGCCCATCGTGCCGCGGCTGGCGACCGACCTGCGCCGGTCCACGCGCCGGTTCGAGGTGGTCAGCGACTTCGCGCCGAGCGGCGACCAGCCGACCGCGATCGCCGACCTCGAGCGGCGGCTGCAGGACGGGCAGCCGGACGTCGTGCTGCTCGGCGCCACCGGCACCGGCAAGAGCGCGACCACCGCCTGGCTGGTGGAGCAGGTGCAGCGCCCGACGCTGGTGATGGCGCCCAACAAGACGCTGGCCGCCCAGCTCGCCAATGAGTTCCGCGAGCTGCTCCCGCACAACGCGGTGGAGTACTTCGTCAGCTACTACGACTACTACCAGCCCGAGGCCTACGTCCCGCAGACCGACACCTACATCGAGAAGGACTCGAGCATCAACGAGGAG
>JBHENF010000023.1:0-6994 GCA_046262175.1 Mycobacteriales bacterium
ACCTTGAGCACCGAGGACTTCCCCGCGCCGTTGGTGCCGAGCAGGGCAAGAACGCCACCCGCCACCACCGCGGCGTCGACGCCGAACAGCACCTGGCTGCGGCCGTACGCCGCCTCCACGCCCTCGACCACCAGCTGACCCGTCAGCTCCACCGGTGCCCGCTCCGCGAGGTCGGGCACGTCGTTCATCGACGGGACCTCGATCCCGTTGCGCCGGGCGGCACCGAGCAGCCACCGGTCCCGCAGACCGAACACGAGCTGGCCGAGGCCACCCGGGAAGAACAGCAGCAGCAGGAGCAGGCCGGCGCCCGTGGCGAGCAGCTGCGCCGCGCCGGTGAGGAAGTACTGCACGCCCTCCACGTAGACCGCGCCGAGCAGCGCTCCCGGCAGCGACGCCGCGCCGCCGATGACCACCATCGTGAACACCACGAGGCTCTGCACCGGGTCGAAGCCCGCGAACGGGATGCCCCGCAGCGCGACGACGTAGAGCCCACCTGCGAGGCCGGCGAGCAGCCCGCTGAACGCGAAGGCGGTGAGCTTCGCCCGGATCGGCTCGATGCCGAAGGCCGCGGCGGCACGCTCGTTGTCCCGTATGGCGACGACGGACCGGCCCGTACGGCTGGCCCGCAGGTTGCGGGCGAGCGCCACGGCCGCAACAGCGAACACCACGCACAGGTAGTCGAACGTGAGGTTGTCGTCGAGCGGGAACCGCGCGAGCAGCAGCGGGCGGGTCAGCGAAGCCGGGTTGAACAGCGGGAAGTTGGCCGAGTTGAGCAGGTACGTCGACACCGGCGCGCCGAACGCCAGCGTCGTCACGGCGAGGAACAGCCCCCGGATCCGCAGTGCGGGTATGCCGACCAGCACCGCCGCCACGGCGCCGACCGCGGCGGACACGGCGAGCGAGAGGAACAGGTCGGCACGCGCGTGCACGAGCAGGCTGCCGGTCGTGGCGGCGCCGAGGCCGACGAACGCGAAGTGCCCAAGGCTGATCTGCCCCGACCAACCGGTCACGACGACAAGCGACACCGCGATGATGCAGTAGATCGCGGTGTAGGCGAACAGCCCGCGCTGCGGGTCGGACAGCACGAGCGGAAGGCCGAGCACCAGCGCCACCAGCCCGAGGAAGCCGCCGCGGCGCGCCCACCGGACCTCGGCCAGCTCACGCACCGCCCGCGGCACGGGCCGGACCTCGCGTACCGATACGTGCTCGCCGATGGCCCCCTCGTCCTGACGGGTCTGCTTCTTGCGCTGCAGCAGCAGGGCCAGCAGCACGACCACGAACAGCACGACGTCCACCGTCGACGACCGCGGAAAGCTCCAGAAGACGGCCTGCTGCAGGACCCCGACCCCGACACCACCGGCGAACGCGACCGGCAGGCTGTCCATCCGCGCGAGGACCGCCGCGGCCAGCGGCGCGAGCAGCAGGACGGGTCCGCCGGCGATGCCCAGCTGCGGGCCGAGCAGAGGCGCGGCGAGCAGCGAGCCGGCGCCGGACAGGCCCGCGGCGAGCACCCAGGCCAGCAGCGACAGCCGCCGCACCGGGATGCCCAGCAGCAGGGCGCGCTCCGACGCCTCGGCCGCCGCTCGCACAGCGATGCCCGTGTCGCTGCGGGTCAGGAACAGCGCGAGCCCCAGCAGCAGCAGGGGCACGACGACCAGGACCGCGATGTGGTCGGCGCTGAACCGGATGGGCCCGACGCGGAAAGCGAGGTCCAGGCCGAGGTGGAAGGTCGTGGCCGGGCGCAGCTGCTGCCGGACGGTCGGCAGGAAGATCTCGCCCGCAGCGACGAGCTGCGCCAGCCCGATCGTCGCGACGGTGAGGATCAGACGAGGCGCCGTGAACAACCGGCGTACGACCAGCTCGTGCGCGAGGTAGCCCGTGGCCAGCGCCGCCACGACCCCGCAGGCCATGCCCGCCCAGAGCGGGAACCCGAACCCGGTCGTGAGCACGACGGCGGCCGTCGTGGCCAGCCCGCCGATCTCGGCCTGCGCGAAGTTGACGACCCGGCTGGCCCGGTAGACGAGCACCAGACCCAGCGCCGTCAGTGCGGTGAGCGAGCCCAGCACCACTCCCAGCAGGACGACCCCGAGCGGCAGGCCGTTGGGCAGCAGCCGCCCGGCGACGAGCCAGGCGAGGACGGCGCCGGGCAGCCAGAGCGCTGCGCGGACGGGACGGTTCACGTGCCGAAGCAGTGCAGCTGCCGGCGGGGCGGACCCCACGCGGCGGCCGAGCCGTAGGTGAACCGGGTGCCGGACTCGCAGTTGCGGTAGGCGCCTGCCGCGCCGTCGAAGGCGCTGCGGTACGCGGGGTCGAACCAGCCGACGGGGGCGTCGTCGACGGGCGTGAACGCGTGCGCACCGGTCCGGTAGGTCCAGCGGCCGGCGAACCCGGTCGAGTCCGGCAGGGAGAAGGTGCCGCGCTGCAGGTTCTGCGGCGTCAGCTCAGGGCCTGCGGCCTGCAGCGACTGGAACACCTGGAGCAGCGTCGCGTACGCCGCGGCGTACTGGTTCTCCAGCGGCTTGTCGCCGCCCGCGAGCCGGAAGACCTTCAGCGCCTCGTTCGCGTTCTCCTCGGGCCACTGCCCGCCGGGAACCATCACGCCGTGCCACTGGCCGCCGTACGGCTGGCGCGCCTGCGGGTCGCCCCAGTACGGCTGCACCCACTCGGGCTCGTACTTCTGCGACTGACCGGCATTGCCCAGGAAGATCGGGATGACGGGGTCGCAGTAGCAGAGCAGCGTCGTCACACCGGCGGCCTGCATCTGCGCCATCACGTTGGTCGCCTGGGACTGGAACTGGGCCACGTTGATGGAGTAGCTCGCCTCCTTCTCGAGCTTCACCCCACAGCCCTGGAAGACCCGCTTCATCTCATCCGCGATGGCCTCGTACTCCGGGTTGTTCGGGTGGACCAAGCCGAACTTGCGGTCCTTGGCGGCGATGGTGGGGTCGGCAGAGAAGATGGCCTTCAGGCCGGCGAGGCGGCGGCAGGTCGCGTTGCCGAACCACTGCGCGAGGTCGGAGCCCGACGGCGTGTACGACCACCAGTAGGGCGCCTTCTGCTGGTAGTAGCTGTCCGGGAAGCCGAGCGGCCCCCACGCCACGACCTTCTGCTGGGCGAGCCCGGACCAGTACGGGTTGGACCCGCGCAGCTGGTAGGTGATGTCGCCGAAGGCGCCGAGCCCGCGAGCGGTGCCGGCGTCGGCCTGCGCCTTGTCCGCGCCCTGCCCCTGGTCCTCCTGGATGTAGTCGCCCTTACCCTCGAACGTCTTCAGGACCACCTTGCGGCCGTACAGCTCGAACTGCTTGTTGAAGAAGTCGATGTAGAGCTGCAGGTCCTTGACGTAATCCGCGTCGCGCGGCGGCGCGGCGGTACCCGTGGCCGCGGTGATGGCTGCGTCGGACGCCGAGTTGCCGATGCGGTAGCTCAAGGTGATGGTCGACCGGCTCACGCCGTAGGAGGTCGCGCCCCCGTTGTTGCCGGAGTAGGCGGCGACGCAGGGCGGGGCGTACGGCGAGAAGGCGAACTGGCGCGCGGACGGCGTGCAGCGGGTGCCGTTGCGCGCCGTCCCGGTACGGGAGACGGCGCCGATCGGGCCGGTGCCGGCGACGGGCCCGGCTGCCACCTGACTTCCCGGGCCCGTGGCCGTCCCGCTGCCGACGGTTCCGCCGGACCTGCCGGCGCCGACCGGGCCGGAGACCGTTCCGGCCGGCCCCTGAGCGGTGGTCGTGCCGGGGGCGGTCCCGGCCGCGCCGCCGACCGCCGTACCGGTGCCGGCGCCGCCGTCGCTGGTCCCGAGCAGCTGCTGCGCCTGCTGGTCGGGTGAGCTGGAGGGCACCAGCACGACCACCAGGGCCAGCGCCACCACACCGATCAGCACCGGCAGGTAGCGCCCGGCAAGGCGTGCCAGGTAGCGCCGGACGGCGGCCTCGATCTCGGGCTGCGGGGGCAACGGCGCGGTCATGAGCGGTGCCTTTCAGCAGGTTGCCGCCAGTAGAATATATTTTGTAGTGCCGCACAAGGGTGGTCGCAACGCCAGCGAGCCGCTGCTGAGAAGAGGTGCCATGACGTCCTCCCCGGTCCCGCTGCACAGCGTTCGGGGTCGTCTGCAGCTGTCCGACGAGGTCGCCGCGCACCTGCGCGACCAGGTCATGTCCGGGGTGCTCCGTCCCGGGGAGTTCATCCGACCGGAGGTGGTCGCGACCCAGCTCGGCGTGAGCGTCACCCCCGTGCGCGAGGCGCTGCTGCTGCTGCGCGGCGAGGACGTCGTGCGGCTGCTCCCGCGCCGGGGCTTTGCCGTCGCACCGCTGACGAGGGTCGACGTGGAGGACCTCTTCGACGTCCAGGCGCGGCTGGCCGGCGAGCTGGCTGCCCGCGCGGTGCGGCGCGCGGGTCCGGAGGACCTGGCCGGACTGGCCGACCTCAACCGCCGGCTGGTGGCGGCCGTCACGGCGCAGTCCCCTGACGGGATCGAGTACTTCGAGCACCACTTCCACCGCGCGATCAACCTGACGGCGGACTCGCGCAAGCTCGCCTACGTGCTGCGCAGCGCGTCGCAGTACCTGCCGCGTCGGTTCTTCACGGCGGACGAGCACTGGCGCAAGGCCGTCGACCGCGACCACGAGCAGATCCTCGCGGCGTTCCGCGACAAGAACGCGGAGGGAGCGCGCGCGGCGGTCGAGGCGCACATCCTGGACGGGCGGCTGCGCCTGCTCCAGCACCTGGACGAGGTCGGGTTCTGGGCCGACGGCCACTCCTGACGGTTCGCCCGTGTCGCAGCGGGGATCCTCGGGGCATGCTCTTCGCCCTGCTCTCGCGCCGCTTCCGCAGCTGGCTGCTCCTCGTCCTCGTCCTGCCGCTGTTCGGCCGGGTGCTCGAGACCCTCGGCGTACGCGTGGGTACCACCAAGCCCCGGGCCGGCGATGCCATGACCGGGCTCGGCCAGCGGCTGCAGCACCGCGGCCGACGCCGCCGCTACTAGCGACCGGTCAGCGCGAGGAACTCGCTGCGCGTGCGCGGGTCGTTGCGCAGCGAGCCGTACAGCGCCGAGGTCACCGTCCGCGCTCCGGTGGCGCGCACCCCGCGGATGCTCATGCACATGTGCTCGGCTTCGAGCACGACGCCGACGCCCTTGGGGTGGACGTTGTCCTGCAGCCAGGTGGCGACCTGCTTGGTCAGCCGCTCCTGCACCTGCAGCCGCCGGGCGAACAGCTCTACGACCCGGGCCAGCTTGGACAGCCCGAGGATGCGATCCCCGGGCATGTACGCCACGTGCGCGACGCCGACGAACGGCAGCAGGTGGTGCTCGCACAGCGACGAGAACGGGATGTCGCGGGCGACGACCAGCTCGTCGTACCCCTCGTCGTTGGGGAACGTCGTGAGGTCGAACTCGTGCGGAGCGAGCAGCTCGGCGAACGACGCCGCCACCCGCTGCGGTGTCCCCCGCAGCGACTCGTCGTCGACGTCCTGGCCCAGCGCGACCAGGAGCGCGCGGACGGCCTCCGCCGCGGCAGCCTGGTCCACGCTCATGCAGCGGACTCTAGGTGGCGGATCACACAGGGCGCTGACGGCGCAGATCACCGATACTGGAGCAGGGCGCAGACGCGCCGTACGAAGGAGTCCTCGTGGACCGGCCGTTGAGGGTCGCGATCGTCGGAGCCGGCCCGGCCGGTGTCTACGTCGCCGATGTGCTGCACAAGTCGGGGACGCCCGCGACCGTCGACATGTTCGAGAAGCTGCCCGCCCCGTACGGCCTCATCCGTTACGGGGTTGCCCCGGACCACCCGCGCATCAAGGGCATCATCACGGCCCTGCGCCAGATCATGAGCCGGCCGACGATGCGGCTGTTCGGCAACGTCGAGTACGGCGTCGACATCAAGCTCGAGGACCTCCAGCGGCACTACGACGCGGTCGTCTTCACGACTGGCGCCGAGAAGGACCGCGACCTCGACATCCCCGGCGTCGACCTCCCGGGCAGCTTCGGCGGCGCCGATTTCGTCAGCTGGTTCGACGGGCACCCGGACGTGCCGCGGGAGTGGCCACTCGAGGCCGAGAAGATCGCCGTCATCGGCGCCGGCAACGTGGGCCTGGACGTCTCGCGGATGCTGTCGAAGACCGCTGACGAGCTGCTCGTCACCGAGATCCCGGACAACGTCTACCAGGGGCTCAAGGCCAACAAGGTGCAGGAGGTGCACCTGTTCGCGCGGCGCGGCCCGGCGCAGGCGAAGTTCACACCGCTCGAGCTGCGGGAGCTCGACCACTCCCCGAACGTCGAGGTCATCGTGCCGCCCGAGGACATCGAGTACGACGACGGCAGCGTCGCCGCCATGAACTCCGACAACCAGCTGCGCCTGGTCGTCCGCGAGCTGGAGCGCTACGCGATGCGCACGGCTGAGCACGGTGTCGGCGAGCGGCCGCGCAAGCTGTTCCTGCACTTCTTCGAGTCACCCGTCGAGATCTACGGCGACGGTCGCGTGGAGGGGTTCCGCACCGAGCGCACCGAGCTCGACGGCACCGGCAACGTGCGCGGCACGGGCGTCATCCACGACTGGCCGGTGCAGGCGGTCTACCGCTGCGTCGGCTACCGCAGCACCGAGCTCGCCGACCTGCCGTGGGACCCGAAGAACCACGTGGTCCCGCACGCGGCCGGCCGGGTGCTCGACATCAACGGCGCGCAGATCCCCGGCGTCTACGTCAACGGCTGGGTCAAGCGCGGTCCGGTCGGACTCATCGGTCACACCAAGGGCGACGCCATCGAGACCGTCGGCAGCCTGCTCGCGGACGTCGACGCCCTGCCCACACCGGCCGACCCGTCGCCGGAGGCGGTCGTCGCGCTGCTCGAGGAGCGCGGGCTCGACTACACGACGTGGGAGGGCTGGGAGAAGCTCGACGCCCACGAGATCGCCCTCGGCGAGCCGCACGAGCGGGCCCGCATCAAGGTGGTCGAGCGCGACGGCATGGTCACCGCCTCCCGCGGCTAGCTCTGCCGACAGTAGGG
>JBHENF010000024.1:0-4438 GCA_046262175.1 Mycobacteriales bacterium
GGTCGTTGGCACGGATCCGGCTGCTCAGCCTGCGCGGCAGGTACGTGGCCGGGAACACCCACGCGAACCGCGTCAGCACGACCGCGAGCACGGTCGCGACGGTGAGCAGCGCGACGGCCTGCGGGTCGCGGCCGGACAGCCCCTCCACCACCGTCGGCAGCTGCAGGCCGATGAGCGCGAAGACCAGCCCCTCGAGCAGGAACGTCACCATCGACCACAGCGCCTGGCCCTGCAGCCGGGTGCTCGACGACAGCAGCACCGGGGACCGCCGACCGATGTAGAGGCCGACCACGACGACCGACAGGACTCCGGACGCGTGCAGCGCCTCCGCGGGCAGGTACGCCGCGAACGGCGTCAGCAGCGACAGCGCGTTCTCCAGCAGCGGGTCGTCGAGCCGGCGCCGCAACGCGGTTATCGCCCACGCCAGCGCGAGGCCGACCAGCGCGCCGCCGCCCGCCGCGAGGACGAACTGCCCGAGCGCGTGGCCCCAGCTCGCTCCGCCGGCGAGGGCGGCCCCGACCGCGATCCGGTACGCGACCAGGGCCGTCGCGTCGTTGAGCAGGCTCTCGCCCTCGAGGATCGTCAATACCCGGCGGGGCAGCGCCATCTTCCTCGCGACGGCGGTCGCGGCGATGGCGTCGGGCGGGGCCACCACGGCGCCCAGCGCTAACGCGGCCGGCAGCGACAGGTCGGGCACGACCAGGTGCGCGACCACGCCGACGACGCCGGTGGTGACGAGCACGAGGCCCACCGACAGCAGACCGATCGGCCGGAGGTTGTCGCGGAAGTCGGCGAACGCGGTGCTGAGCGCGGCCGCGTACAGCAGCGGCGGCAGGATCAGGACGAGGACCACGTCCGGGTCGAGCTCGACCTGCGGCGTGCCCGGCACCAGCCCCGCGACCAGCCCGACGAGCACCAGCAGGAACGGCGCCGGCAGACCGAAGCGGCGCGCGATCCCCGAGATCGCCGCCACGGTGGCGAGCAGGACGAGGACCACTTCAAAGGACATCAGCGGCCCGGCATGCCCGGGGTGATCCCCGGCGCGGTCCACGCCATCGTCGCGCCCCCGAGGACCCGGAAGCCGAACGCCTCGTACAGCGGCCGTCCCGCGTCGGTCGCCCGCAGGTCGACGCGCGGCACGCCCTGCTCCGCGAACCAGCCGAGCAGCGCGCCGAACACCTGCCGGGCGCAGCCGCGCCGCAGCCACTCCGGCTCCGTGCTCATCGACGCGATGTGCCCGCGCCGCCCGTCGTGCTGCCCCGGCGACGGCAGGTGCTCCTCCAGCCAGCCGGCGCCGCAGGAGACGAGCCGGCCGTCCTCCTCCACGCCGTACGCGACGAAGTCGTCCTGCACCAGCCGGCGCCGGAACGCCTGCTCGCACGCCGTGCGCCACTCCGCGGCCAGCTGCGGGGTACCCATCGCCTGATGCATCAGGCCGCGCAGCCGGGTCAGGTCCTCGGCGTCCGCCGGCGTCGCCCGCCGTAGGGTTCCCACATGGTCGATCCTGCCAGCCCGTCGTACGAGGCGGCCCGCGACGAGCTGGCTGACGTGGTCCGTCGGCTGGAGGCCGGCGGCACGACCCTGGAGGAGTCGCTGGCGCTCTGGGAACGGGGCGAGGAGCTCGCTCACATCTGCCAGTCCTGGCTGGACGGCGCGAAGGCGCGGCTGGACGCGGCCCTAGCTCGTGAGGGAACGGGCCAGGACGCGTAGCTCGTCGAGCGAGGCGCTGTCCCGCTTGCTGCCCAGCACCACCAGCGCACCGCCCACGTCGCGCGCCAGCGAGATCGCGCCGCCCGTCCGGTACTGCCGCCAGGTGACGCCGCCGATGTCGACGGTGCCGTCCTGCGGCACGTCCCCGACCAGGTCGCGCAGGTACGCCGGTGTGGGAGCCGTCGTCGCGTCGTACTCCGCGTACCCGCCCTTCGCGGTGACGTAGCCGACCCGCAGCACGTTGCCCTCGCGGTCGTACTCGCTGACGTTCGAGCGCCAGCCGGGCAGCGTGCGGGGCACCGGCACGTCGGGCGCCACCTGCGAGAACGCCTGCACGTCACCGCTCGCGTCCACGACGCGCAGCTGCTTCTTGTCGCTGCCCGGCGGCTGCGCGAGCAGGAACACCACAACGACCATCGCCAGCACCAGCCCGAGCGACCGGACCATGTCCCCGGCCGACTCCCTGCCGCGCTGCCGCTTCGCCACGTGCCCATTCTCAGGCACGGCGGCCGCTAGGACACCTCGGGCATCGCGTCGAGGACGGCCATCGCCTCGTCCAGCGTGTTGTAGAAGTGCGGCGAGACGCGGATCCCCACGCCGGGGCGGTGGTCGACGACGAAGCCCCGCTCGAGCAGCCGCGGGTAGACGGCCTCGGAGTCCCCCGGATCGATCGTGACGTGGCCGCCGCGCTGCGCCGGCTCGTGCGGCGAGCGCACGGTGAAGCCGCGCTCGAGTGCCGCCTCCAACAGCGGCTGCGTCATCGACAGCGAGCGCTCTCGGACGGTGTCGATGCCGATGTCGGCCAGCGCCTGGAAGGCAGGTGCCGCGGCGTACGCGGAGGGCACCCCGGGAGTGCCGCCGCGGAACCGGCGCGCACCCTCGCCGTACGTCAGCTCCGGGTCGAAGTCGAACGGTCGGGCGTGGCCGAACCAGCCGGTCGTCACCGGCTCGAGCTGCGCGTCGGGCGACACGTACATCCAGCCGTTGCCCGGTCCGCCGGACAGGTACTTCACCGAGCCGCCAACATAGAGGTCCACGCCGAGGCCGACGACGTCCACCGGGATCGCCCCGGCCGCCTGGTAGCCGTCGACCATGACGAGCGCACCGACCTCGTGCGCCTTGTCCACCAGGGGCTTCACGTCCACGACCGTCGACGTGCGGAACAGCACGTGCGAGCACTCGACCAGCAGTGTGCGCTCGTCGATGGCGTCCACCATCCGCTGGACGTCGAGGTGCACGCCGTCCGGCTCGCCCTCGACCACCACGGCCTCGCCCCCGAGCCGGCCGACCTGGGACCAGGTGTTGAGGCTGCCGGGCCACTCGAGCGACGAGGTCACGACCCGGTTCCGGGTGCCGTGCCAGTCGAGCGAGGCCACGACGTCGCCCAGCAGGTCGGCGACGTTCTGCCGCAGCACCGTCGTCCCGGGCGGCGCGCCGATGAGGCTGCCGACGAGGTCCGCGGCCCGCCACACCTCAGAGGCCCAGTCCTCCCAGGCGACGACGCCGAGTTCGCCCCACAGCCGGGCGAACTCGGCCAGCCGCTCAGGCGTCTCACGGTGCATCGCACCGAGGGTGTGGCTCGCCAGGTACGTCTTGGTCGCGAGCACCGGGTAGTCCGCGCGCCGCGCCAGCAGGTCGTCGTGCACGCTCACTCCCACACCGGCTTGGAGGTGGCGGCCGCCGCCAGCAGCGGCGCGGGGTCGATCTGCACCAGCGTCTCCGCGATGCCGCGGTCCGGCCACCGGCAGCCCACCACCAGCGGGCCGGCCGTCGGGAGCGGCCAGAGCCAGTAGTCACCGGTCCAGGTCAGGCCGCCGTGCGCGGACCCCATCAGCTTGAGCTGCGCGGCGTTGTCCGGCCGCTCCACGTCCGGGCTGTCACGGCTGCCCGACGTCGCCTGCCGGCCGTCGGAGAACGCGACGCCGAACCGGAACCGGCCCGGGCTGCGGCTGTACTCCTGGAGCGAGTACGCGAGGTCCTCCGCGCGCGCCTGGTCGGCGAACAGCACGACGACGGAGAGGTGCAGTCCATCGGAATACGCCGTGATGCCGCGTACGGCGACCACGACCTCGGCCGTGCGGGCGAGCAGGAACGACGACAGGGCCAGCACCCCGATCTCGTCGAAAGGCGGCCCGCTCTGCGGGTGGCGGTGCTGGCGGACGGTCTGCCAGTCGGCGCCGGTGCGGCCGACCTGGCGGATCGGCTCGTCCGCGAACAGGCTCACGGCCGGCCGCCGATCCGGGCGATGAGCGCGAGGATCTCGGCGCCGAGTGCGGTGGCAGCAGCCTCGTCCTCGCAGACGGCCACCTCGTGACCGGCCTCGCTGATGACGGTGGTGAGTACGAGCACGAGTGCATCTCCCCACGGCTGGCCCCCGTCCACGCGCAGAAGCGCCGCGTTGCGGGCGGTCCACTCGCGGTAGCGGCGGCGGGCGACCAGCTCGAAGCCGGGCGGGCCGCCGCCGGCGAGGAACAGCCGGGCAAGGTCGCGCTCGGCCCAGCAGCCGTCGAGGTAGGCCTGTGAGCCGGCGACGAACAGGCAGACCGGGTCCTGCTCGCCCTCCAGCCGCGCCTCCCGCACGGCCGCAACGGCCCGCGCCTCCTGCCGCTGCTGGTAGTCCTCGAACAGCGCGAGGTACAGCTCGGCCTTGCCACCGAAGTGGTGGTAGAGGCTGCCGACGCTGGCGCGGGCGCGGGACACGACGTCGGCGATGGATGCCTCCGCGAAG
>JBHENF010000025.1:0-3348 GCA_046262175.1 Mycobacteriales bacterium
TCGGCGCCGCGCGGTGGGGCCGGCGCGCTGAAGGAGCTGGAGCGCAAGCAGAAGAGCCGCGGGACGCGCGCATCGCGGGACGCCCTGGACCGGGCGCTGGTCGACCTCGCCGCGTTCTACCGGGACGTGCTGACCATGCAGCTCGGCACGGGGACGCCTCTGGTGCACGCCGATCTGGGCGAGCAGGCGGCGACGATCGCCCGTGCCACGACGGCGGAGGCAACCCTGCGCCGGATCGACGCGGTGCTGGCTTGCCGTACGGCGCTGGAGGGCAACGTGGCGCCGCTGCTGGCGGTCGAGTCGATGGCCCTCGCCCTTCGTACCGGCTGAGCCGTCCCCTAGACTTCTGGGCGGATCCGGGTGCGCCCCACTGGGACCCGCCGCCTTAGCTCAGTCGGTAGAGCACCTCACTCGTAATGAGGTTGTCCGCGGTTCGATTCCGCGAGGCGGCTCCACGTGTGACCTGCGAGAACAGGTCGTCGTCCACCCCCCGAGCGAGGGCGCATGCGTCGGCGTCCCGGGAAGCGACGTGAGCAGGTCTCCGCCCGTTTGTTGAGGGCGGGCCCCGGTGCGTTCTCCCGGGTGCCTACCGCCAGCGGGGTTACGTTGCGTGAACGGCTTGCGTGCTCCAGGGACGAGAGGACGGTCATGCGCCGCTTGCAAGACCTGAGCGTCGGGAAGCGGCTGGCTGGTGCCTTCGGCGTGGTGGCGCTGCTGCTCGTGGTGGTGGTCGCGCTCGGGCTCGCCGGCAACGCCAAGCAGCAGGAGACCGAGCGCGCCCTCATCGCAGGCGAGCGAGCGACGGAGAACGCGCTGCAGCTGAAGTTCCACGCTGCCGACGTCAACGGGCTGCAGACCGCCTACGCCTTCGACGTCGTACGCGGTGAGCGCGATGCCCTGGACGACGACAAGGGCAACCGGAAGAGCTTCCTGGCGGCAGCGGACGCGTTCCGCGCGGAGCTGGCAGATGTCTCGAGCGACGCCCAGCTGGCCGACCGGCAGGCCGACATCAGGGACATCGGTGCCGCCTTCGACAGGTTCATGACCTTGGACGCCCAGATCGTCAGGCTCTACCGCAGCGGCACCCCGGCGGCCCGGACCGAGGCGACCTCCGTCGTCTTGGGCGAGGAGCTGCAGCTGTACGCGCGGATGGCGGACGGCTCCCAGCGACTCGAACAGGCCGTGGCGCAGCTGACCTCGCGGCAGGCCGCGCGGGCGAAGAAGACCTCCGCGGCCACCCGCCGGACGACCGTCGTCGTCGCGCTGATCGCTCTTCTGCTGGCCGGGCTGCTCGCGTGGCTCATCACCCGTTCCCTGACGCGACCCATCCGCAGCACGGTCGGGCTGCTCCGCGACGTGGCGGCCGGCGACCTGCGTGGCCGGGTCGACAACCCGACCGGCGACGAGCTGGGGCAGATCGGTACCGCCCTGAACGAGTCCCTCGACCGCATGGGCGACACCGTCGAGGGGATCACGCAGAGCTCGACGACGCTGTCCTCGGCATCCGAGGAGCTGTCTGCGGTGAGCCAGCAGATGAGTGCCGCGGCCGAGGAGACGGCTGCGCAGGCCAGCAGCGTCTCGGTCGCGGCGGAGCAGGTGTCCCACAACGTGCAGTCGGTCTCCGCAGGCGCGGAGGAGCTCGGCGCCAGCATCACGGAGATCGCGAAGAGCGCCACGGAGGCAGCGCAGGTCGCAGGTCAGGCGGTGCACGTCGCGGAGCAGGCGAACGTCACGGTGCTCCGGCTGGGAGCCAGTTCGGCCGAGATCGGTGCGGTGGTCAAGGTGATCACGTCCATCGCCGAGCAGACGAACCTGCTGGCGCTGAACGCGACGATCGAAGCCGCTCGCGCAGGCGAGGTGGGCAAGGGCTTCGCCGTGGTGGCCGGTGAGGTCAAGGACCTCGCCCGCAAGACCGCGACGTCCAGCGAGGAGATCGGGCGCAAGATCGGCACGATCC
This sequence comes from Mycobacteriales bacterium, assembly GCA_046262175.1. Lineage (GTDB taxonomy): Bacteria > Actinomycetota > Actinomycetes > Mycobacteriales > SCTD01 > RYN-124. Next base: position 1,958 of record JBHENF010000025.1, read on the forward strand.
AGGACGACACCGCCGCAGCGGTGCAGGCCATCGCGCACATCACGGAGATCATCCAGCGCATCAACGAGATCCAGACGGTCATCGCTGCGGCTGTGGAAGAGCAGGCGGCGACCACCAACGAGATCGGCCGTAGCGTCACCGAGGCGGCTGCCGGCGCCGGCGAGATCGCGCGGAACATCAACGGCGTGGCTGAGACCGCCCGTGGGACCACGCAGGGCGCGACGGAGACCCACCGCGCGGCGGAGGAGCTCTCGCGGCTCGCGGCGGAGCTGCTCGGCCTCGTGGGGCGCTTCACGATCGAGGGACGCACGCCTGCAGCGCCGTCCCTATCCGGCGCTGCACGGAGGTGAACGAGGACGAGGAGATCCTGCTCGCGTTCTGCGAGGAGAGCCGGGAGAACCTCGACCAGCTCGACCGCGACCTGGTCGACCTGGAGACGCACCGTGACGACCGCGAGCTGCTGTCGCGGGTCTTCCGCGTCGTGCACACGCTCAAGGGCACTTGCGGCTTCCTGGGGTTCCCTCGGCTCGAGGCGCTGGCTCATGCAGGGGAGGACCTCCTCGGCGCGCTCCGCGACGGCACCCTTCAGCTCGATGCGGCCGCGGCCACTTCCCTGTTGCGGCTGGTCGACGTCGTCCGGGGCGTCCTCACCGAGATCGAGGCGACCTCCGCCGAACCGCAGGTCGACCACGGCGCCCTGGTCAGCGAGCTGCGTGCGCACCTGCCGGCAGACGGCGCCGGTGCGGTGACCGTCGGGGCGGAACCCAGCGTGGCAGCGCTGGCCGATCCCGAGCCGGCGCAGGCCGTCCTGACCGAGAGCTCCGTGCGCGTGGACGTCGTGGTGCTCGACCGCCTCATGGACCTGGTGGGCGAGCTGGTGCTGGCGCGCAGCCGGATCGGTGAGCTCGTCGCCACGGACGAAGAGAGCCCGCTGGCCGCGACGTACCGCGACCTGCGGGTCGTGGCGGCCGATCTTCAGGACAACGTGATGACGGCAAGGCTGCAGCCGGTCGGCACCGTGACGGGGAAGTTCCCGCGGATCGCGCGCGACCTCGCTGCTGCTCTGGGCAAGCAGGTCACGGTGCACCTCGAGGGCGACGACGTCGGAGTCGACAAGGCGGTCAACGAGGCACTGCGCGACCCGCTGCTGCATCTCGTGCGCAACGCCCTGGACCACGGCATCGAGACGCCCGCGGAGCGGACAGCGTGCGGGAAGGTGGCTACCGGACACCTCGGCATCCGCGCGTTTCACGAGGGCGGCCGGGTCTACGTCGAGGTGTCCGACGACGGGCGCGGCGTCGACGTCGCGGCGCTCGTCGAGAAATCCGTGCGGGCCGGCGTGCTGTCAGCCGAGGCCGCCGCCGACCTGTCCGAGCGGCAGGCACTCGACC
>JBHENF010000026.1:0-6815 GCA_046262175.1 Mycobacteriales bacterium
GTCGTACGTCGGCGCCGACGGCTACCCCGTCAGCATCGCCGTCCCGCACGCCGGCGGCTCCGCGGACGAGCTCGTCCTCGGGCCGCTCAGCCGCGACCTGCTGCCCACGCCGGGCCAGGAGGTCGGCGTCATCTTCAGCCACATCCGCCCGCAGCCCGGGATGGGGTACGACGAGCGCCGGTACGTCGACGTCTGGGGACGCGCCGAGGTCGAGGGCAGCCTTGTACGCGTACGGCCGGAGAAGGCGACCGGCTGGGACGAGGCGGAGACGCCCTTCTTAGAGTACGCCGAGCGCAGCGTGGCGCGCGGCCGCGAGTACATGGACAAGACCGGCACCAAGCCGCGGCTCAGCGCCTTCTGGACCGTCTTCCTGGCCACCCGCCTGCCGTTCCTGACGGCCACCGTCGTACCGGTCGCCCTCGGCGGCGCGGTCGCCGGCCACGACGGCCGGTTCACCCTCGGCTGGTGGCTGCTCTGCCTGCTCGCCTCCGTGGCCGCGCACCTCGGCATCAACGTCATCAACGACGTGGCGGACGCCGACAGCGGTTCTGACGGCGCCAACGTCAACCCGACGCCGTTCTCCGGCGGCTCGCGCGTCATCCAGTACGGCCTGGTCAGCCGCCGCACGATGGCGCTCGCCGCCACCGGGCTGTACGTCCTCGCGGGCGGCATCGGCCTGCTGCTCGCGGCCACCCGCAGCTGGCAGCTGCTCTGGGTCGGCGCCGCCGGCCTCGTCCTCGGCTACGGCTACACCGCGCGGCCGTTCCGGTTCGTGCACCGCGGCTTCGGGGAGCCTGTCGTGGCCCTCGGCTTCGGGCCGCTCATGGCCGCCGGCACCTACCTCGCCGTCACGCAGGACTTCAGCTGGGAGAGCGTCTACGCGTCCCTGCCGGTCGGGCTGCTGACCGCGATGATTTTGTACGTCAACCAGATCCCGGACCGGATCGCCGACGCCACCACGGGCAAGCGGACGCTGATCGTGCGCTGGCCCAAGGCGCGCGTCGTGGCCGGCTACGCCGTCGTCTGCGCCGTCGCCTTCGCTCTCGTGCTCGCCGGGCCGCTGCTGGGCATCACGCCGGTGGCGACGCTGCTCGGGCTCGGCGGCGCGTGGTGGGCGGTCAAGGCGTACCGGCCGCTCGCGGACCGCTACGACGCGCCGTACGCGCTCATCCCGGTCATGCAGGACAACGTCGTCGCTCACCTGGCCACCGGCGTGCTGCTGGTGGTCGGCTACCTGCTCGCGACGCTGCTCTAACCCACCCGGCCGACGGTGTAGATCCGGCCCGAGAAGCTCTGCAGCCGGACGTGGTCGCCCGTCTGCACGGGCGACCACATGTTCGTCCCGCCCGCGTACAGGCCGACGTGGGTGATGCGGCCGCTGCGGTAGGTGAAGATCAGGTCGCCGGGGCGCTGGCTGCCGTTGGCGATCCGCCTCGTCGCGTCGCGCTGGGCGCCGCTGTTGTGCGGCAGCGACCGGCCGAGCTGCCTGTAGACGTACAGCGTGAAGCCGGAGCAGTCGAACGTGGTCGGGCCGGCGGCGCCGTAGCGGTAGGCCTGGCCTGCGTGCCGCTTGGCCTCCGCGACGGCGCGCTCGCCGAGCGTCTGCGCGGCGTTGATGACGACCTCGGGGCTGGTCGACGACGCGTACGCGCTCGAGCCGCGGAAGTAGCTCCGGAACCGGGCGGTCGACCCGACGGCGACCGAGACGGTGGCGAGGCCGTCGGACCCGGTCGTGGCCGTGGCCGCCTGCACCCAGCCGCTCGGGTCCTTGCGCTGGAGCAGGACCGGCTGGCTCGAGACCGGACCGGCGGAGGTCAGCAGGCGGAGGTGGACGGTCGCCCGCACGCCGGCTGGGACCGACCCCGGGGCATCGATCCGCAGGGACGTGGGGGTCCCGGCCGACGCTGCACCGGCGGTGAGGACGAGCAGGACGACGGCCACCAGGCCGGCCAGGTAACGGAACGCGCGCATGCGGGAACAGGCCCTCTCGTACGCCTGCGAGGTGAGCTGTCGGGTTCGGGCGCAGAGCTCGCCCGGCGCTGCACGCAGCGCTTCACCCCGAGGCCGGTACGCGTACCGGCCGAGGAACCTGGGTCCCCCGCTCCCGCCCGGGAACTGGTGCGTGCGCCGTGCAGCCGGGGGCGGGACTCGGCGATCCGGCTGGCGCCTGTGACCGCAACGTTACCTGCGCTGCTCCGCGCGCCCCAGGCAGGTGCCGCTGTGGCGTGTGCCACCCGATATCAGGTGGCGGAGCAGGAACCGATCCGGTAACTTGATGCTTGTACCAACCAAGCAAAGGGGCGCTGTGAGCCGACCCGTGGACGACCTGTCGTCGCAGCTCGTGACGCTTGTGCGCGGGCTGCGCAGCCTGCACGTCGCGATGATCGAGGGCGGCGGCGTGCACGTCGACCCCTCCTCCGTCGCGCTGCTCGCCCACCTCGAGAAGCTCGGCCCGAGCCGGCTGTCGGCGCTCGCCGGGGCCGTCTGCCTCGACCTGTCGACCGTGAGCCGGCAGGTGCCCGCCCTCGAGCGCTCAGGCTGGGTCGAGCGCACCCGCGATCCCGACGACGCGCGCGCGCAGCTGGTCGAGCTGACGCCGGAGGGCCGCTCCGTGCTCGACGGCGTACGCCGCGACCGCGCCGAGGTGCTCGCCCGGCTCCTTCCCGACTGGACCGACGCCGAGCTGCGGCACTTCGCCGCCCAGATGGCCCGGTTCAACGACGACGTCAACGCCCACCGCCCGGCCGTGCTGCCGGTACCGCAACTGCAAGGAGCGCGTGCATGACCTCCGCCACCACCTCTGCGGCCCGACAGGGCCGGCAGGACGCAGCTGCGAGCGGGACGCTGACGCACCGCCAGATCATGATCATCCTGAGCGGCCTGATGCTCGGCATGTTCCTGTCCGCGCTCGACCAGACGATCGTCTCCACGGCGATCCGGACGATCGCCGACAAGCTCAACGGCCAGACGGCGCAAGCGTGGGTGACCACCGCCTACCTGGTCACGTCGACCGTCAGCACCCCGCTCTACGGCAAGCTGTCGGACCAGTACGGCCGCAAGCCGTTCTTCCTGTTCGCGATCATCATCTTCGTCATCGGCTCGATGCTGTGCGGCATCGCGCACTCGATCTACGAGCTGGCCGCCTACCGCGGCCTGCAGGGACTGGGCGCCGGCGGCCTGATGTCGCTGGTCTTCGCGATCGTGGGCGACATCGTGCCGCCGCGCGAGCGCGGCAGGTACCAGGCGTACTTCACGTCGGTCTTCGCGACCTCGAGCGTGCTCGGCCCGGTCCTCGGCGGCTTCTTCGCCGGCCAGGACTCGATCCTCGGCATCGACGGCTGGCGCTGGATCTTCTACCTCAACGTCCCGGTCGGACTCGCCGCGCTCATCGTCGTGCAGCGCAACCTCAACCTCCCCAGCCGCCGCTCGGAGCACCGCATCGACTACCTCGGCGCCGCGCTGCTCACGGCCGCCGTCGTCCCGCTGCTGCTCGTCGCCGAGAAGGGCCGCGAGTGGGGCTGGGGCTCCGGCCTGACCCTCGGGCTCATCACGGCCTCCCTCGTCGGGCTCGGGCTGTTCATCCCGCGCCAGGCGAAGATGGGCGAAGAGGCGATCCTGCCGCTGCGGGTGTTCCGTAGCCGGGTCTTCACCGTCTCGAGCGCCACCAGCTTCCTCGTCGGAGCCGCGATGTTCGGCGGTCTCACGTCGCTGCCGCTCTACCTGCAGATCGTCCGCGGCAAGTCCCCGACGGTCGCCGGCCTGATGCTCGTCCCGCTCATGGTCGGCATCATCATCAGCTCGCAGACGTCCGGCCGGATCATGGCCCGCACCGGCAGGTACAAGATCTTCCCGATCATCGGCACGGCCGTCATGACGACGGCGATGCTGCTGTTCTCGACGCTGCAGTACGACACGCCGATCTGGCACGTCGAGGTGTTCATGCTCGTCATGGGCGCCGGCCTCGGCCTGTCGATGCAGACGCTGGTCATCTCCGTGCAGAACGCCCTGCCCCCCCGCGATATGGGCGTGGCAACCAGCTCGGTGACCTTCTTCCGGTCGATGGGCGCGACGTTCGGTGTCGCGATCGCGCTGGCGATCCTGTTCGGCTCGCTGGTCGGCAACATCAAGGACCGGGCGCTCGCCGCGCACCTGCCGGCCGCCGTCCTGGCCCGCTTCGACGACCTGTCCGGCTTCAACGACACGTCCGTCATCAAGACGCTGCCGCCCGTCGTGCAGCGGGTCGTCCTGCAGGGCTTCGCCGACTCGATGCACTCGGTCTTCCTGACCGTCGCGCTGCTGCTGATCCCGGCGTTCGTGCTCACCTTCTTCATCACCGAGGTGCCGCTGCGCCAGACGAGCGGCCTGGCCGCCCAGCAGGCGCAGCAGGACCAGCAGGACCAGCAGAGCGCCGGCGACCGCGCGGAGGCCGCCACCGCCGTCGTCTGAGGAAGACGCCGGCCTGCGCCGTACGTTGAGCCCGGCAGACCCTCAGGAGGCGGACGGATGCGCAGGCTCGACCCGAGCGAGCTGTTCGAGCTCGACCCGGACCGGCCCGAGCTGGACCGGCCGGTGCTCGTGCAGGCGCTGGACGGGTTCATCGACGCCGGCGGCGGCAAGCGGCTGGCGCGCGAGCACCTGCTGGCCATGGCGCCCTCGCAGGTCGTCGCGCGCTTCGACGTGGACCAGCTGCTCGACTACCGCGCCCGGCGGCCGGCGATGCTGTTCGTCGAGGACCACTGGGAGTCGTACGAGGACCCGGAGCTCGCGATCCACCTGCTGCACGACGCCGACGGCACGCCGTTCCTGCTGCTCGCCGGGCCTGAGCCGGACGTGCAGTGGGAGCGGTTCACCGAGGCGGTACGCATGATCGTCGACCGGCTCGGCGTACGCCTGACGATCGGGTTGAACGCCATCCCGATGGGCGTGCCCCACACGCGGCCGACGGGCGTCATCGCGCACGGCAGCCGCAAGGACCTCGTCGCGGGCTACGAGCCGTGGGTGAACGCCGTCCAGGTGCCGGGCACGGCCGGGCACCTGCTGGAGTACCGGCTCGGGCAGGGCGGCTACGACGCCGTCGGGTTCGCCGTGCACGTGCCGCACTACGTGTCGCAGACCGAGTACCCGGCCGCCGCCGCCGCGCTGCTGGCGGAGGTGTCGAAGGCCGGCGACCTGGTGCTGCCGCTGGACCTGCTCGAGGCCGCTGCCGCGACCGCTCGCGAGGCCATCGACGAGCAGGTCGCAAGCGCGCCGGAGGTGGCGGAGGTCGTGCAGGCGCTGGAGAACCAGTACGACGCCTTCCTCGCCGGCCGCGACGCCTCGCTGCTGGACGACGCCGACCTGCCGTCGGCGGACGAGCTCGGCGCGGAGCTGGAGCGCTACCTCGCCGAGCAGTCGCAGGACCCGCCGCAGTGACCGGGTCGGCGCTGCCTCCCTCGGGCGCCCAGGTGCTCCTCGAGCACGGGGACCAGCGGGCCGTGGTCGTCGAGGTGGGCGGCGGCCTGCGCACCTACTCGGTCGGCGGTGTCGAGGTGCTGGACGGCTACGGCGAGCGCGAGATGGTCAGCGCGGCACGCGGGCTGCCGCTCATCCCGTGGCCGAACCGGCTGCACGGCGGCTCGTACAGCTGGGACGGCCGGCGCATCCCGGTGCCGCAGGACGAGCCGGAGAAGGGCAACGCGCTGCACGGGCTGACCCGGTTCCGCAGCTGGACGGCCACGGACGCGACCGGCTCCGCGGTGACGATGACGCTGCTGCTGCACCCCTCCCCGCCGTACCCGTTCGCCCTCGACCTCGCGGTCCGCTACGCCCTCGCCGACGACGGCCTCACCGTGACGACCAGCGCGACCAACGTCGGGACCGACGCGGCTCCGTACGCGCAGGGCGCGCATCCGTACGTCACCGTCGGCGAGCCGGTCGACGACGCGCTGCTCACCGTGCCGGCCGACACGTGGCTGCCGACGGACGACAACCAGATCCCGACCGGGCGCCTGCCGGTGGACGGCTCGGCGTACGACTTCCGGACGCCGCGGCGGATCGGCGAGCTCGAGATCGACTATGCCTTCACCGACCTGCTGCGCGGCGCGGACGGGCGGGCGCGGCTGCTGCTGTCCGGCGCTGAGCGGTCTGTCGAGGTCTGGGTCGACGAGGGCTACCCGTACCTCGAGGTGTTCACCGGCGACACGGTCCCGGACGAGGCACGTCGCCGGCGCGGGCTCGGCGTCGAGCCCATGACCGCGCCGCCGAACGCGTTCGTCACAGGCGAGGACCTGGTGCGGCTCGAGCCGGGCGGCACCGTCACGCGGACCTGGGGCATCCGGGCACGGCTCGGTTAGCGTCTGGGGATGGACGTGGTCGCGGCTCCGTACCTCGCAGCCGCGCTGCTGCTGGTGGTCGCCGGCGTCGCCAAGGCGCTCGACCCGCTGTCGCTCGTACGCGCGCTGCGCGCCACCGGGCTGACCGTCCGCGCGCCGCTGCTGGCCCGGTGGGTCCGCGCGTTCGCCGTCGTCGAGGCCGCCGTCGGCGCGGCCGCGGTCGTGGTCCCCGGCCGCGCCGTCGCGATCGCCGTGGCCCTGTCCTACGCCGGGTTCACGGCGTTCGTGCTGCGGGCGCTGCGCAGCGGCAGCTCGCTCGCCTCCTGCGGCTGCTTCGGGCCGAACGACACGCCGCCCACGCGGACGCACGCAGCGGTGACGGCGGTGCTGTCGCTGCTGACGCTGGCCGCCGCCACGGATCCCGGTGTCTCGTACGGGGCGGCACTGTTCTTCGTGACCGGCGTCCTCGCGTACCTCACCTACCTCGTGCTCGCCGTGCTGCCG
>JBHENF010000027.1:0-6654 GCA_046262175.1 Mycobacteriales bacterium
GAGGCGCTGCGCCTCGGCACGGAGCTCGGGCTCGACCGGACGTTGGTCCTCGACGTGCTGAGCCAGGGCGCGTACGGCTGGACCCTGAACCAAAAGCGCTCCATGTTCGACGCCAGCGACTACAGCGGAACGCAGTTCTCCCTCGACCTACTGGCCAAGGACCTCGGCCTCGCGGTCGACGCTGCGCGGGACGCGGAGCTCGAGGTCACGCGGGCCGTCCTGCAGGCCTGTCGCACGGCTCTCGACGCCGGCCACAGCGGCGAGGACTACGCCGCGGTCGTCGGCCACCTCGCGGACGAGGGCGCGCCCAACTCGCACTAACGCTCAGGGCAGACTGACGGCGTGGCCGACTTCGACATCACCGCCCTGATCCTGTCCGAGCACGACGCCTTCCGGCGCGCCTTCACCGAGATCGAGGCGCTGACCGACACCGACGAGCTGCGCACCCGCTGGACCGAGCTGGCCGACCAGCTCGAGGTCCACGCCGCCGGCGAGGAGGAAGTCTTCTACCCGCAGCTGCTGCGCAAGGTGGACGAGTCCGAGGAGGACACCGAGCACGCCATCAAGGACCACAACAAGATCCGTGACGCCGTCAACGCGGTCGCCGGGCACGACGTCGGCAGTGACGCCTGGTGGGAGGCGTTCAAGAACGCGCGCGAGGAGACCGTCGAGCACCTCGAGGAGGAGGAGCACGACGTCCTTCCGCCGTTCCAGGCCGAGGTCGACGAGGACAAGCGCAGCGAGATCGGCATGCGCTGGCTGAAGTTCCACGAGGAGCACGACGCCGCGAAGGGGCTGTCGGGCGAGAAGCTCGACCCGAAGGAGTACGTCGAGGAGCACAGCCCCTAGCCGCGTACGTGCCCGTCGCCGGTGACCACGTAGGTCGTGCTGGTCAGCTCGGGCAACCCCATCGGGCCGCGCGCATGCAGCTTCTGCGTGCTGATGCCGATCTCCGCGCCGAACCCGAACTCCGACCCATCGGTGAACCGCGTGGACGCGTTGACCATCACCGCGGCGCTGTCGAGCGACCGCACGAACCGCCGCGCCTCGTCGACGTCCCGCGTGACGATCGCCTCGGTGTGGCCGCTCCCCCAGCGCCGGATGTGCGCGACGGCATCCTCGAGGGAGTCGACGACGCCGACCGCGAGGTCGAGCGACAGGTACTCCGCCGCCCAGTCCTCCTCGGTCACGGGCACCGCGAGCTCGTCGTAGGCGGCCGCGCGCTCATCGGCGTGCAGAGTGACGCCCTTGTCGTGCAGGGCTTTCACCGCCAGCGGCAGGAAGTCGGCGGCGACCGTGTCGTGGACCAGCAGCGTCTCGGCCGCGTTGCACACCGACGGCCGGGACGTCTTCGCGTCCACGATGATCGCGACCGCCTTGTCGAGGTCGGCGTACCTGTCCACGTAGACCGTGCAGTTGCCGACGCCCGTCTCGATGACCGGCACCGTGCTGCCACTGACGACTGCTTCGATGAGACCGGCGCCGCCGCGCGGGATGAGGACGTCCACGAGGCCACGTGCCGTCATGAGCGTCTGCACGCTGTCGCGGTCCACCCCGGGCACCAGCTGGATGCTGTCCACGGGCAGCCCGGCGGACGTTGCCGCCTCAGCCAGCACGTCGACGAGGACGCGGTTGGAGCGGTACGCGCTGCCTGATCCCCTGAGCAGAACGGCGTTGCCGCTCTTCACGCACAGCCCGGCCGCGTCCGCCGTGACGTTGGGCCGCGCCTCGTACACGATCCCGACGACGCCGAGCGGCACGCGCACCTGGCGCAGCTCGAGCCCGTTCGGCAGGCTGCTGCCGCGCACGACCTCGCCGACCGGGTCAGGCAGCGTCGCGACGTGCCGCAGGCCGTCCGCCATCGCGCTGACCCGCTTCGCGTCGAGCGACAGCCGGTCGAGCAGCGACTCGCTGGTGCCCGCCTCCCGACCGGCAGCGACGTCGTCCGCGTTGGCCGCGAGGATACGGGCGGTCTCCGTCTCCAGGGCATCGGCCATGGCCAGCAGCGCCGCGTCCTTGACCGCCCGGTGCAGCGGCGCGAGCTGGGCTGCGGCGGCCTTGGCACGCCGCGCGACGTCGAGCACCTCGTCCATGGGGACGAGGGTAGGCCGATCAGCCGCCGCGCTCGACCAGTGCGGAGGCGGCGCCCTGGACGGCGATGAGGACCTGCGGGTCGTCGACCTTGCCGGCACCGGTCGGCAGCGCGCCCAGCGACGACGCGGGGATGCTCCCGAGCCACTCCGGGCCGCTTGCGGTGACGCGGGCGATCTCGGCGTCGTCGCCGTTCACGCGCACCAGGTGGTCGTCGGGGGACGCATCCGGCGACGCGTCGGTGTCGGGGGCCAGCAGCCAGACGTTGCTCATGCCGTCCGCCTACCCACAGCGTCGCCGCGCACACGACCACGAGAATGGCTGCATGCCCGACACGACCTTCGCCGACCTCGCGCTGCGCCCGGAGCTGCTCGACGCGCTCACCGCGCTGGGGTACGAGGAGCCGACGCCGATCCAGGCCGAGGCCATTCCCGCGCTGCTCGCCGGCCGCGACGTGCTCGGGCAGGCGGCCACCGGTACGGGCAAGACCGCCGCGTTCGCGCTCCCGCTGCTGCAGGGGCTCGAGCGCGACCGCGGGCAGGCGCCGTCCGGACTGGTGCTGACGCCGACGCGCGAGCTGGCCGTGCAGGTGTCCGAGGCGACGCACAAGTACGGCCGCGGCCTCGGCGCCCGCGTGCTGCCGGTGTACGGCGGTCAGCCGATCGTCCGCCAGCTGCGCGAGCTAGAGCGCGGCGTCGACGTCGTGGTGGCCACGCCCGGGCGCGCGCTCGACCATCTGCAGCGGAGGTCGCTCCATCTGCGCGCGCTGCGCACCGTGGTGCTGGACGAAGCGGACGAGATGCTCGACATGGGTTTCGCGGAGGACCTCGACGCGATCCTGCAGGCGACGCCGGAGAAGCGGCAGACGGTGCTGTTCTCCGCGACGATGCCGAGCCGGGTGGAGCGGATCGCGCGCACCCACCTGCGCAACCCGGTGCGCATCGAGATCCGCCGGGAGCCGGTCGCAGCCGGCGCGGCGCCGCAGGTGCGGCAGAGCGCGTACGTGGTGCAACGCGCGGCTAAGCCGGCCGCGCTCGGGCGGGTGCTCGACCTGGAGGCGCCCGCAGCCGCGATCATCTTCTGCCGTACCCGCGAGGAGGTGGACACGCTGACCGAGACGCTGAACGGCCGTGGCTACCGGTCCGAGGCGCTGCACGGCGGGATGACCCAGGAGCAGCGCGACCGCGTCATGGGCCGGCTCCGCGCCGGCACCGCGGACCTCCTGGTGGCCACCGACGTGGCCGCGCGCGGCCTCGACGTCGAGCACCTGACGCACGTCGTCAACTACAACGTGCCGTCCGCACCCGACTCGTACGTGCATCGCATCGGCCGGGTCGGCCGCGCCGGTCGCGAGGGCGTCGCCATCACCCTCGCCGAACCGCGCGAGCACCGGATGCTCAAGACCATCGAGCGCATCACGGGTCAGAAGATCAGCATGGAGCAGGTGCCCACGGTCGCCGACCTGCACGCCCGTCGGCTCGAGCTGACGCGGGCCGCGCTGCGGGAGAGCCTGCTCGGGGACGAGCTGGAGCGGTACCGGCCGGTCGTGGAGCAGCTGAGCGACGAGTTCGACGTCATGCAGGTGGCGCTCGCGGCGGTGAAGCTGGCGCACGAGTCGACGACGACGCAGATCGACGAGGAGGACATCCCGGAGCCGCCGCGGCCGCCGCGCGAGGAGCGGCCCTCGGCGGCACGGCCAACGCGCGACGAACGACCCTCGGCGGCACGGCCCACCACGGGCGGACGGACCCGGTTCGCGGAGAGGGCCGCCACGGCGAGGCTCTTCGTCGGGCTCGGCCGCAGCGCCGGCATGCGGCCGCAGGACCTGGTCGGGGCGATCGCGGGCGAGTCCAACCTGCGAGGCAAGGACATCGGCGCCATCGAGATCTCTGACCGGTTCTCCCTGGTGGATGTCCCGGAGGCGGCAGCCGACGACGTGGTGAAGGCGCTGCGCGGCGCGGTCATCCGGGGGAGGAAGGCGACGGTGCGGCGGGATCGTTCCTAGAGCAGGACGATGTCGTCGCGGTGGACGACCTCGCGCAGCCCCAGCTCGCGGGTTGACCGGCCCAGCAGCGCAGGCAGCTCATCGGCGTCGTAGGCGACCAGCCCGCGCGCCACGGCGACCCCGTCCGGGCGGGTCAGCTCCACCGGGTCGCCGGCCGCGAAGCTGCCCTCGACGGCGGTGACGCCGGCCGGGAGCAGCGACAGCCGGCGCGCACACACCGCGGCGACGGCGCCGTCGTCGAGCACCAGCCGGCCGCGCGGGGTGGACGCGTGCGCGAGCCACAGCAGCCGCCCGCTCGCCCGCGTTCCTGTGGGAGCGAAAGCGGTGCCGCCCTCACCTCGCAGCAGCGCAGCCGCGCACGCGGCCGCACCCACCAGGACCGGCACGCCCGCCGAGGTGGCCACAGCAGCCGCCTCGACTTTGGACGCCATGCCACCGCTGCCGAGCCCCGAGCCGGTCGCGCTGACGTCCGCGTCTACGGTGCCGCTGACGTCATCGATCAGCCGAGAGGTCGGCAGCCGCGGGTCGCCGTCGTACAGGCCGTCGACATCGCTGAGCAGGACGAGCGCCTCGGCCCGTACGAGATGCGCGACCAGCGCCGCGAGCCGGTCGTTGTCGCCGAACCGGATCTCCTCCGTCGCCACGGCGTCGTTCTCGTTGACGACCGGGATCACGCCGAGGGCGAGCAGCCGCTCCAGCGTCGTCTGCGCGTTGCGGTAGTGGCTGCGGCGCACCAGGTCGTCGGCCGTCAGCAGGACCTGGCCGACCGTCCGGCCGTGCCGGGCGAACGCCGTCGCGTACTGCTGGACGAGCAGGGACTGCCCCACGGACGCGGCCGCCTGCAGGGTGGCGAGGTCGCGCGGCCGCTTCGCCAGCCCGAGCGGCGCCAGCCCGGCCGCGATGGCGCCGGAGGACACGAGGACGAGCTCACCCCCGTGCGCGGCGAGGCTGTCGACGAGGGCGTCGAGCCGCGCGGCGTCCAGGCCGCCGGCTGCGGTGGTCAGCGAGGACGAGCCGACCTTGACGACGAGCCTTGAGGCGCCTGCGATGGCCTCCCGGGTTCCGCCGACGCTCACTCCGCGTCGATCCGCGCGGCCAGCTCGTCCTTGTCCAGGCCCATCCGCTCCGCGCGGCGCAGGTCCTTCTGCAGCCGCCGTTCCGCAGCTCCCACCCGGCTGTCGTTCTCGAAGCGCGCGTCCTGCCCGCGCATGCCGGACGCGAACGCCTCCATCTCGGTCGGCTCCCAGTCGAAGGAGACGTCGCCGATGGTGACCTCGTCGCCCGGCTGCGCGCCCGCCTCGGCGAGTGCCTTCTCGACACCCAGCCGAGCCAGCCGGTCGGCGAGGTAGCCGGTCGCTTCGTCGTTGCTGAAGTCGGTCTGCACAACCCAGCGCTCGGGCTTGCTGCCGCGTACGACGAAGCCCGCGCCCTGCCGCTCGACGGCGAACCCGGCGTCGTTGACGGCCGTCGGCCGCAGCACGATCCGGGTCGCCTCCTCGATCGGCTTGGCGGCGCGGTCGGCTGCGATGACCTCGGCGAGCGCGTACGACAGCTCGCGCAGGCCCTCGTGCGTGGCGGCGGAGATCTCGAACACCCGCAGCCCGCGCGCCTCGAGCTCGGGACGCACCAGGTCGGCCAGCTCGCGGGCCGCCGGCACGTCGATCTTGTTGAGAACGACCAGGCGGGGGCGGTCGGACAGCTTCGTCTTGTACTGCTCCAGCTCCGCCTCGATGACGTCGAGGTCGCTGAGCGGGTCGCGGTCCGGCTCCTCCGTCGCGCAGTCCAGGACGTGGACGAGCACCGAGCAGCGCTCGACGTGCCGCAGGAACTCGAGCCCCAGGCCCTTGCCCTGCGCAGCACCGGGGATGAGGCCGGGCACGTCGGCAACGGTGAAGGTGGTGCCGCCGGCCTCGACGACCCCCAGGTTCGGGACCAGGGTCGTGAACGGGTAGTCCGCGATCTTCGGACGGGCCGCGGACACGGCCGCGATGAGGCTGGACTTGCCGGCGCTCGGATACCCGACGAGGGCCGCGTCGGCGACGCTCTTCAGCTCGAGGACGACGTCCGTCGTCTCGCCCGGCTCGCCGAGCAGGGCGAAGCCGGGCGCTTTGCGCTTCGCGGTGGCCAGGCTGGCGTTGCCGAGACCGCCGCGACCGCCCTGGGCGATGACGTAGCGGGTGCCCTCACCGACGAGGTCGGCGAGCTGGTTGCCGTGCTCGTCGTACACGACCGTGCCGTTGGGCACCGGCAGCTCGACCGTCTGACCGTTGGCGCCCTGGCGCAGGTCACCGGACCCCGGCTTGCCGCTCGTGGCCTTCTGGTGCGGGTGGTAGTGGTAGTCGAGCAGCGTCGTCGTGTTGTGGTGCACGACCAGGACGACATCGCCGCCGTTGCCGCCGTCAGCCCCGTCCGGACCACCCAGCGGCTTGAACTTCTCGCGCCGCACGCTGCTGCAGCCGTGACCGCCGTCGCCGGCAGAGACGTGCAGCACGACGCGATCGACGAACGTCGTCATGCCGGCATCGCGGACGGCCGTACGCGGGTGCTGGTCATGGTGT
>JBHENF010000028.1:0-5499 GCA_046262175.1 Mycobacteriales bacterium
GCAGGTGCCGGGTGATGCGCCGCATCAGCCAGGTGTTGCGCGGCCGAAGCCGCTCCTGCACCGGAGCCAGCAGACGCAGCAGCAGCAGGGCGGGGCCGAACAGCCCGCGGCGGCTCAGGAGGCGCGCCGCGTTCTCCACCGGGTGGCCCGTGATGGTGTGCCCGGCGCCGGTGGCGAGCAGCATCACGCCGACGACGCGGTCGCCGAAGAGCTCGGGTCGCTGCTCGGCCAGCGCCATGATGGTCATGCCGCCCATGCTGTGGCCGACCAGCACCACCGGACCTGTCGGCGCGGCCGCGTCCAGCACGTGGCCGAGATCGCGGCCGAGCTGTTCGAGGTCGCTCGCGCCGCGCGAGGGCCCGGACCGGCCGTGGCCGCGGTGGTCGTACCGCACCAGCCGGGCTCGCCCGAGGAGGGACTCCCACTGCGGGTCGGACTCGCCGGACCGCGCGAGGAGGCCGTGGCTGAAGACGACCGTGAGCGGCGCGTCGCCCCGACCGCCGAGCTCGATGTTCAGCGTCGTGCCGTCGTCGGCCGGCACGGTGCGACGCTCGTCCGGCTCGATCCCCGGCATCGGTGGCTGCGTCCGGCTGCGCCGGGCCCACGCGGCCAGGGCGCCGAGCAGGGCAACGAGCAGAGCGAGGAGACGTGTCACCAGCACGTCCTGCCCGACGCGCCCCTGGTCATGCTGCGGCGTCGGTCACCTACCGGTCGCGCCCGGGCCGTGCTCCTGCTCGTACGCCGCCCGGCGCTCGCCGCCCTGCTCCTCGGCGTAGCCGACGTCCTGCCCCGCGACCCGGCCGACGAACTCGCCGGTCTCGGTCGTGCCGGTGGTGCTGCCCTGGTCGGGTGCGTCCTCGTCCGGGACGCCTCCCGTCGCGCGTGACAGCGCCTGCCCGTCGTCGGGGTCGGCGGCTTCCTCGTGCGGGCGGGGGTCGGGTGCCATGCCAGCAGGGTGCCCCACCCGCCGCGCCGCTACGCGCTGATCGTGAAGGTGGTCCCGCCGCCGGGGCTGTCGGTGATCTCGATCCGCGCCTTGAGCGCCTCGGCGACCCGGGCGCAGGTGGCGAGGCCGATGCCGCTGCCGCTGACGTCCTGGCCGTCGGGCAGGCGCACGAACAGGACGAAGACGTGGTCGCGGTCCGCGGCAGCGATGCCCCGGCCGTTGTCCTGGACGCTCACGGACCAGCCGTCCGGACAGCCGGTGCCGCTCACGAGCACGTGCGGCGGGACGTCCGGACGCGCGTACTTCAGCCCGTTGGTGACGAAGTTCTGCAGCAGCTGGCGCAGCAGTGTCGGGTCGGTCTCCACGCTCGGCAGCGCGCCGATCTCGACCGTGCCACCGGTGCTGTCGACGAGCGCCTGTACGTCGCGTGCCACGGCGTCGGCGACCGCCCCCACGTCCACCTGCTCGCACCGCGGCCGAGCGCCGACGTTGGCGTACGCCAGCAGGTCGTTCACCAGCGTCGCCATGCGGTCCACGGCACCGGCGGCGTGCTGAACGCACTCGCGGGCGCGGCCGCCGAGGGCGCCTCCGAACGGCCCCTGCGCCAAGGCGAGGAAGCCGCTCGTCGCGGCGATCGGGCTGCGCAGGTCGTGGGCGATCCGGGCGGCAAAGGCGGCGAGGTCGGCGTTGCTGCGATGCAGCTCGTCGTTGCTGGCGCTGAGCCGCAGGCGGTCCGCCCGCAGCTCGAGCACCTGCGCCACCTGCGCCGCCAGCTCGTCCAGCGCCTCGCGCTGCGCAGCGTCCAGCTCGCGCGGAACCTCGTCGAAGACGCACAGCGTTCCCACGGTGTCGCCGGCCGGCGTACGCAGCTGGCTCGCGGCGTAGAACCGGATGCTGCCGAGCTCGCCGGTGACGTACGGGCTCGTCGCGAAGCGCGGGTCGTCGCGCGCGTCACGCAGGTGCACCGGCCCGTCGAGCACGACGGTCCGGCTGCACATGGACTCCTCGCGCGCCGACACCGCCCGCGCGAACCCCTCCGTCGCCACGTTGTGCTGGTGCTCGTCGTCGAGCAGGTTGACCGTGGCCGTCGGGACTCCGCACAGCAGGGCCGCGAGCCGCGCCAGCCGCTTGAGGTCGGCGTCCTCCGGCCGACCGACCAGGTCGTACCGCGCGAGCGGTGACGGGTCGTCGATCAGGCTCACACGGGGGAGCCTAAGCAGCGATGCGGCTGCGCGCCTCCTGCTCGACGACCTCGCGGACGGGCGTCGGCAGCGAGAGCCGGGCTATCCGGCGCAGAACGGTCGCGTACTGCTTGCCCAGCGGACCGGTCGTGTACGGGAGGTCGTACTTCTCGCACAGCGCCTGGACCTTCGGCGCGATCTCCTTGTACCGGTTGCTCGGCAGGTCGGGGAACAGGTGGTGCTCGATCTGGAAGCTCAGGTTGCCCGTCAGCAGGTGGAAGAAGTCGCTCCCCTCGAGGTTCGCCGAGCCGAGCAGCTGGCGCAGGTACCAGTCGCCGCGCGTCTCGCCCTCGATCTGCTCCTCGCTAAACTGGGTCACGCCGTCCGGGAAGTGACCGCAGAAGATGACGGTGTGGCTCCACACGTTGCGGGCGAAGTTCGCCGCGGCGTTGGCGGTGAAGGTCGTGACCGCGTTCGGCCCGGTGATGAGCGGCCAGTAGACGTAGTCACGGGCGACCTGCGGGCGGACCTTCTTCCAGACGCCCCTGAGGTGGTTGACGGCTGAGGAGACCGGCTTCTCCTTGCGCCACACCAGCTCGACCTCGGCGTCGTAGATCGCGATGCCGTACTGGAAGAACGCCGACAGGACCATCGTCATCGGCAGCTGCGCGAGGTGGTGGATCTTCCACGGCTCGTCCTCGGCCATCCGGATGACGCCGTAGCCCACGTCGCGGTCCTTGCCGATGACGTTGGTCCACGTGTGGTGCAGGTTGTTGTGGCTGTTCTTCCAGTCCTTCGCGGGCGTCGCGTTGTCCCACTCCCACGTGGTGCTGTGGATCTCCGGGTCGCGCATCCAGTCCCACTGCCCGTGCAGGACGTTGTGGCCGATCTCCATGTTCTCGAGGATCTTCGAGAAGCTCAGCATCGTGGTGCCGGCCAGCCAGGCCGGCGGGAACAGGCTGGCGAACAGCGCGACCCGGCCGCCGGTCTCGAGCAGCCGCTGGGCCTTGATGACCTTGCGGATGTACGCCGCGTCGGAGGCGCCGCGCTCGGCGAGCACCTCGTCGCGGATCGCGTCGAGCTCGCGGCCGATCTCGGCCACCTGGGCGTCGTTGAGGTGCGTGGTCTTGCTCATGTGTTCTCTCCTCCTAGAGGTCGAGCTCGACGGGGCCGGCCGCAGCCGAGATGCAGGTCTGGACGAGGTCGCCCTCTTCGCCGTGGACGTCGCCGGTACGCAGGTCGCGCACCCGGCCGGCCAGCAGCGGGACGACGCAGCCGTGGCAGATGCCCATGCGGCACCCGCTCGGCATGAGGACGCCGGCAGCCTCGCCTGCGTCGAGCAGGGCGGTGGTGCCGTCGGCGTCGACGGTCGTGGCGCTCTTGGCGAAGACGACCTCGCCGCCCTCACCCGGCTCGGCGAGCAGCCGCGGCCGGAACCGCTCCAGGCGCAGGCGGTCCGACAGCCCGGCGTCGCGCCAGTGCACCTCGGCCGCGTCCATCAGCGGGCCTGGGCCACAGACCCACACGTCGCGCTCGCGCCAGTCCGGGCACACGGCGTCGAGCTGGTCGAAGGTGAACATGCCCGTGACGTCGTCGTGCCGTTCGTGCAGGACGTACGAGGGACTCGCCAGGCTGCGCAGCTCCGCGCCGAAGACGACGGCGTCGCGGGTGGGGGCGCCGTGCACGTGCACGACGTCGGGCAGCAGCGCGCTGCGGAGCATCCCCATGACCGGTGTGATGCCGCTGCCGCCGGTCAGGAACAGCACCTTGCGCGGCAGCGGGTCGGGCAGGACGAACTCGCCGGTCGGCGGCTCGAGCCGCAGCAGGTCGCCGGCCCGCAGCTCGCGCACCAGGTGGGTGCTGACGATCCCGCCCGGAACCGCCTTGACGGTGAAGGTGAAGCGGCCGTCGGCGCGGTGCGGCGGCGAGGTGACCGAGTACGTCCGGAAGTGCCGTACGCCGTCGATGTCGAGGCCGATGCGGACGTACTGCCCCGGCCGGTGCGCGGTCCAGCCGCGCGCAGGCTTCACCACGACCGTGACGGCGTCGGCGGTCTCGGGCACGACGGCCTCGACCCGGCCGCGCAGCTCCCGCGAGGACCAGAGCGGGTTGACCAGCGTCAGGTAGTCGTCGGGCAGGAACGGCGTGGTCAGCCGCTCGAGCAGGGAAGTCATGCCGCCGCCTTGGCGAAGCGGCGGACCGGGATGTTCTGCCAGCCGTGCTGCAGCGCGTGCGCCCTCAGCTCCTTGTCGGCGTTGATCGCGACGGGGTTGCCGACCGCCTGCAGGAACGGCAGGTCGGAGATCGAGTCGCTGTACGCCGTGCAGCGGGACAGGTCGTAGCCACGCTCGGCGGCCAGCCGCTGGACCTCGGTGACCTTGCCGTCGCGGTAGCAGAAGGCGCCGTCCAGCTTGCCGGTGTAGCGGCCGTCGACGATCTCCGAGCGGGTGCCGACGGCGCCCTCGAGGCCGAGCTCGTCCGCGAGCGCGCCGACGATCTCGATGGGGCTGGCCGAGACGATGATGCGGTCCTCGCCAGCGGCGGCGTGCCGGTCGAGCGCGGCGCGCGCCTCGGGCAGCACGCTGGCGGCGAGCTTGGGGATGAAGCCCTTGCCGAGCGCGATGACGTCCTCGGCGGGGTGGCCGGCGACGGCGCGCAGGATGCGCTCCCGCAGGGTGGCGGAAGCCTCGTCGGTGGCGCCGCGGAGCACGAAGCGGACGGCGGTGACGGCGTCGCCCAGCAGGGCGCGCGGCGGCACGTAGCCGGCGCGGAAGGCCGCGACGGCCAGCGGGAAGTTGGCCGACCCGCGGATCAGCGTGCGGTCCAGGTCGAAGAAGGCGGCGGTACGGGTCACGCTCGGTCCCTTCCAGCGGTTACGGTTGCGTAGGTTACGAGTCCGTAGGTTACGGTCTCGTACCCCGAAGCGCCAGGGGGCAATCGCTGTGACGTGCGCGACGCCGCGGGGGCTCGCGCGTGCAGAAGGCGGCCAGGTGTCGCCCGTCAGGCGGTGCCGCGAGCCTGCGCTGCGGGATCTGGCCGTTCTCTGCACGGCACGATGGCGGCGTGCCCATCGACACCCCGCGCCTGGTGCTCTCCCCGCTCCCGGGCGAGCTGCTGGCCGCGCTGGTGGCCCAGGACTGGGCGGTGGCCGACCAGCTCGCGCCGTTCCCGGTCGACGCGACGACGTTCGAGGGCGACGACCACGTGCTGTCGATGCGGCTGGCCCAGGTGCGCGCGGACCCCGAGCAGGCGCCGTGGCTGCTGCGCGCCGCCGTCTCCCGCGAGACCGGCCGCGTCGTCGGCAAGATCGGCTTCCACGCCGCGCCCGACGTCGACGGCACCGTCGAGATCGGCTACCGGGTCAAGGAGGAC
>JBHENF010000029.1:0-11384 GCA_046262175.1 Mycobacteriales bacterium
GTCCCGTCAGCCTTGCCTCGGACCGGGCCCCGCGCATTGTGCGTGGGACCAGGACGGACGCAGCGCTTTCGTCCTGAACGACCGTGGTGCAACTCACCCGTACGGGGGAGAATCGGCGTATGAGATCTGCTCCGCGCGTGCTGCTCGGCCTGTGCCTGACCGGCGCAGCGGTCCTGGGCCCGGCCGTGCCCGCCCTTGCTGCGGGCAGCGGGACCGCGACGGTGAAGCCCACCGCCGAGGCCTGGTACCGCTCGACGCCGGCCTGCACCCTTCCCACCGGGTGCGCCGACCTCGGTGCGACCCCGAGCCCCTACCCGGCAGACACGCTGCACGTCGGCGTGAACGCAGGGATGGAAGAGGCGCGTACCTACCTGCAGCTCGATCTCGGCAAGCTGCCGGCGGGCACGAAGCCGTCCGGCGGCACGCTGCTGCTCCCGGTGGCAAGCAGCAACGACGGGACCCGCGCCCCCGAGACGGCGAAGATGCGCGCGTGCGCGGTCAAGGCAGCGGTCACTGACGTCGACGGCAGCTTCGGCAAGCCTCCGGAGGCCAACTGCGAGGCCGCGTCGGCGCCTGCGACGTTCGTCCCGGCTGCAGGTGCGAACCCGGCAGCGTTCACGGTCGACCTCGCGGCGCTGACTGCGGCATGGGAGGACGACATGCGCGCCGGTGCGCTGGTTCTCCTGCCGGCCAAGTCGACGGCCGCGCCGGACAGCTGGCACGTCGCCCTCTCCGACCGCACCCGCACCGGCACCGGCATCGTCCCGATCTCGGCAGCGCTCGCCTTCGTCTCGACGTCCTTCGACACGGACACCGCGGAGTCGCCGACGGTGGCGCCGCCCGCGTTCGAGTCATCGCCTGCGTTCACGTCCGGCTCGGCGCCGGCAGGGCTGGAGGCGGGTACCAGCTTCGCCGCGCCGCCGTTCAGTGCAGCGGCTCCGCTGCTGCCCGCGCCGACCGTCCGGCAGGCTGCCCCGGCGGCGGTCGCCGCTGCCCCCGTCCAGCGGCAGCTCGTGCCGGTGGCGTCGGTCGTCCAGGGCGGGTTCCGCTACCCGGGCGTCTTCCTGCTGCCGCTGCTGCTGGCCGTCAGCGCCGCGTGGCTGGGCCGGGCGCTGACGCGGGAGCTGATCGCCGCGTAGCAATGGACCGCCCTCCGCAGGCAGGGCCGGTCGCTTCCGCGTCGAAAGCAGTCAGATGGCGCACGACACTCGGGGGCAAGGCATGAACCTCGCAGCGCGATCCCGTCGCCGCGGCCTCGGCCTGTTGCTGGCCGGCGCCCTCGCCACCACGGCCTGCGGCTCCACGGTGCAGAGCAGCGGCGGACCCGTCGCGGGCGGAGGAGCGGTCAGTGCCGGGGGCGGCGCCGCGGTCGGTGACGGGCTCGGCGGTCCGGCGCTTCCCGGCGCACCCGGCTCCGCCGACAGCGCCACCGGCCCCATCGGCGCTGTCGGTGCGGGATCCGCGGGAGCTGCCGGCGGCAGTGCGCTCACGGGCTCCGGCTCCGGCGCTACCGACTTCGGGTCCACGTCCGGCTCCGCGGGCGCCGCCCCAGGAGCCCCCGGCGCAGCCGGGTCGGGCGCCGGGCCGACCTCCGGCGGCTTCGTCAACGGGCCGGGTGTCACCGACACGACGATCGCGCTCGGTATCACGATCTGCACCGACTGCGACAGCATCAACGCCTCGTTCGGCGCCGGCGGTGGCGACGACGAGGTCGACGTCCGCGATTACTACAAGGCAGCCTTCGACGAGATCAGCAGCCGCGGCGGCGTCCTCGGGCGCAAGCTCGTGCCCGTCTACTACGAGTACAGCGCCAGCCGGACCTATGACGAGATCGAGCAGGGTGCCTGCGAGTACTTCACCAAGGACCACAAGGTCGCCGTGATCTTCCTGCGCGGCGAGCTCTCGTACGAGTGCGCCAAGAAGGCGGGCATCGTCGTCGTCGGCTTCGGCGATGCCGGTCCCGTCTTCGACCGCTACCCGAACCTGTTCGACCCGACGGGCACCCGGCTGGAGCGTCTGGGGGCCGCCACCGTCAAGGGCATGGTCCAGATGGCATGGCAGAAGCCGGAGCCGAAGTGGCCGACCGGGAAGATCGGCCTGATCACCTGGGAGGACAACGGGTACAAGTACGCGATCGAGAAGGGCTGGCTTCCCGCGCTCAAGGCGTCCGGCTTGAAGGCTGAGGACGTGAAGTACGTCGCGGTGCCGCAGGGCGTCAAAGCGGCCGGGGATGCCAGCGCCGCGGTCAGCTCCGCCGTCCTGTCCTTCCGCGACCAGGGGATCGACCACGTCTTCATCGCCGATGGCCCCGCCGGCATCTTCTCGGGCGGCGGGCTGACGCTGCTGTTCCTGAACAACGCCAAGTCCCAGCGGTACTACCCGCGCTACGGGTTCAACAGCAACAACGCGCCCGGCAACAGCATCTTCCCGGCCGACCAGCAGTCCGGGATGCTGGCCATCGACAACTTCGACGGCAACCGAGTCAACGACGAGGGTATAGCGCTCAATCCGCAGCGCGAGCGGTGTTACGCGATCATGAAGAAGCGCGGCCTGCCGGCGGAGGACGAGCAGTCCAGCGGAGGCGCGGCCAGAGTCGCGTGCTATTACGCGGGGTTCACCGAGGCGGTGTTCAGCCGGGCGACCGCCGGCACGACGCTGCCTTCGGTCCTGGCGGCGGCCGACTCGCTCGGCACGTCGTACCGGGCGCCGTCCAGTTTCGGGAACCGTCTGGAGCGGGGGCGCCACGACGGCGCCACGTTCTTCCGCAACGAGCGCTACGACGACGCCTGCTCGTGCATGAAGTACACCTCCAAGCCGTACGAGCCGTAGCCCACCGACAGCGGCGGCCAGTCACTACCTCACACGTCCAGGTGCTCGACGCCGGTCGTCAGCTCATCCAGCACAGCCGCGTCGGGCTCGACGCCGAGACCCGGGCCGGTGGGCACGCGCACGTGCCCGTCCTCCAGCACGAACGGCTGAGTTGTCACGTCCTGCCGGTAGTACCGGTCCGAGGCCGAGGTGTCGCCCGGCAGCACGAACCCTGGCAGCGCCGCCAGGGCGATGTTGGCCGCGCGCCCCAGGCCGGTCTCGAGCATGCCGCCGCACCAGACAGGGATCCCGTTCGCCTGCGCCACGTCGTGCACGCGCACCGCCTCGAGGTAGCCGCCGACCCGGCCGGCCTTGATGTTGATGATCGAGCACGCGCCGAGCGCGATGGCGTCGGCCGCCGACCGCGCGCTGGTGATGCTCTCGTCCAGGCACACCGGCGTACGGATCAGCTTCGCGAGCTCGGCGTGCCCGCGCACGTCGTCCTCCGGCAGCGGCTGCTCGATGAGCAGCAGGTCGAACGGGTCGAGCCGGCTCAGGTGCCGGGCGTCGCCGAGGGTGTAGGCGGTGTTGGCGTCGACCTGCAGGCCGACGTCGGGCCACCGCTCGCGCACCGCGCCCACCGGCTCGACGTCCCAGCCCGGCTCGATCTTGAGCTTGATGCGGACGTAGCCCTGCTCGATGTAGCCCTCGACGGCGTCGAGCAGCTGTGGGATCGAGTCCATGATGCCGACGCTGACGCCCGCCGGGACCCGGTCGCGCACGGCGCCCAGGTCGTCGCCCAGCGAGCGGCCGGCCGCGCGCAGCTCCGCGTCGAGCACCGCCAGCTCGAGCGCCGCCTTGGCCATCGGGTGGCCCTTCACGGGCTCCAGGACGTGGGCCACCCGCGCCGCCGTCACGCGGTCCCCGAGCGCCAGCAGCCGGGGAACCAGGTGGGTACGCAGCACGTGCTGGGCCGTCTCGACGTACTCGTAGCTGTAGAGCGGCTCCTCCATCGCGACGCACTCGCCCCAGCCCTCGGCGTCGGGGGTGGTCACGCGTACGAGCACCACCTCGCGCGAGGTCTGCGTACCGAAGGAGGTTCGGAACGGCGAGACGAGCGGCATGCGGATGCGGCGCAGCTCGACTGCGGTGATCTTCACGGGTCCTCCAGGCGGGTCGGTGCACTCAGCCTCTCGTCCAGCGGCGGCTGCGTCCTCAGGCGGCTGGACGAAGTCCGGCGGGCTACCTCGTGCGGAGGCCCGAAGGCGCGCACCCCAGCACCTTGCCGCAAGCGGCCGGGAGGGTGACAGTGCGGACATGACGTCGGCGGGCCAGGACGAGGAGCGACCCTCGGCCGCCGAGCTGGCTGAGTCCATCGCGCGCGCGGACCGGCCGTCCCCGCCGCAGCCCAAGGAGTTCCGCTTCATCTGGAACGTGCCGCCCGGCGTGCAGCCGTACGTCCCGCTGTGGTTCTCGCTGCTGGTCATCGGACTGTTGGTTTTCGCGGTACTGGGGTGAGGGCGACGCGGTCGGCAGCACACGCCTAGCCTGCCCGCCATGACCGACCTCCTCCTGCGCGGCGGCCGCGTGATCGACCCCCGCAGCGGCACCGACGAGATCCGCGACCTGCTCGTCCGCGACGGCCGGGTCGCCGCCGTCGGGGCGGACCTTGCTGCTCCCGAAGACGCGCGCGTCTTGGACGTCACCGGACTGGTCGTCGGGCCCGGGTTCATCGACCTGCACAGCCACGTGCACACCGTTGCCGGGCAACGGCTGCAGGCCTTCGACGGCGTGACGACGGCGCTCGACCTGGAGGCCGGGCTGATGCCGCTCGAGCGTGCGTACCGTGAGGCCGCGGAGCAGGGAAGACCGCTGCACTACGGGTTCTCAGCCTCCTGGGGCGGCGCGCGGGCGCAGGTGCTCGCGGGCATCGAGCAGGACGCGAGCATCGTCAGCGGCCTGGCGGTCCTCGCCGACCCGCGCTGGCAGGCGACGTCCACGCCCGCGCAGCGGGACGCGTGGCTCGAGCTGCTGCGCGGGGAGCTCGCGGCCGGCGCGCTCGGGATCGGCGTGCTCATGGGCTACGCGCCCCGTAGCGATCCGGAGGAGTACCTCGCGGTCGCCCGGCTTGCGGCAGAGGCGGGTGTCCCGACGTACACGCACGTGCGCGAGCTGGTGGAGTCGGACCCGACGACGCCGTACGACGGCGCCGACGAGCTGGTGCGGGCGGCGGCCGAGACCGGCGCCGCGATGCACCACTGCCACGTCAACAGCACCTCGCGCCGCCACGTCGACCGGGTCCTCGGGACGATCACGCAGGCGCGCGAGGCGGGTTCGCGGGTGACCGTCGAGGCGTATCCGTACGGCGCCGGGAGCACCGGCATCGGGGCGTTCTTCCTCGCGCCAGATCGGCTGGCGTCGTGGGGCCTGACCCCGTCGTCACTGGTGCTGCTGCCGAGTGGCGAGCGCATCGCGGACGAGGCACGGCTGCGCGAGGTGCGCGAGCAGGCCCCTGGTACGCCGTGCGTTGTCGAGTTCCTCGACGAGGGCGTCCCGGCCGACCTGGCGCTCCTGCAGTCCGCGCTCGCCTACCCCGACGCCATCGTGGCGAGCGACGCGATGCCGGTCTTCTGGACCGACGGCACGCACGACAGCCGCTCGTGGCCGCTGCCGCCCGGCGGTTCCACCCACCCGCGGACGGCAGGAACCTTCGCGCGGGCGCTGCGGATGATGGTCCGCGACACCGGCACGTGGTCGTGGCTCGAGGCGTTCCGGCGCTGCTCCTGGCTGCCGGCGCGGGTGCTCGACGAGGTGGCGCCGGCGGCGCGCGGCAAGGGCCACCTGTCCGTCGGCGCGGACGCCGACGTGGTCGTGCTCGACCCGGCGGCCGTCACCGACACCGCCACCTACCTCGACCCGACCAGCCCGTCGGTCGGCGTGCGGCACCTGCTCGTCGCCGGCACGCCTGTCGTACGGGACGGCGAGCTGGTGCAGGACGCGTACCCCGGGCAGCCGCTGCGCGGCGAGCCCAGATGACGCCGGAGCTGCGCGGCCTGTTCCAGCCCGATCCCGGCTACCTCAACACCGCATCGCTCGGCGTTCCACCGATCGCTGCGGTTACTGAGGTGTTGGACGTGCTGGAGCGGTGGCGCTGCGGGCGGCTGTCGCCACCGGACTTCGACGAGCACGTGGCCCGCTCACGCACCGCCTGGGCGGCGCTGACGGGCATCCCGCGGACGCAGGTCGCGGTGGGTGGCACGGTCTCGGAGTTCGTCGGGGTGGTGGCCGCGGCGCTGCCCGACGGGGCGCAGGTCGTGGTCGCTCAAGGGGAGTTCACCTCGGTGAGCTTCCCCTTCCTGGCCCACGCCGACCGAGGCGTGCGGGTCCGCGAGCTCCCGCTCGAGCAGCTGGTCAGCTTCGACGGACCGGCCGACCTCATCGCCGTCAGCGCCGTCCAGTCGGCCAACGGCCGGCAGGTCGACGTGACCGCCCTCGGCGCCGCCGCGCACGCGGCCGGTGCGCGGCTGCTGCTCGACACGACCCAGTCCTGCGGCTGGTTGCCGCTGGACGTGTCGGCCGCCGACTACGTCGTCTGCGCGGCGTACAAGTGGCTGCTCTGCCCGCGGGGGACGGGCTTCCTGTCCGTGCGGCCGGACGCGCTGGAGCAGTTGCGACCGTTGGCCGCCGGCTGGTACGCCGGCGAGGACCCGTGGACCTCGATCTACGGCGCCCCTCTGCGGCTGGCTCGCGACGCCCGGCGGCTGGACCTCTCACCGGCCTGGTTCAGCTGGGTGGGCGCGGCGGTCTCGCTGGAGCTGCTCGCGGGGCTCGACCTGGAGCAGGTCCACGCGCACGATGTACGGCTTGCCGACGCCCTGCTCGCCCGGCTGGGCCTGCCGGCGCAGGGCAGCGCGATCGTCACCCTCGACGCGGGCAGCGCAGCGGAGCAGCGCCTTGCCGCCGCGGGGGTGCGTACGGCGGTCCGGGCGGGCCGCGTCCGCGCGTCGTTCCACCTCTACAACGACGATGCCGACGTGGAGCTGGCGGGGGCGGCGCTGGGTGGAGAGCTCTAGCGCAGGGTGAACCGCTGCCCGGTGTAGGTGAAGCACTGGCAGGGCTCGGAGAAGCCCCACGGGTAGCCGGCGACCACCGGGTAGCGCTTGCCGGGGCCGAACCCGCCGATCGGTAGGGCGGCGGCCTGATAGCTCGAGCCGAGTGCCTCCAGCGCGGGCATGAAGGTCGCGAGGGAGATGGCCCCCCCGCGCAGGGACTCGACCGCGCCGTCGAAGGAGAAGAACGCGTCACAGAGCAGCAGCGCGGTCGCTTTGGCGTTGTTCGAGGGGAAGCTGATCTGGGCACGGGCCATCACGTCCAGGCAGCGCTTGCGGCCGGGTCCGGAGTACGCCGGGACCTGCTTTGACTCAGGCAGGTCGACCGCTGGGAGCCAGCCGACGCCGACAGCTCCGCGGAGCTGGCGGTAGGGCACGAGGCCGCCGGCGAAGCCCTGCGCGTCGGTCGCCCCAGACAGCCCGTAGCGCGGGCGGTAGCCCTGGCCCTCAGCGGTAGGGGTGAAGAAGGCGAGGCTGTTGCCCTCCATCGGCAGGACGTGGGTGACGTTCTCGGACCGGAACCGCAGCACGATCGACTGGATCTCCGCTACCGCCGCCCCGTAGTCCGACTCGGACTTCGGGAACTTCCAGATGCGCACGGTGTCCGGCCCCACGGGGAAGCCAGCAGCCTTCAGGGCCGGCACCACGATCTCGTTCACGACCGGCACCCAGCTGGTGTCGGGGGCCAGCACGCCCACCTTCACCGGCAGCGTCCCACCCGGCTTGCCCTCTGCGCTGTCCCAACCTTGGAAGTAGCGCTGTGCCACCAGCTGGTCGACGAGGTTGCGGGCGGCCTTGTCGAGCGTCAGCGCGAACGTGTCGTAGTAGTTGGGTGCGTTGCGGAAGTCCGCCTCGTTGAGCTGGGCGATGCTGCCGCTGACGTTCACGACACCCGCCTTGCGCAGGCAGGGCCGCAAGAGCTTGCCCGAGGCGCCGAACAGCGCCAGGACCTTGTTGTCCACGGTGAAGGCCTCGCACAGCGTCTGCTCCCGCTGGTCGGAGGTCTCCCCGGACTGGGAGTCCACCTTGTAGTAGATCGGCACCAATCTGCGGCCGGCAACCCCGCCGGTGCGGTTGATGTCGTCGACCAGCGCCTTGACCACAGCCCTCGGGTCGCCCTGACTGTTCTGGGTGTTGCCGAGCGCCGCCTGCGCCTCGTCCGCATTTGGGGAGTACGGGAAGCCGATGGAGATCGTCTTGTCTGTGACCCCTGGGCCGTTGCGGAAGGGGGATCCCGCGCCGGGCGCCGTGCCTCCCGCTGCCACCTGCGGATTAGCTTCGCCGCCTGCCCCCGGAGCGCCCGCGGACCCTATCGCTCCCGATCCCGATCCCGCTCCGGGCACCCCCGGGGTGAATTCGGCCGCGAGGCCCGAACCCCCTGGGGTGGTGCCCCCCACTGCCCCGAGGCCCTCGGCCGAGGATGGGTCGGCCGGGAGGGACAGGCCGTCCGGGCTTCCCAGCTCAGCTGGGCCGGCGAGACGTCCCGCTGAGGTCTGCACCGTCGTCCCGCAGGCGGCGCTGGCAACCAGCAGGCATGCCATGCTGGCGGTCCTCGCTCGGCGTGCACTCGTACGCATCAGCGGTCACCGTCTCCTCGTCCGACCTGGCGAGCCCAGCGTGAGCCGCTGCAGAGGAGTGCGCAACGGGTACTGGGACACAAATTGCCCCGGTTTCCCGTCCGAGCCGCTGAGACGTCAGCCCTCGATGCGGCTGACTCCCGGGACCGGACTCAGTGGCGATCGGCGCCGCGGACGGCCGGTGCGGGAAGCCCTGCCATGAGCCCCTCGAGTCCAGCGCGGTAGGCGCTATCGACGATGGCCTCGGCCTGGCTGACGAGGAACGCGTCCTGACCTTGCGCGATCATCTCCTGCACGAGCGGTGACGGGTGGGCGGTCGCCGTTGCCTGGAGGCGACCGATGAGGTCGGAGTCGGACGCGAGGCTACTGGTGACGGCACGCTGGGTGAGCTCCACGAAGTTGAAGCCGATGACAAAGCCGATGTAGGCGTTGTAGACCTCCAGCAGCTGGACATCCCGGTAACCCGCCGTGCGCAGGACGTGCTGGCAGGCGGCCGAGATGTCAAGGCTGCGTGGCGCGCAGCCCATGAGGTCGCGCACGATGGGCGCCAGGTGCGGGCGCGCCTTCAGCGTCGAGCGCAGTGAGGCAGCGAACGACCGCAGCCAGGCGCGCCAGTCGAGCGTTTCCGGGTCCGGCAGGTGCAGGTCGGCGAGCACCGTGTCGACGACGTCGACGAGCAGCCGGTCGCGCGAGCCGATGTGCCAGCGCAGGGCGGCTGCGCCGACGCCAAGGCGCTCGGCGAGCGACCTGACGCTGAATTCCGGCAGTCCTCGCTCCTCGAGCAGCTCGAGAGCTGCGGCGAGAATCTGAGCGTGCGAGAGGTCGCGGGACGCAGCCATCCGTAGAGCACCTCCCGTGTTTCCGTTGACAGCGCAGCGTTATCGGCGCACACTAGCGCAAGTTACCCGGTGGGTAATACGCAGAATCCCGAAAGGACTGCGCATGGTGGACGTCACGGCGCTGCGGGAGTTGGTGGACGCTGAACGTCAGCGGTTCAGCGTGCCTGGTCTGGCCGTGGCGGTGGTTCTCGATGGCGACGTGCTCCTGTGCGAAGGCTTCGGCGACCGCGACGTCCACGGGGGCGAGCCGATGCTCGCGGACACGCACTTTCCGATCGCGTCGGACACAAAGGCCTTCACGGCGGCAACGTTGTGCCTGTTGGCCGACGAGGGACGCCTCGACCTCGACGCGCCGGTGCGACACCTCGTTCCGTGGTTCGAGATGCATGACGCGCATGCGACGGCTCTCGTCAGCACGCGCGACCTGCTGAGTCACCGGACGGGCCTGCCGCGTCACGATTTCCTCTGGTACGGAGAGACCGAGCTCAGCCTGGAGGACTTCGCCCGCCGGTTGCGCCATCTGCCGCTGAGCCGCCCGCTCCGGCAGAGCTGGCAGTACAACAACCTGTGCTTCAACACCGCGGGGTACCTCATCGAGGTCCTGACAGGCCAGAGTTGGGCGGACGCGGTGCGGGACCTCCTGCTCACACCCGCGGGCATGACGGCCACGGTGTTCGATGCGCACGACCCGTCGATCAAGGCGATCGCTGCGCCGTACAAGACCGTCGGCGACGGCGTCGAGCGTCAGCACCTTCCCGAACGGAGCAAGGTGGGGCCGGCAGGTGGCATCGTTTCCAGCGTCGAGGACCTGGCCAGCTGGCTGCAGGTCCGGCTCGGCGAGCGTCCGCAGGTGCTCTCCCAGGACGCACTGGCCGAGCTGCACGCCCCCGCGATGGTCGGCGGTGTCGCCGCCGCCACTGCCTTCGACGAGCGACAGCCGATGGGGTACGCCCTCGGTTGCCAGGTGGAGAGCTACCGCGGTCGGCGGATCGTGCGGCACGGCGGCAACCTGGTCGGTTACTCCTCAGACGTGTGCGTCGTTCCGGGCGCCGGCATCGGGATCGCGGTACTGGCGAATCTTCACGGCACGGCGCTGCGCGATGCGCTGCCGCTCGCCATCGTGGACCGTCTGCTCGAGCTGACGCCGACACCGTGGGGTGAGCGCTACCACGCGCTCATGACGGCTGGACTGCGCGGCAAGGAGGACGCCTCCGAGCATCACCACGAGAACGCCAGTCGGCGACCTCCCTCGCGCGACCTCGAAGACTTCACCGGCGTCTACGAGCACCCGGCGTACGGCACCTTCACGATTGAAACCGACGGCCAGCGGCTGATCCCGAACTTCCACGGGCTGGGCGCCTTGCACGAGCTGCGGCACCGTGACTACGACGCATGGGATCTGTTCCTGGTCGAGTTCGACCAGACGCTTCCGCTCGTGTTCGTCCAAGGCAGCAACGGTGCGATCTCGTCGCTGTCGGTTGCCCTGGAACCACTGGTCGACCCCATCTGCTTTCCACGGGCCGCTCCCGCCGCCAGCGACGACCTCATCGACGCCATGGTCGGCACCTACACCTCAGGCCCGCTGAGTCTGGTCATCCGGCGTCGCGGCAGCGACGTCGTCGCGCTGCTTCCGGGCGCAGGCAGCCTGGTGCTGACCAGTGCAGGTGGCACCCGGTTCACGAGCCGTGACATCACGACCCTCTCGTTCGAAGCCCAGCACGGCCCGGATCACGCGGTCACCGCGATGGTGATCGACCCGATCGGGATCTTCCAGCGTGAAGACGACCCGCACGCGAACCCTGAACAACTGGCACATGCAGCGAGGAGCAGCTCATGAGCGGCACCAGGCACGTCCACCCGGGAGTTGCGCACCCCCCGGCGGCGTCCCGGGCCTGGCGGCAGGGACGTCGCCAGAGTTCCGTAGTGCTTCCCCTCCTGGTGCTGCTGACAGCGTGTGGATCGACCGTTCAACAGCAGGGGGTCGGAGCCGGCGTGGGCGACGCCGGAACTGCGCAGTCGGTGGACGGTCTCGGCGCGTCGGGTAGTGGCGG
>JBHENF010000030.1:0-8735 GCA_046262175.1 Mycobacteriales bacterium
CGAGCGCCAGCACGATCGAGCCGCCTATCGCCAGCCGTGCACTCCGGGTGTACGGGTGCAGATCCACCGAGGTGACGACGACGCCGGAGACCGAGCCGGCCTCGAACGGTCGCGCGTACAGACGCACGTCGGGCCCGTCCACGTCCTGAAAGCCGCCACCGTGCCGGGACAGCGCGAGAACGCGAGGCTCGAGCTCGGGACGGTTGCGGGACGCCTGGACCACGGCGTCGCCCACGACCACCCACACCGCATCGTCCAGCTCGTCCGGGTTGATCGTGCCGCCGTTTTCGTCCAGCAGGGCGACAGCCGCCTCGCTGCGCGACCGCAGCACGTCGTCCGCCTGCCCCTTCAGCTGATGCACGAGGACGAGGTCGATCGCGACGGTGATGAGCAGCACCCATAGAGCCGTCGACGCGACAGCGACCAGCGCGAGCCGGCCGCGCAGCGTGTGCGGTCTCACGACAGGCGGTACCCGACACCGCGGACGGCCGTCAGCGTGCGTTGACTGCCGACGTCGCGAAGCCTTCGCCGCAGCTTGCCGGCGTACTGGTCCAGGGTGTTCTCGCTGACGATCGCGCCGTCCGGCCAGCCCGCGTTGAGCAGGTCACGACGACGCACCACCTCGTCCGGCGTCCCGAGGACGCGAGCCAGCAGGCGGAACTCGGTCGGGGAGAGCGGGACCCGCTGCTCGCCCCGGCGAAGCGCCATCCCGTGCGGCTCGAGCTCCAGGTCGTCGACGCCGCCCCGCCCGCGCAACGGCGGCCGGCGCAGCAGCGCTTCGATCCGGGCCACGAGCTCGGCGAGGTGGAACGGCTTCGCGAGATAGTCGTCGCCGCCGGCGGCGAAACCGCTGAGCCGGTCGGTGACGCCCGTGCGGGCGGTCAGGAACAGCACCGGGCTGAGGACGCCGCGGGCGCGGAGCGCGGCGCAGACGTCCCGCCCGTCGCCGTCGGGGAGCCCCACGTCCAGGACGACGGCGTCCGGCTCGGGGTCGGTCATGCGCAGCGCGGCCCGCCCGTCACTGGCCGAGCGGACCGTGAACCCGTGCGACCGCAGTCCCCGGCAGAGCACGTCGCGCAGGCCCGAGTCGTCCTCGACGACCAGCAGGGTTGGCGAGGTCACCGCACCAGCATCGCAGGGCTGCGGTCCAGCAGCCGGCGCGCGAGCAGCCCGGCGCAACCGCCGATGACGGCCACCAGCAGCGATCCCAGCACGTCACCGGGGTAGTGCAAGCCGGCCGCGACGCGGGCGGCGCCGATGGCGAAGGCGAGCACGAACAGCAGCACGCCCCAGCCGCGGGAGAGCAGCAGGGCAACGGCAACGGCGCAGGCGAAGGCGGCCGTCGCGTGGTCGCTGGGGAACGACTGCCCCGGGTCGTGCGAGAACAGCAGCCGCACCGGGTGGTCCTGGAACGGCCGGCGTTCCGGGTACGCGACCCCGGCGAGCAGGCCGAGCAGGAACGAGACGCCCAGCACCACCGCCGTCGGCACACCGGCGCGTACGCCTCGGCGCCGAACCTCCCGAGCCAGCAGCACGAGCAGGCCCAGCCCCACAAGGGCGATGACGTCCTTGGCGAAGAAGCGGACGACGCCGTCAGCCCACGCATGGGAGGCCGCCCAGCTGTTCAGGTGCAGCAGGAGCGAGGTGTTCATGGCGGCATGTTGCTCGCCGCTTCATGAACGCCACCTGAACGGCAGAGCCGCCGAAGCGGCCCAAGACCGCCGGCGCCCGGAGACTCGGGGCGTGCGCAACACCAGCACCTCCCGCGTCCGGCCGCTCTGGCCGGTGGAGGTCGGCGTGCTTGCGCTCCTGCTCGTCGCGTACGACAGGGTCGCCGACCTGGCACATGTCCGGTCTGCCGCCGCCGTACGACATGCCGCCGGCCTGCTGGCGGCGGAGCAGCGGCTGCACCTCGATCCCGAGCACGCGGTCAACGGCTGGCTCGGGCCGCACCGGCTGCTCGGCCAGCTCGCCTCGCTCTACTACGACCTCGGGCATGCCTCCGTGACGGTGGCCGTCCTGGTGTCGCTGTACGCGCTGGCTCCGCCGACGTACCGGCACGCGCGTCGGTCGCTGGTAGCCCTCACCCTCGTGGCGCTGGGCATGTTCTTCGCGTTCCCGGTGGCGCCGCCGCGGCTCGTGCCCGGCCGCGGCTTCGTCGACGTCGTCGCGCGTTCGGGCACCTGGGGCTCGTGGGAGGCGTCGTCGTCGCTGGCGCGGCACGCCGACCAGTACGCGTCGATGCCCAGCTTGCACGTGGCGTGGGCGCTCTGGGTGCTGCTGGCCGTGCGGGCGCTGACCCGCAGGCGGACGCCCCGCATCCTTGCGGCCTCGCACGTGGCCGTGACCTGCGCGGTCGTCGTCGCGACCGGTAACCACTACCTGGCCGACCTGGCCGCCGGTGCCGCCGCTACCGCCCTGGCTTGGCGGCTGACCGCTGCGCGCATGCCCGCGCCGGCGCCGGGCGGGGTTCTCGTCGTCAGCGCGAGCATGGGCGCCGGCCACGACGGCGTCGCCTTCGAGCTCGCCCGGCGCTGGCGCGGGCAGGGCACGCCCGTGACCGTCGTGGACTTCGTCGACGTCATGCCGCTCGGGCTCGGCCGCGCGTTCCGGCGCGGCTACGGCGCCCAGCTGAAGCACGCGCCTGGGACGTACGAGTGGCTGTACGGCGCGATCGAGCGGCGGCCGGTGCTCGATCGGACAGCCGGCGTCATCGCCGGGTTCGCGCGCCGGCGGCTGCTCCGCACCATCCGGCGCGGCCAGCACACCCTGGCGGTCGCGACGTACCCGCTGGCCGGTCGTGCGCTGGGTCAGCTCCGTCGCCAAGGCAGGCTGCACGTGCCCACGGCGACGTTCCTCACCGACGTGGACGTCCACGCGACCTGGCTGGACAGCGGCACGGACCTCTACCTGGCGGTCTACGACGGCAGCGCACGCACCGCCGCGCGGCGGACCCGGCGGCCGGCCGTGGCGACCGGCCCGGTGCTGTCCCCGGTTCACGATCGACCGGTCTCGTCCGACGAGCGGACAGCCGCGCGCAGTGGGCTCGACCTCACCGCGGAGGACCGCGTCGCACTGCTGGTGACCGGCTCGTGGGGCGTCGGCGCCGTGGGGTCTGCGGTGGACGCCCTTCGCCGCGGCGGCGTGGTGCCGGTGGTGCTGTGCGGACGCAACGACGCCCTGCAGTCCGAGCTCGCCGCCGAGGGCGTACGCGCAGTCGGCTGGACCGGCGACGTCCGGTCCCTGTACGCGGCGTCGGACGTGGTCGTGCACAACGCGGGCGGGCTGTCGAGCCTGGAGGCCTTCGGCGCGGGCGTACCGGTCATCGGGCACGCGTGCCTGCCCGGCCACGGTCGCCGCAACGCGCAGGCGATGGCCGATGCCGGCGTCGCCGGGCTCGCAGCGGACGAGGACGAGCTGGTCCGGCTGGTGCAGGTGCTGGCTCAGACGCCGGCCGGCGCGGCCATGGCGGCCCGTGCGCACGCGCTGTTCAAGCGGGACCCCGTCGACGTCCTGACCGACGTGCCGATGGCGGCCGCGCCGCGCCCGTCGCACCGGCCCGCCCTGCGGCTCGCGGCCCTTGCGTCGATGATGCCGGTGGCAGTGGCGACGACCAGCTTCGGCGTCAGCGAAGCGACGACGAAGGGAATGGCGGTCGCCCGCGCGCCACACCGGCCCGCGGCTGCCGTCTACCTGGCCGTGCAGCTCGACGCGACGGAGCTGGCGGACCCTGCGACGGCGGGCGCGTTGCTCCGCGGCTCCCTCAGTGCGGTCGTACCAGCCGATGTCGCAGCCGAGGCACCGACAGCCGTTCGACAGCTGAGCTCGGACGGCGTGATCGTCCTGGCGGCGTTCCCCCGCCTGCCGCGCCGGCCGGGTGCCGCCCGCGCGACCTG
Source organism: Mycobacteriales bacterium (assembly GCA_046262175.1). GTDB lineage: Bacteria > Actinomycetota > Actinomycetes > Mycobacteriales > SCTD01 > RYN-124. Next base: position 3,897 of record JBHENF010000030.1, read on the forward strand.
CCGGCATGCCCGGGACGAGGTGGCGCTCGCCTCGGCAGGATCCGTGCCATCGCTGGTGTCCCTGCACGGCCTGGGTGCTTGGCAGCTCACCTCGGCCTACCGCGCCCACCTGCCCGTCGCGGTCGCGCGGGCGGTCACCTCGCCCACTGACGTGTCCCTGCACCGCGGAGAGCAGGCCGTGGTGGCGGCCCCCGATGCGACTCTGCGGGCGACGCTGGACGCGGTGCTGTCGGCAGCAGCGGAGGCGCACCTCGCGGTCAGGCCGCTCGGCACCCTCTGGGCAAGCACGTGAGGGGGCAGCTGGCGGCGATGGGCGTCGCCGCGGCGCATGCCGGGCCTCTGCTGAGCGGGATCCCGCTCCTGCGTGGCTGCTGGCCCGGCCTTGCGGGTCGTGGCGCGCTCGACCACGTGGCTCTGACGTTCGACGACGGTCCGGACGACCGCGGAACTCCGCAGGTGCTGGAGGTGCTCCAGACGTACGGCGTACGGGCGACGTTCTTCGTGCTGGGCTCGATGGTGGAGCGGCACCCGCAGGTGCTGGACGCGCTGGCGGCCGCGGGGCACGAGGTCGCCGTGCACAGCTGGGACCACCGCAACCACCTGCGGCACTCCCCGCCTCAGGTGCACCGACAGCTCGCCCGGACGGCCGACCTGCTGGCGGAGCGAACGGGTGCGCGGCCGCGGTACTTCCGGCCGCCGTACGGCGCCCTGACGGGCGGTGCGATGGCTGCCGCCCGGCGGCTGCGGCTGCAGCCGGTGCTGTGGACGGCGTGGGGACGGGACTGGGAGGAGCAGGCGAGCGGCGGCAGCGTCGCGCGGCTCGTCACGTCGCAGCTGCGTGCCGGCGGCACGGTGCTGCTGCACGACTCCGACTGCACCTCCTCGCCCAACTCCTGGCGCGCCACAGTCGCTGCCCTGCCCGCGCTGCTCGACCACTGCACAGCCGCCGGACTGCGCGTCGGCCCGGTGGGCGAGCACGGGCTGTGAGCGCCGCCCTCGGCGTCACGGCGGCGCTGGGTTCGGCCTGCTTCTTCGGCCTCGCCACGGCCGGCCAGCACCGCGCGGTCACCGCGACGCCCGCGCGCGGCAGCCTGGACCCGCGGCTGCTGCGAGACCTGTCCCGCTCCCCCGTGTGGTGGGCCACCGCGCCCGTCGAGCTCGCCGCAGTCGCCCTGCAGGTCCTGGCCTTCCGCTCCACGTCCGTCGTCCTGGTGCAGGCGGTGCTGGTGCTCGGCCTGCCTCTCGGGCTGCTCCTGTCCGGCCAGGCCGGCCGCCGTACCTGGACCGGCCTGACGCTGACCGCGGCGGGGGTCGGCGTGTTCGGCGCCGCGCAGCGGCACATACCGGTCCAGTCGGGATCGGTTGTGGTCCCGGTCGTCGTCGCCTTCGTAGGCGCACTCCTGCTCGTCCGCCGACCGACGCCCGTGCTCGCCGGGGCGGTCGCAGGCGTCGTCACCGGCAGTGCCGCGGTGCTGCTCGCCGCGGCCGCCGCGCTTCCCCTGCACCTGCTGCTCGTCCGGCCGCCGCTGTACGCCGCCGCCGTCGTTGGCCTACTCGCCGTACAGGTCGGCCAGTCAGCCCTGCGCACTGATCAGCTGGGGATCCCGCTGGCCGCGCTCACCGTTGCCGAACCGGTCGCCTCCGCGGCGCTCGCCGCCCTCGCGCTGCACCAGCTCCCCCAGCTCCCGCCGGCAGCTGTTCTCGCAGCGGTACTCGCCGCCTTCGGCGTGTTCCTGCTCCACAACCGCAGCACGCACTCGACGCCTCTGGACGCCTACCCGTGACGCCACGCCCCGCTCGTCTCTACGGCGCCCTCATCGGACTCACGGCCCTGGCCGTTCTCCTGCAGGGACTGTGGGCGGGCATCTTCCTCGAGCACGACGGCAGGCGCGACGAGGCGAGCAGCTGGATCGACGTGCATGCTCGCGGTGGCGACCTCGCTATCGCGCTGGCGGCCGCCGCGACGGTGGCGGCGTTCCTCACCCTGCGCCCCCGCCGGGACCTGTGGGTCGGCAGCGGCGTTCTGACCGGCCTGCTCCTCGTCGAGGCGTACCTCGGCGGGTTGATCCGCGACCAGAGCAGGGACACGCTGACCGCCGTGCACGTACCGCTCGCGATGACGCTCATGGGCCTGGTGGTGTGGCTCCTGGTGCGCGCTCGGCACGTCGGCCTCGCTGCCGCCGGCTCCGTCAGCCCCGCCGCCGCCGGCGGCTCCGTCTCAGACGCCCTGTCCCTGTCGCACCAGGGCGGTCAGCCGCGACAGCGCACGTAGGTACTTCTTGCGATACCCGCCGGCCAGCAGCTCGGCCGGGAACAGCTGACCGAGCCCGGTCCCGCTGGTGGCCACCGGGACGTCCCGGTCGTACAGCCGGTCGACCAGCACCACGAACCGCAGCGCCGCCGCCTGGTCGACCAGCGGGCCGACCCCTTCGACGCAGACGAGGGAGACGCCCTCGACGAGCGCGCCGTAGCGGGATGGGTGCAGCCGCGACAGGTGCTGCAGGAGCGACTCGAAGCCGTCGTACGAGGACCCCGGCGTCTGCTCGGCCCGGGCGCGAAGCGCGTCCTCCGACAGTGGTGCCGGCGGCTCGGGCAGGCCGCGATGCCGGTAGTCCTCGCCGTCGACCCGCAGCGGCGCGAAGTGGGCGTGCAGCCCCTGGATCTCGCGCAGGAAGTCGGCCGTGGAGAAGCGGCCCTCCCCCAGCGCACCGGGCAGCGTGTTGGAGGTGGCCGCCAGCTTGACGCCGCTGTCGACCAGCCGCTGCAGCAGCGTGGAGACGAGCACGGTGTCACCGGGGTCGTCGAGCTCGAACTCGTCGATGGCCAGCAGCCGGTGCCCGGCCAGCGCCTGGACGGCCGAGGCGAAGCCGAGGGCGCCGACCAGATGCGTGAGCTCGACGAAGGTGCCGTACGCGCGAGGCTCGGGGGCCGCGTGCCACAGCGACGCCAGCAGGTGCGTCTTGCCGACGCCGTAGCCGCCGTCGAGGTAGACACCCGCTGGACCCGCGGCGCTCGTCCTGCCGAACCGGCGCCTGCGCGACGGCGCGAGCGTCCGCGCGAAGGCCTCGAGCTTCTCGACGGCATGGGGCTGCGAGGGCTGCGCCAGATCCGGTACGTACGTCGAGAAGCGGACGTCCGCAAAGCGCGGCGGCGGGACGAGAGAGGCGACGAGGGTCTCCGCAGCGACCTCGGGGAAGCGGTCGGCGAGGTGCTGCGGCACCCGTACGAGACTAGGCGGGCGGCTCGCCCGTCTCCGCCTCGTCGTCGGCTCCGACGACCTCCTGCTCGAGGCTGCCGGTGTCGCCGTAGGTGGTGCCCGGTGCCGCGTCGTCGGCGGACAGCTGGTCGGCCGTCTTCCCGGTGGCGGACAGGCCGGCGTGCGGGTCAGGGGTCTGCGGCTCGGTCATGACCCGCCCCTACCCCGTCGCGGCGGTGAGGAAGCGGCGCGCGATCGGCGCGGACGTCTTCCCGCCGGAGACCCCCCGCTCGACGAAGACGCAGAACGCGAGGTCGCCGCGGAAGCCGGTGAACCAGGTGTGCACCGGCAGCGGGTCGCCGCTGCCGAACTGGGCGGTCCCGGTCTTGCCCGACACGGGCACGCCTGGCAGGTCCGCAGCGCGGCCGGTGCCGCGGGTGACGACGCCGCGCATCAGCGTCCGCAGCGTCGCCGCCGCTGGGACCGGGTTGCTCGCGACGGCGCCGCCGGGCAGCAGGTGCGGCTGCCGCCACGTGCCGGTCGCCACCGCTGCGGACATGGACGCGACGAGCAACGGGCTGGCCTCCACGGGGCCCTGCCCGATGGCGTCGGCGGCGGCCTCCGCCGCGGACGCGGGCTCGGGCACCTCGCCGCCCTCGGCGCGGATCGGCAGCAGGTCCGGCCGGGCGAACCCGAACAGCCGCGCCGTCCGTTGCAGCGCACCCGCCGGCAGGCCCTCGGCCAGCTCGAGGAACGCCGTGTTGCACGAGAGCGCGAACGCCGTGCTGAGCGGGATCCGGCCGTACGCCTCGTTCTCGTCGTTGCGGAACGTGCGGCCACCCGACGACGTGCTGGCCGGGCAGTCCAGCTGCGTCGAGGGCGAGCTGCCGGCCTGGAGCGCCGCCGTCGCGGTGACGATCTTGAAGACCGACCCCGGTGCGTACGAGGCGAACGCCGCGGTCACGCCCGTGACGGGGTTGTTGGCGATCGCGCGGATCTCACCGGTCGGCGCGTCGATGGCGACCAGGGCGGCGCGCGCAGGCGCACCGGCGAGGGCCCGCTCGGCGGCGGCCTGGACGCGCAGGTCCAGCGTCGTGCGGACCGAGTCCGCGGCCCGCCCGGGAAAGACCTTCAGCTGCTGGACCTGGTTCCCGGTGACGACGTCGCGGATGAGCAGCGCCCCGCCGGTGCTGCCGGTCAGCCGCGCGTCCAGCAGCCGCTCCAGCCCGGTGCCGACCGGATCCGCCTTCGACGGCGGCCGCCCGAGAACGTTGGCGGCAAGGTCGGCGCTGGCCGCGCGCAGCGGCCGGCCGGTCCGGTCGAGCAGCGTCCCGCGCGGCGCCGGCTGCGACTCGCGGTCGAGCCGTTGCCCGTTGCGCAGCATCGGGTGGACCGTCGCGGACCGGAAGACCACGCGCCACCGGTCCCGCGACTCACCCAGCTCGAGGGTGCTGTCGTACTCGTACGTCCCGAGCCCGCTCAGGTCCAGCGCGACGTGGAACGGGACCCGCCGCCCGTCGGCGCTCAGCGGCCCCGGCACGGCGCGCACCGCCGTCGTCTTGAGCCGCTCGTCCAGGCGCTGGTACACCGAGCCGGGATCGTCGCTGCCGGCGGTGATCCGGGTCATCTCGCCGTACCGGTGC
>JBHENF010000031.1:0-17587 GCA_046262175.1 Mycobacteriales bacterium
GCGCAGGTCCGCGTCGTCGGCCTCGCCGTACGTGCGCACCTCGGTGCCACGGCTGCGGGCGTGCTCGGCCAGCCGGCGCGCGCCGGGGTCGTCCTGGCAGATCACGACGAACCCACTCACGGTCGCGACGAACTCCTCGAAGGCCCGGTCGACCGCCGCGGCGTCGCCGTAGTGATCGAGGTGGTCGGCCTCCACGTTGGTCACGACCGCGGCGTGCGGGTGGTAGGCGAGGAACGAGCCGTCGCTCTCGTCCGCCTCGACGATGAACAGGTCGCCCGAACCGTGGTGCGCGTTGCTGCCGGCCTCGTTGAGGTCACCGCCGATGGCGAACGAGGGGTCGACCCCGCAGTGGAACGCCGCCACCGTGAGCATCGACGTGGTCGTGGTCTTGCCGTGCGTACCGGCGACGGCGACCCCGCGGCGGCCGGCCATGAGCAGGGCGAGCGCCTCGGCGCGCGGCAGCACGCGCGTGCCGGCGGCGCGGGCGGCCTGCAGCTCGGGGTTGCTCTCCTTGATGGCGCTGGAGACCACGACGGTGCCGACGCCCGCGACGTTCTCGGCGGCGTGCCCGATGTGCACGGTGGCGCCGAGTGCGCGCAGCGCGGCGATGCTCCGGGAGTCCTTCGCGTCGCTCCCGCTGACGGTCGCGCCGCGGGCCAGCAGGACGCGGGCGATGCCGCTCATGCCGGCGCCGCCGATGCCGACCAGGTGAACGCTGCCGGTGAGGCTCACGACCCGGCCGCCTCGAGGACGAGGTGCGCGAGGGCGACGTCCGCCTCGCGATGCCCCAGCACCGCGGCGCGCGAGCCCATGTCGGCGAGCCTCTCGGACGACGCGAGCAGCGGCAGCACGTGGTCCCGGATCCACGCGGCGTCGAGGGTCGCGTCGTCGACGAGCAACCCGCCGCCGGCGTCGACGACCGGCCGGGCGTTGAGCGCATGCTCGCCGTTGCCGATCGGCAGCGGCACGTACACCGCGGGCAGGCCGACCGCCGCGAGCTCGGCGCAGGTCATGGCGCCTGCGCGGCACAGCACGAGGTCAGCGGCGGCGTACGCGTCGGCCATGCCGTCGACGTACGGCAGGACGGAGTGCGTCGGCGGCAGCCCGGCCGTGTCGAGCTGCTGCTTCGGGCCCGCGATCTGCAGGACCTGCACGCCGGCGGCGGCCAGGTCCGCGGCCGCACCCACCACGGCCTCGTTGATCCGGCGGGCGCCCTGCGAGCCGCCGGTGACCAGCAGCACCGGTGCGTCGGTGAGCCCGAACGCCGCCCGCGCCTCGGCGCGCCGAGCGGACCGGTCCAGCGTCGCGATCGCCTGCCGCAGCGGGATGCCGAGCACCCGCGCGTGCGGCAGACCGCTCCCCTCGACGGCGGCCGCGACGTACGGCGTGAGGCGCGCACCCACCTTGTTCGCGATCCCGGCGCGCGCGTTCGCCTCGTGCACGACGAGCGGCGTCTTGCGACGGCGGGCGGCCAGGTAGGCGGGCAGCGAGACGTAGCCGCCGAAGCCCACGACCACGTCCGCCCCGACCCGGTCGAGGTGCCCGCGAGTCACCTTCACCGCAGTCCGCACCCGGGTCGGGACGCTGAGCAGGTCGGGGCCGAGCGCGCGCGGCAGCGGCCCCCGCGGGATCTCGGCGAGGTCGTACCCGCGGGCCGGCACCAGCCGCGCCTCGAGCCCGGCCGCGGTGCCCAGGGCGGTGATCCCGACCGCCGGGTCGAGCCGGCGCAACGCGTCGGCCAGCGCCATCGCGGGCTCCACGTGACCGGCCGATCCGCCGCCGGCGAGCACGACGTGCACGGCTCAGCCCCTCCGAGGAGACGGCCGTCGCGAGGCAGTACGGCCGGTCCCACGCACGGTCGTCCGCGAGGCGGCCGGCGCCGGTGCCGCGCGCTTCTTGCGTGCGCCCAGCGCCTGGGCCGCTCCCGGCTCGTTGCGCGCGAAGGACAGCAGCATGCCGATCGCGACCAGCGTCGGGATCAGCGCCGAGCCGCCGAAGGACACGAGCGGCAGCGGGATCCCGGTGATCGGGACCATGCCCACGACCGCGCCGATGTTGATGAGCGACTGCGCCGCGAGCCAGGCCGTGACCGCCGAGGCGGCGAGGCGGGCGAACGGGTCCGTGCTGCGCTTGGCGATGCGTACGCCGGCGTACGTCAGCGTGCCGAACAGCACCAGGACGCTCAGCGTGCCGAGCAGGCCGAGCTCCTCGCCGATGATCGCGAAGACGAAGTCGGTGTGCGCGTTGGGCAGGCCGCCCGCCCACTTCTCGCGGCTGGCGCCGAGCCCGAGGCCGAACCAGCCGCCGGAGGACAGCGCGTACAGCCCCTGGACCGCCTGGTACCCGGCGCCCTGCGCGTCCTCGAACGGGTGCAGGAACGCCGTCAGCCGGGCCATGCGGTACGGCTCCGCGATCGCCAGCACCGTCGCCAGCGAGACGAGCGTGCCGAGGAAGACGGCGAAGTACCGCAGCGGCGTGCCGACGACCCACAGCAGGGCCACCACGACAGAGATCGTCGCGAGGGTCGTCCCCATGTCCGGCTCGAGCATGACGAGCAGGCAGACCAGGCAGGCCACCGGCACGAGCGGGACGAACAGGTGCTTCCAGTCGCCGAGCAGCTTCTTCTTGCGTACGAGCAGGTCTGCGCCCCACAGCGCCAGCGACAGCTTGCCGAGCTCACTCGGCTGGATGTTGAAGCCGCCCGGCAGCGGGATCCAGCGGGTGGCGCCGTCGACGCCGCGCCCGATGCCGGGCACGAGGACGAGGACGAGGCCGGTCAGCGCGGCGAGCAGCATCGGGTAGCCGAGCATCCGCCAGACGCGGATGGGCAGCCTCGACGCCGCCCACATGCACGGCAGGCCGACGGCCATGAAGATCGCCTGCTTGAGCGCGATCGCGTACGACTTGTCGTACGTCGCGTACGCACGTACGGACGAGGCGGAGAAGACCATGACCAGGCCGAGCGCGAGCAGCGCGCCGGTGCTGGCGAGGACGAGGTAGTACGACGCGAGCGGCCGCTGCAGGACGGGCGTCTTGGTCTTCGCCGTGGCGCGCGCGAGGCCGATCGGGACCGTGGTCACGCGCGGGCCAGAGCGGCGAACAGGTCGCCGCGCTCCTTGTAGTCGCGGAAGCAGTCCATCGAGGCGGCCGCCGGCGCGAGCAGCACGGTGTCGCCGGGACGTGCGAGCCGGCGCGCGGCAGCAACGACCTCGGACATGGCCTCAGTGTCGAGCCGCGACACCTCCTGGACGGGGACGTCGGGCGCGTGTCGCGACAGTGCGTCACGGATCGGTCGCCGATCGCTGCCGAGCAGCACGACGGCGGCGAGGTGTGGCGCCGCGTTGCGCACCAGGTCCTCGACGTCCGCGCCCTTCAGCAGGCCGCCCGCGATCCAGACGACGCGTTCGTACGCGGCGAGGCTCGCGGCCGCGGCGTGCGGGTTGGTGGCCTTGCTGTCGTCCACCCACCGGACACCCCCGGCCTCGGCGACCAGCTGGTTGCGGTGCGGGTCCGCGGTGAACTGCTGCAGCCCCGTCCGCACCGCGCCGGCCGGAACGCCGTAGGCGCGGGCGAGCGCCGCCGCGGCGAGGGCGTTCGCGACGTTGTGCCCGCCGGTGACCGTCAGGTCGGCCAGCGACGCGAGCTCCGTCGCCTCCCCCGCGACGTCGGGGAACGCGCGGTCGACGAGCAGGTCCTCGACCAGCCCGAGCTCACCCGGCCGCGGCGTGCGCAGCGTGAACGTCACCCGCCGGCCGGGCGCGCGGCTGAGCAGCGTCCGGGCGGGCTCGTCGTCCGCGTTGGCGATGCTGATCCCACGGGCCCAGACCTTCGCCTTCGCGCGGCCGTACTCCCCCATCGAGCCGTGCCAGTCGAGGTGGTCGGGCGCCAGGTTGAGCAGCGCCCCGGCCAGTGGCGCGACGGTCGAGGACCAGTGCAGCTGGAAGCTGGACAGCTCGACCGCGAGCACGTCGTACGGCTGGGTGACGGCGTCGAGCAGCGGCAGGCCGACGTTGCCTGCCGCGACGGTGCGGTGGCCGGCCGCGGTCAGCACGCTCTCGAGCATCTTCACCGTGGTCGTCTTGCCGTTGGTGCCCGTGACGGCGAGCCAGGGCACGGCCGGGTCGCGCACCCGCCAGGCGAGCTCGACCTCCCCGTACACCTCGATCCCCTTCGCGGCGGCGTCGAGCAGCAGCGGGCTGTCCGGCCGCCAGCCGGGGCTCGTGACGACGAGCTCCGTGCCGGCCGGGACCGTGTCGGTGACGAGCACGTCCTCGCCGCCGCGCGCGTCGACGACCGTCACCTCGGCGCCCCGCTCGCGCAGCACCCGCGCCGCCGCCGCGCCGGAGACCCCCGCACCGGCGACGACCGCGCGTACGCCGTCGTACCCGGTCACTCCGCCCCTTCGCTGTGCATTGCGGGAGACACGCCGGGCGACCCGCCGGCGTGTCTCCCGATTCGTACAGCGAAGCCGGGGTGGAGAGGGACCCGGGACGGGAGCATCAGCCGAGCGGGCCCTGGGACAGGTACTCCGCGTAGAACACGCCCAGCCCGAACGCCACGGCAAGCCCGGCGATGATCCAGAACCGGACGATGACGGTGTTCTCCACCCAGCCGGCCAGCTCGAAGTGGTGGTGCACCGGAGCCATGTTGAAGATCCGCTTGCGGGTCAGCTTGAACGCCCCGACCTGCAGGATCACGGAGATCGTCTCGATCACGAACAGCCCACCGAGGACGATCAGCAGCAGCTCGGTACGCGTCACGATCGCGATGCCGGCGAGGAGCCCGCCGAGCGCGAGCGACCCGGTGTCGCCCATGAAGATCTTGGCGGGCGAGGCGTTCCACCACAGGAAGCCGAAGCAGGCGCCCATGGCCGCTGCGGCGACCAGCGCGACGTCCAGCGGATCGCGCGCCGAGTAGCAGGACGCCTGCGCGACACCGGCGCGCGTGCACGCGTTGCCGAACTCCCAGAACGCGATGACCACGTACGACGCGAAGACCATCACGCTGGTGCCGCTGGCCAGCCCGTCGAGCCCATCGGTGAGGTTCACGGCGTTGGAGGTGGCCGTGACGATCAGGTACGCGAAGATCACGAAGCCGACGGTGCCGAGCCCGATGCCGGCGTAGTCGCGGACGAACGACAGGTGCGTCGAGGCAGGGGTGAGCCCGTGCCGGTTCTTGAACTGCAGCGCGCCGACGGCGAACCCGACGCCGGTGATCAGCTGGCCGATGAACTTCGCCGCCGCGGTCAGCCCGAGCGAGCGCTGCTTGCGGATCTTGATGAAGTCGTCGAGGAAGCCGACCAGGCCCAGCGCCGTCATGAGCCCGAGGACGAGCAGCGCGCTGGCCGTCGGGCCGCGGCCGCGCTGGCCGGCGACGAACAGGTGCGCCACGAAGTAGCCGACGAGTGTCGCGCCGATGATCACGCTGCCGCCCATGGTCGGCGTGCCGCGCTTCACCGCGTGGCTGGACGGCCCGTCCTCGCGGATCTCCTGGCCGTAGCCACGGCGGCGGAACAGCCGTACGACGGCGGGCGTGCCGAGCAGGCTGAGGACGAGCGCGGTCATCGCCGCGATGAGGACCGACTTCACGTGGCGTCCTCCAGCAGCGCGGCGGCGAGGCGCTCGAGCCCCGCGGCCCGGGACGCCTTCACCAGCACCACGTCACCCGGCCGGACCTGCTCGCGGAGCAGGGCCACCGCCGCGTCGACGTCGTCGACGTGCACCGATTCCTCACCCCACGACCCTTCCAGCACCGCCCCAGCATGGATGCTGCCGGCCTCGGAACCCACGACCACCAGCCGCGACACGTCGAGCCGGACCACGAACCGGCCCAGATCCATGTGCGCGTCGGGCGCCTCGGCGCCCAGCTCGCCCATGGGCCCGAGCACCGCCCAGGTGCGCCGCGTCTTGCCGCGGCTCATGACGGCGAGCGTCTTCAGCGCGGCGCGCATCGACTCGGGATTGGCGTTGTAGGCGTCGTTGACAACCGTCACGCCGTCCGGCCGCTCGACGATCTCCATCCGCCAGCGGCTGACCGGCTTCGCGTGGCTCAGCAGGTCTGCAACCCGCGCCAGGTCGTCGGTCACCCCGCCCGACAGCGCGGCCGCAACGGCGAGCGCGTTGGCCACCTGGTGCTCGCCGCTCACCTGCAGCCGCACCTGCTCGCCGTTCATGCGGAAGGACGCGCGCCCGTCGTCGTCCAGCTGCACGTCGGTCGCCCGTACGTCCGCGTCGGCGCCCGTGCCGAAGGTGACGACCGGGCAGCTCGTGCGCGAGCGCATCCCCAGCACGAGCGGGTCGTCCGCGTTGAGCACGACCATGCGCCGGGCGGCCTCGACCAGCTCGCCCTTCGCGACGGCGATGTTCTCCCGCGAGCCGAACTCGCCGACGTGGGCGCTGCCGACGTTGAGCACCAGCGACACGTCCGGGCGGACGATCCCGCACAGGAACGCGATGTGCCCGACGCCGCGGGCGCTGTACTCGAGGGCGGCGTACGCGGTCGATGCCGTTCGCTGCGTCGCCGTCAGGGGCAGCCCGATCTCGTTGTTGAACGACCCGGCCGGCGCGAGCGTCTCGCCGAAGCCGGCCAGCACCTGGGCAAGCAGGTCCTTGGTGGACGTCTTACCGCTGCTGCCCGTGACGCCGAAGGTCAGCGGCTGGTCGATCGAGAAGACCGTGCGGGCCAGCGACTGCAGGGCGGCGAGGGTGTCGGGCACGACGTACTGGCCGGGCACGTCGCGGCTCACGACGCAGCCGTACGCCCCGGCCTCGAGGACGGCGGGCACGTAGTCGTGCCCGTCCGCCCGCTCCCCCGCCAGCGCGACGAACAGGTCGCCCGGCTGCACGGCGCGGCTGTCGATCCGCACCTCGCCGCCGAAGGGAGCCTGCGGCCCGCCGGCCGCTCCCAGGGCCGCCGCCAGCTGTTCGGCCGTCATCGGGAGCACGAGAGCACCGCCTCGCGCAGGACCAGCCGGTCGTCGAACGGGGTGACGACGCCGTCCGCCTCCTGGCCGCTCTCGTGCCCCTTGCCGGCGACGACCACGGCGTCACCCGGACCGGCGATGCTGACGGCCAGAGCGATCGCGGCCCGCCGGTCCGGCTCCACCGTCGCGTCGGGCGCGCCGGCAGCCATCTCGGCCAGGATCGCCAGCGGGTCCTCGCTGCGCGGGTTGTCGCTGGTCAGCACGGCGACGTCGGCGCCCTCGGCGACCGCCCGCCCCATGAGCGGCCGCTTCGCGCGGTCGCGGTCGCCGCCGCAGCCCAGCACCGCGATCACGCGTCCTGAGGTGAGCGCGCGCACCGTGCTCAGCAGCGTGGTCACCGCCTCCGGCGTGTGCGCGTAGTCGACGACCGCGAGGAACGGCTGGCCGGCGTCGACGCGCTCCATCCGGCCGGGTACGCCGGGGAGATCGGCGATGCCGCACGCCGCCGCCTGCAGGTCGACGCCGGCGGCGGCCAGCGTGGCGAGGGCGCACACGGCGTTGGCGACGTTGAAGGCACCCGGCAGCCGGACCTGCGCGCCGACCTCGGCGTCGAGCCCGACCAGCCGGAAGCTGCTGCCGTCCGGGCGCAGGTCGACCTTGCGCGCCGTCCAGTCGGCGTCCTCCCCGTACGTGCTCAACGGGATCTGCGCGCCCTGCACGATCCGCCGGCCGGCCGGGTCGTCGCAGTTGACGACGCCGCGACGGGCCCGGCGCGGCGTGAACAGCTGCGCCTTCGCAGCCTCGTACTCCGCCATCGACCCGTGGAAGTCCAGGTGGTCCTGGCTCAGGTTGGTGAAGGCGGCCACGTCGAAGACGACGCCATCCACTCGGCCGAGCGCCAGCGCGTGGCTGCTCACCTCCATCGCGACCGCCGTGACGCCGCGCTCGCGCATGACCGCGATCATCGCCTGCAGGTCGGTCGCCTCGGGCGTCGTACGGACACTGGGCAGCACCTCGTCGCCGATCCGCGTGAGCACCGTGCCGAGCAGCGCCGTGGAGTGCCCCGCCGCGCGCAGCCCCGCCTCGAGCAGGAACGCCGTCGTGGTCTTGCCGTTCGTCCCGGTGACGCCGAGCAGGAGCAGGTCGTCGGCCGGGCTGCCGTGGACCCAGCGCGCCACCTCGCCCAGCACGCCCCGTGGGTCCTCCGCCACCAGCACCGGCAGCCCCGCGAAGCGGTCGGCACCGGCCGCGTCGGTCAGCACAGCGGCCGCGCCGGCGGCTCGCACCGCGTCCGCGAAGTCGGCGCCGTGGGCCCGCGCACCGGGCAGGGCGGCGTACAGGTCGCCAGGCTCGACGGTTCGCGAGTCGTGCGTGCAGCCGCTCACCAGCACGTCCGCCGAGCCGGCCAGCCGCAGTCCGGGGACCGTCTCCAGGAGCTCGGAGAGCGGGCGCCGCGGCGGGGCTGTCGGGCGCAGTGCTGTCACGGCTCAGGTTATCCGGTGGTCAGCGTGATCGGCGGCGCGGTCGTGCCGGTCGGCGCGATCTTCAGGCCACGCAAGGCGAACGACATGACCGACTGGAAGACCGGCCCCGCGGTGGCACCGCCGTAGTAGCCGCGCCGGCCGGTGCCCTGCAGCACGACGGCCGTGACCAGACGCGGCGCGTCTGCAGGGGCGAAGCCGATGAACGACGAGGTGTAGTTGCCGGCGGCGTAGCGGCCGTCGACGACGCGCTGGGCCGTACCCGTCTTGCCCGCGATCCGGTACCCCGGCACGGCGGCGAGCGGGGCGGTGCCCTCCTCGCTGACGACGGCCTCGAGCATCCCGCGCAGCTGCGCGGCGACCTCGGGCGAGATGACGCGGCGGCTGGCGGGCTTGGCGGCCGGTACGAGGTGGCCGGAGGAGTCGGCGACGGCCTTCACGACCGTCGGCGTCACCCGTACGCCGCCGTTGGCGACGGTGGCGTACACCGACGCGACCTGCATGACGTTGACCGAGACGCCCTGGCCGATCGGGATCGTCGCTATGGACGTGCCGGACCAGTCGGCCGGCTTGGGCAGCAGACCGCGCGTCTCGCCCGGCAGACCGAGGCCAGTCTTCTCGCCGTACCCGAACCGGCGCATCGCGTCGTACAGCCGCTCCGCCCCGACCTTCTGCGCGACCATGACCGTGCCGATGTTGGACGACTTCGCGAGCACGCCGGCGAACGTCAGGTGCTCGGTGCCGTGCCGCTCCGCGTCGTGCACGGTGTGCCGGCCGACCTGGTACGTCGGGGGCACGACGATCGGCGTGGCCGGCGTGACCACCCCCGACTCGAGCGCCGCGGCGGCGGTGATGACCTTGTTGACCGAGCCCGGCTCGTACACGTCGGCGATCGCCACGTTCTTCAGCGCCTGCGGCGAGGTCTTGGCGTTGCGGCTGTCCGGGTTGAACGTCGGCGAGGTGGCGAGCGCGAGGACCTCGCCGGTCTGCACGTCCATGACGACGGCGGTGCCGTTGACGGCCTCGGTCTCGGCGACCTTCTGCGCGAGCACCTGCTGCGCGTACCACTGCAGGTCGCGGTCGATGGTCAGCTGGACGTCACGACCGGGAACGGCGGGCGTGCTGGTGGTGGCGCCGGTCGGGATGACGCGACCGGCCGTGTCGACCTCGGCGGTGGTCCGGCCGTTCTTGCCGCGAAGGACGTCGTCCATCCCCGACTCCACCCCCATGAGGCCCTTGCCCTCGCGGTCGGTGAAGCCGGTGACGCTGACGGCGAGGTCACCGCCGGGGTGAGTCCGCTTCGGCTCCTGCAGCACGCCGACGCCGACCAGCCCGAGGTCGCGCACCGTCTTGCCGACGGCAGGGTCGAGGCCGCGGGCCAGGTAGACGAAGGCGCTGCTGCGGGACAGCTTCTCCTCGAGCTCGGCCGCCGGCGTCTGCAGCACGGGCGCCAGGGCCGCGGCGATGGTCGCCGGGTTGCACGGCTTCTTCGCGTCGGGCTTGCACTCGGCGCGGGCGATGATCCGCGGCTCGCCGTAGACGGCACGGGCGTCCAGCGACAGGGCGAACGGCTCGCCCGAGCGGTCGGTGATCGTGCCGCGTGGCGCGACGATGGTGTTGGTGCGGATGCGCTGGTCGACGGCCTTGTCGGCGTACGCCGTGGCGTGGAAGCCCTGCAGCCAGACCAGCCGGCCGGCGAGCAGCGCGAGCACGAGCAGGAGGAAGCCGAAGCCGCCGCGCAGGCGCGTGCCCTGGCGGCCGAGGGGCTGCGTACGCCGACGGACCGGGGGGCGCCCGGGCCGGGGCCCGGCACGGTGCGGGGCGGTACGCAGGCCCGGCGAGGGCGAACGGGTGCGCACGGGAGGGACGCTGCCCCGTCGCGGCGCGGTCGTGACGGAGGCGCGCCGCGGTGCGGCCGGAGTACGGCGTGGCGCGGGGCCGCGGGGCGGGACCGGCGTCAACGGGCAGCCGGGGTGGCGCGCGACTTCTTCGAGGTCCAGGACGTGGTCGCCGGCTGCCAGGTGCCGGCGGCGGGGGCCTTGGGCTTGGCCTTGACCACGGGGGCCTGAGCGACGGGGGCTACGGGGGCGACGACGGGCGCGGTGCCCGCCACCGGCGCGCCGAGGACCTTGCCGTCGGAGAGCCGGAGGAAGGCCGGCGGCCCGCCCGGCACCATCCCGAGGGCCGTCGCCCGCGCCGCGAGCGAGCGCGGCGACTGCAGGTCCGCGACCTCGCGCTGCAGCGCCTGCTCACGGTCGGCGAGCTGGCGGCTCTGCACCTGCAGGGCGTGCAGCGTGAACGCGTCCTGCGCCAGGACGGTGTTCAGGGCGAGCAGCCCGAGCAGCCCGCCGAGCAGGATGAGGACGACCACGACGACGAACGGCGTACGGGCGGCGCTGGATCGGCGAGCGGCGACGAGCCGGAGGTACGCCGGCTTCGCGCTCCCGCTCCGCGGCAACGCGCGGGCGAGCGTGGCGGCGGTCATGCGGCATCCCGTACGCGCTCGGCGGCCCGCAGCCGCACCGAGGCGGCGCGCGGGTTGCGCGCCACCTCCTCCTCGGACGCCTGCTCCGAGCCGCGGACGAGCAGCCGCAGCTCCGGGCCCGAGCCCTCGGGGATGAACGGGAGGTCGACCGGGACGTTGCTGGTCGACCGCGTGCGCAGCTCGGACTTCACGATCTTGTCCTCCAGGGACTGGTAGCTCATGACCACGAGCCGGCCGCCGACGGCGAGGGCGTCGAGGGCGGCAGGGATCGCGCGGCGAAGCACGCCGAGCTCGTCGTTGACCTCGATGCGCAGCGCCTGGAAGGTGCGCTTCGCCGGGTGCCCGCCGGTCCGGCGAGTCGCCGCAGGGATCGCGGTACGGACCAGCTCGGCGAGCCGGGCGGTGCCGGTGAACGGCTCGACGGCCCGCTCCCGGACGATGGCGTCGGCGATACGTGAGGCGAAGCGCTCGTCGCCGTACTCCTTGAGCACCCGCGCCAGCGAACGGCCGTCGTAGCTGTTGACGATGTCGGCGGCGGTGCGGCCGGTCGTCGGGTCCATCCGCATGTCCAGCGGCGCGTCCTGCGCGTACGCGAACCCGCGCGCCGCCTCGTCGAGCTGCAGCGAGCTGACGCCGAGGTCGAACAGGATCCCCTGCACCCGGGTGCCGCCCAGGACGCTCGGCAGCTCGTCGTACACCGCGTGCACCAGCGTGCTGCGGTCCGCGTACGACGCGAGCCGGTCGCCGCTGCGCCGCAGCGCCTCCGGGTCGCGGTCCAGCCCGATCAGGCGGGCCGTGGTCTGCGCGAGCAGCGCCTCCGCGTGCCCGCCCATGCCGAGCGTGCAGTCGACGACGACCGCGTCCGGCTCCGTCAGCGCCGGGGCCAGGAGGGCCACGCAGCGCTCGAGCAGCACGGGGACATGCGCAGGAGCGGTCACTAGCCGAGCAGGCTTGCGGTGGCCTGCGCGGCAACCGTCACCAGCGCCGTGACGCCGACGGAGATCGTCAGCAGCACCAGGCTCTGACGCACCTCGGCGCCGAGGTCGTCCTTCGTACCGGGCTTGTCGTCCATCTGCTCGACCCTCTCGGTGGTGCTGGACCCCTCGGCTCGCGGACCTCGGGGGCGGTGCCTTGCTGGTCCCTGTTCTCAGGTCCCCGCCCGCTCCCCCGCCTGGCGCCGGGGAAGGTGCGCCAGGAAGGGGAGCGGTCGGAGGCCTGAAGGCAGGGGCTCTAGATCAGGACCTCCTCGTCCTGCTCGGCGAACGCCTGCTCCTGCGCCGTCTCGTACGCGGCCCAGGCTTCGACGTCCCAGATCTCGAGCCGACTGTTGGCGCCGATCACGACGCAGTCGCGGTCGAGGCCGGCGTACGTGCGCAGGCGGGCCGGGACGGTGATGCGGCCCTGCTTGTCCGGCCGCTGGTCCTCGGCGCTCGAGAAGAACATCCGGCCGTAGTCCCGGTCGCGGCGCGAGGTGAGCGACGCGGACTGGAGCTCCTCGGCCTTGGCGTCGAACGCGGCCTTCGTGAACACGTAGAGGCAGCGCTCCTGCCCCCGTGTCACCACCACGCCTCCTGCGAGCTCGTCCCGGTACTTCGCCGGCAGGAACAGCCGGCCCTTGTCGTCGAGGCGCGGGGTGTGCGTGCCCAGGAACACGGTCCCGCCACCCCCTTGCTCCGATGTCCACCACCTTACTCCACTTTCCCCCATCGTCAACGCTGCCGCGCACCTGTAGCGCGTGTTCTGCCGCGTTCAACCGAGGCGTCGCGAGGTGATCAGCAGGGGGATCTGCACGCTGGGAACCCCTCAGAACGTGCATCTCCCCCTGTTGATCACGGCGAGACGGCCCGACGGTGGGGCGCGGTGGAGGTACGGGACGGCGGCGGGAACGCGCGCGGGCTCCCGCACGTCGGATCGGGGAAGGCCTGCGGTTGCCGAACCGTTGCGCTCAGGAGGTGCTCCCGCGGGCCGCGGGTGACACGATCTGCAGTCCGCTGCCCGGCCCCGGCTCCACGGTCCAGGAGGAACCCCCGTGCCCCGCTCCCCGCGCCCGTCCGACCCGTCGAGCCTGGACGGCGTGCTGGAGGCGACGACCCGCATCCGCGGCAACATCGAGCAGGTCATCGAGGGCAAGCCGGACGCCGTGCGGCTCGCGGTGGTCGTCCTGCTCGCCGAGGGGCACCTGCTCATCGAGGACGTGCCGGGCGTCGGGAAGACGATGCTCGCGAAGGCGCTGGCCCGATCCATCGACTGCTCGGTCCGTCGCATCCAGTTCACGCCCGACCTGCTGCCGAGCGACGTGACCGGCGTGAGCGTCTACAACCAGGAGGCGCGCGACTTCGAGTTCAAGCCCGGCGCGGTCTTCGCCAACCTCGTCGTCGGTGACGAGATCAACCGGGCGTCGCCGAAGACCCAGTCCGCGCTGCTGGAGGCGATGGAGGAGCGGCAGGTCACCGTCGACGGCGTCACGTACGAGCTCGAGACGCCCTTCATGGTCATCGCCACGCAGAACCCGATCGAGATGGAGGGCACCTACCCGCTGCCCGAGGCGCAGCGCGACCGCTTCACCGCGCGCGTCTCGATGGGCTACCCCTCGGCCTCCGCCGAGCTCGAGATGCTCTCGACCCACGGCGGCGCCGACCCGCTGGACGACCTCGAGGCCGTCGCCGACGCGTTCGAGGTGCGCAAGCTCATCGACGTCGTACGCGGGATCCACGTGTCCGACGAGGTGAAGCAGTACGTCGTGGCGCTGGCCACCGCGACGCGCGAGGCTCCCGACCTGCGGCTCGGCGCCTCCCCCCGCGCGACCCTGCAGCTGCTGCGCGCCGCCCGGGCGCAGGCGGCGCTGGAAGGCCGCGACTACGTGCTGCCCGACGACGTCCAGGACCTCGCCGGCCCCGTCCTCGCCCACCGGCTGCTGCCGACCGCCGAGGCGCAGGTCGCCCGCCGTACCCCCGAGGCGGTCGTGGCGGACCTCGTGGCGCGCACTGCGCTGCCGGCCAGCGCCGCCCCTGCCCGACGACGATGAGCGACCTGTCCGCCGCGCTGGCGGGGCTCACCACCCGCGGCCGCTGCCTGCTCGCGGCCGGCGCAGCGCTCGCGGTCGCGTCCATCCTGCTCGGCCAGCGCGACCTGCTCCGGGCGGCGCTGTTCCTGGTCGCCCTGCCGCTGTGCGCGGTCGCCGTCGTCGCGCGCACCCGCTACCGGCTGGCCTGCAAGCGGCACCTCGACCCCGGCCGCGTCGAGGCGGGTCGCCCCACGACGGCGCGGCTGCGGCTGGACAACGTCTCCCGCCTGCCCAGTGGCGTGCTGCTGATGGAGGACGCACTGCCGTACACGCTCGGTGGCCGCCCCCGCTTCGTCCTGGACAAGATCGAGCCGAAGGGCGTGCGGGACGTCAGCTACCCGGTGCGCGCCGACGTCCGCGGCCGCTACACGATCGGCCCGCTGTCGGTACGGCTGACCGACCCGTTCGGGCTCGTCGAGCTCACCCGCTCGTTCGCGCAGACGGACGACCTCGTCGTGACGCCCGTCGTCAGCTCGCTCCCGGCGGTGCGGCTCGGCGGCGACTGGGCCGGCGGCGGCGACGCGACCACCCGGTCGGTCGCCACCAGCGGAAGCGACGACGCGGCGACCCGTGAGTACCGCCAGGGCGACGACCTGCGCAAGGTGCACTGGCGCTCCACCGCCCGCGTCGGTGAGCTGATGGTCCGGCGCGAGGAGCAGCCGTTCCAGAGCCGGGCCACGCTGCTGCTCGACGGCCGAGCCGGCGCGCACCGCGGTGACGGCCCGGGGTCGTCGTTCGAGTGCGCCGTCAGCGCCGTCGCCTCGATCGGCGTCGCCCTGTCGCGGTCCGGCTTCGTGCTGCGCCTGTTCGGCGAGGACGGCAGCGACATCCCGCCGCCGGCCGCCGCGCTGACCGAGGGCGTGCTGCTGGACGCGCTGGCGCTGGTGATGCCGAGCCGCTCCGCCAGCCTGCTGCCGGCGGCGACGCGGCTGCGCACCGGCGTCGACGGGGTGCTGGTCGCGGTGCTCGGGGCGATGGACCTCGAGGACGCCGAGCGCCTCGCCCGCCTGCGGGTCGGCTCGGGCACCTGCGTCGCGGTGCTGCTCGACACCGACAGCTGGCGACCCGGACCGCTGCGCGCCCGCGAGGCTGCCCGGCAGGACCACGAGCGGGTCGCCTCCCTCCTGGCCGGCGCCGGCTGGCGGGTGCTCCCGATCGAGCACGGCACGACCCTCGCCTCGGTGTGGCCGCTCGCCGGCGCCCGCGGCGTCCGACCGGCAGCAGAGGTGAGTGGATGAGCACGCGGGAACGGCTGACCCTCGCGGCGGCGCTGGCGGTGGCGCTGGGCTGCGCCGCCGTGGGGCCGCTGTACGACGGGCGCGGGTGGGTCCTGCGCGCGCTCGGCGCCATCGCCGTCGTGGCCGCGACCGGGCTCGCCTGCCGGCGCGGGTCGGTGCCGCTGGCGCTGCAGCCGCTGCTCGCGGTGGTCGCGCTGCTCGAGTACGTCTGCCTGGTGTTCGCCCGGCTCACGCTCGCGTACGGGCTTGTGCCGACGGGCAAGACCGTGGCGGCCCTCCGCGCGCTGCTCGTCGACGGCGCCGACGACATCTCCCGCCTCGCGCCGCCCGTGCCGAGCACGCCCGGCCTGGTGCTCATCGCGGTGCTCGGCGTCGGTGCCGTCGCGCTGGTCGTGGACCTGGTGGCCGTCGTCGCCGGTCGCGCGGCGCTCGCCGGGCTGCCGCTGCTCGTGCTGTTCGCGGTTCCCTCCGCGGTCCGCACGGGCGGCGTCGGCTGGCTGCCGTTCGCCGTGGGCGCTGCCGGCTGGCTGTCCCTGCTGCTCGTCGAAGGCGGCGAGCGGGTCAGCCGCTGGGGCACGCCGCTGAAGTCGGACCGGCCCACCTACGAGGACGCGACCCTCGGCCGGGTCGGCCGCCGGATCGGCGCGGCAGCCCTCGGCGTCGCAGTGGTCGTGCCTGCGATGATCCCGGGGCTCGACGGCCGGCTGCTCGGCGGCGACGGGGGCGACGGGGGCGGGACGGGGGCCGCGCGCACGACGACGACGTACAACCCGATCACGCGGCTGCGCAACGACCTTCGACTGCCCGACCCGCGCACGGTCCTCACGTACACGACCAACGACCCGACGCCGGACTACCTGCGCCTGACGACGCTGGACCTGTTCGCCGACGCCGGCTGGTCCGCGTCGCGGCTGACCGGGTCGAGCAAGGACAACAGCGTCAAGAGCACGTTGCCGGCGCCGGTCGGGCTGAGCCGCGGCGACGTCGAGGTCCAGCCGGTCCGGGACACCATCACCATCAAGGACCTGGACGCGCGCTGGCTGCCGACGCCGTTTCCGCCGCGCGAGGTGAAGGTCAAGGGACCGTGGCTGTACGACCGGCGCAGCGAGACGATCTTCGGGATCCGCACCGGCACGCGTGACCTGGCCAAGAGCTACACCGTCGAGGCGACGCGGGTCGTGCCCGACGGGGAGCTGCTCGACAGCCTCGCCAGCCCGTACCTCCCGATCGAGGTCCAGCCGTACGCGGACGTGCCCGTGGTGACGCCCACCGTTGCGGCCATCACGGCCAAGGTCATCGCCGGGCAGAAGACGCCGTACGGCAAGGTCGCGGCGATCCAGCGGTACTTCCGCAGCCCCAGCTTCAGCTACTCCACGTCGTCGAAGGTGGCGGGGATCGACAGTCAGAGCGACCTGGAGAACTTCCTCGTCGGCAAGACCGGCTTCTGCGAGCAGTACGCGTCGGCGATGGCCGCGATGATCCGACTGGCGAAGGTGCCGGCGCGGGTCGGGGTCGGCTTCACCGCGGGGACGAAGGCCAAGGACGGTCGGTACGTCGTGACCACGAGCGACGCCCACGCGTGGCCGGAGGCGTGGTTCGCCGGCGCCGGCTGGGTCCGCTTCGAGCCGACCCCCCGCACGGACGGGCGGGCGACCGTCCCGGAGTACGCGTCGGCCGAGGCGATCGGCGGCCCGGCCGAAGACGGCCCTGCCGGCCCGGACCCGGAGCTCGGACCGACCGCGGACAACCCGAACGACGGCGGCCTGTCGGACAAGCTGAACAACGTCGACGCCGTGCCGCCGACCTCCTCCGGGACGGGCGCGGAGGCCGACGAGCCGGCTTCGGCCGGGTTGCCGGTGGGCCTGCTGGCGCTCGTCGCCCTGCTGCTGCTCGCCGCGCTGCCGTGGCTGCTGCACGGCGTCCGCTCGCGGCGCAGGTGGGGCACCGCCGGCCCCCTGGTCGCGTGGTCGCAGGTCTGCGACGACGCCGTGGACGCAGGGCACCGGTGGCGGGCGGCGGACTCGCCGCGGGCCGCGGCGGAGCACCTGACTCTCACGCGCGGGATCGCCGGGGCACCGCGGGAGTCGCTCGAGCGGATCGCGCTGGCTGCGGAGCGGGCACGGTACGCCCGCGACGGCGGCGGCGCGGACGCTGCGCTCCGGGCGGACGCGGCGCGGGTACGGGAGGCGCTGCTGGCCGGGCTGTCGCCGCGCGCGCGGTGGCGGGCGCGGCTGCTGCCGCCGTCGACGCTGCGGTGGGCGACCTCGTCCGGGGGCACCCTCGTCGCGGACGGTCTGGACCGCTTCGACGACGGCTGGGCGTCGATGCGGCGGCGGCTGCGGATGCGACCGGCGAGCTGATCACCGGTACGGCGGCGCGGCCGGGCGGCTACCCGCC
>JBHENF010000032.1:0-4850 GCA_046262175.1 Mycobacteriales bacterium
CACGGTGTGCGCTGTGCACACGGCCGTACCGCCCACGGCGGTGACGGCGTCGCGCACCAGCGCGAGGTCGGACAGGCAAGGGGCGCACTGCTTCGTCATGCACCCATCCTTACCTCACCGCTTCCCCGCCCGAGGGGGCTACCCTGCTGGGGTTGGTGCGGGAGCTCGGGTCGACCGGGCTGAGAGGGCGGCTGAAGCGCCGCCGACCGCTTGAACCTGTCCGGGTAATGCCGGCGTAGGGAGCACTCATGAGCACGACTCTGGTCGAAGCACCCCTGACCCTCGCCGAGCCGGCGCAGTCCGTGCACGGGCTGCGCGAGACGGCGGGGCTGTGGACCAACCTCGGCATCAGCCTGCTGCTGCCGGTCGCCGCCGCGTTCGTCGTCCTGCCGAACCGCTCGTTGTGGGTGACGCTCGGCGCCGTCGTCGTCGGCGCGGTCATCGGCGCGGTCCTGCTCGGCCTGACGGCGGCTCCCGCAGCGCGTGAGCGGGTGCCGGCGATGGTGCTGCTGCGCGGCCTGCTCGGGCACCGCGTCTCCTGGTTGCCGACCGCCATCAACATCGTCCAGTGCGTCGGCTGGGCGACCTTCGAGATCGTGATCATCTCTGAGGCGGCGTCCCGGGTGCTGTCGGCTCCGCGCTGGCCGTTCGTGCTCGTCGCGGGCGTACTGGCGACCGCCATGGCCGTACGGCCGCTCGGCGCCGTCCGCACCCTCGCGAAGTACGCCGTCTGGCTGGCGCTGGCCGCGACGGTCTACCTGTTCGTCCGCGTGCTGTCCCACCCGCTGCCGCAGGTGACCGAGGGCGCCGGCTCGTTCTGGACCGCCGTCGACGTCGTCATCGCGCTGCCGGTCTCGTGGTTCCCGCTCGCCGGCGACTACACGCGGCACGCCAAGAACGGGCGCACCGCCTTCACCGGCACCGCGGTGGGCTACGGCGTCGCCACTGTCGCGTTCTTCATGCTGGGCGTTCTCGCCCTGTCGGCGTACGGGGCAGCCGGTTTCGACGTGATCGACGCCCTCCTCGCGGTCCCGCTCGGCGCGCTGGCCGTCCTCGTCCTCGTCGCGCTCGAGCTGGACGAGGTGTTCGCGAACGTCTACTCCACGGCCGTCTCCAGCCAGAACGTCCTCGCCCGCGTCGACCGCCGCGCGCTCGCCGTCGGCGTCGGCGTCGTCGCCACGCTGCTCGCGCTGACCCTCGACGTGACGGCGTACGAGCCGTTCCTGTTCCTCATCGGTGCCGTCTTCGTGCCGCTCGCGGCGATGCTGGTCGTGGCGTACTACCTCGTCCCGCGCGGCGCGTGGGACACCTCCGAGCAGGCGCCGGCGCGGCCGCTCCTGCTGCTGCCGTGGGCCGCCGGCTTCGTCGCGTACCAGCTGACGCTGCCCACCTACTTCGACGGCGTCGGCGCAGGCTGGACCACCTGGTGGTCGGCGCGGCAGGCCGACCTGCACATCTCCGCGACGAACGGCCTGTCCGCCTCCCTGGTGAGCCTGTCGGTAGCGGCTGCCCTGACGGCGCTCGTCACGGTGCCGCGGCGGCGATGACGCCGCTCGGCCGGCTGCACGTGCTCACGGACGCGCGCGCGGGCCGCGTTCCGCTCGAGGTCGTCCGGGCAGCGGTGTCCGCCGGCGCTCCCGTGGTGCAGGTACGGGCGAAGGGCGGCACCGACCGGGAGCTGTACGCGTTCGCGACCGAGGTGGCGCGGCTGTGCGCGCAGCACGGGTCGACGTGCCTGGTGAACGACCGGCCGGACGTGGCCCTCGCGGTCGGCGCTGCCGGCGTTCACCTGGGCGAGCACGACCTGCCGGTGGACGTCGTCCGACGGCTGATCGGGCCGGACGCGCACGTCGGTGGGACCGCCCGCGAGCCCGGTGCCGCACGGGCCCTGGTGGAGCAGGGCGCGTCGTACCTCGGCGTCGGGCCGGCGTACGGCACGACGACGAAGGACGGGCTGCCGGAGCCGCTCGGAGCCGCCGGCATCCGCGCGGTCGCGGAGGCCGTCGCCGTGCCGGTGCTCGCGATCGGCGGCGTGACGGTGGAGACGGTGCCCGAGCTGCTCGCTGCCGGCGCGCACGGTGTCGCCGTCGTCGCCGCGGTGTCGGACGCGGCGGACCCGGCGGAGGCGACCCGGCGGCTCCTGGCGGCGCTGGGATGACCGAGGTCCTCGTCGCGGGCGGCGGGCTCATCGGGCTCGCCGTCGCATGGCGGGCTGCGCAGCGCGGGCTGCGCGTGACGGTGGTGGACGACCCCGACGGCGCGGGCTCCTGGTACGCCGCCGCCGGCATGCTCGCGCCCGTCACGGAGGCGTCGTACGGCGAGGAGCGGCTGCTCGGGCTGGCGCGCGCGTCGCTCGCGCGGTACCCGGAGTTCGTCCGCGACCTGGAGCAGGCGTCCGGCCGCTCGGTCGGGCTGCGCACCGCCGGCACCCTGCTGGTCGGCTTCGACGAGGACGACGTGCGGGCGCTCGCCGACCTGCACGCCTACCAGCGCGAGCTGGGCCTCGACTCGACCGTTCTGACCGCCAGCGCCGCCCGGCGACGCGAGCCCGGGCTGACGACGCGGCTGCGCGGGGCGCTGCACGTGCCCGGTGACCACAGCGTCGACGCGCGGGCGGTACGGGACGCTCTCCAGGTGGCCGCCGAGCGCGCGGGGGTGACCTTCGTCGCGGGGCGGGTCGCGGAGCTGGTCGTCGAGCAGGACAGGGCCGCCGGGCTGCGACTCGCCGACGGCTCCCGGATCGACGCTGATGCCGTCGTGCTCGCACTCGGCGCGTGGAGCGGCCGGCTGCCCGGCATCGCGGCCGGACTGGTGCCGGTGCGGCCGGTGAAGGGCCAGGTGCTGCGGCTGCGCGGCGAGCAGCTGCTGACGGGAACGGTGCGGGCGCTCGTACGCGGGCGGCAGGTCTACCTGGTCCCGTACGGCGACGACGGGCTCGTCGTCGGCGCGACGGTCGAGGAGCTCGGGTTCGACGGTCGCGTCACGGTCGGCGCCGTCCTCGACCTGCTGCGCGACGCGACCGAGGTGGTGCCGGGACTCACCGAGCTCGAGCTGGTCGAAACGGTCGCGCGCTGGCGGCCGGGCACGCCGGACAACGGGCCGCTGATCGGCTCGTCGGCACTGCCCGGGCTCGTCCTGGCCACCGGGCACTACCGCAACGGCGTGCTGCTCACGCCGCTCACCGCAGACGCGGTCGCGGAGGTGCTCGTCTCCGGTGTGCTGCCGGACGAGGCGGCCGCGGCTGCCCCGCAGCGCGAGGAGGTGGCGGCGTGGAGGTGACGGTCAACGGGCACCCGGCGGAGCTCGCAGCAGGCAGCACGGTGGCCGACCTGGTGGCGGCGCGGGCCGAGCAGCACCGTCGCGTGGCGGTGGCACGCAACGGGGACGTCGTACCGCGAAGTGCCTGGGGCGCAACGGTTCTCGTGCCCGGCGACGCCGTCGAGGTGCTCGTGGCGACGGCGGGAGGGTGAGGTCGTGGACGACCTGCTGACGATCGCCGGCGAGACGTTCAGCTCGCGCCTGCTGCTGGGCACCGGCGGCGCGCCGAGCATGGACGTGCTCGAACGCGCGCTGACCGCGTCCGGCACGCAGATCGTGACGGTCGCCCTGCGCCGGGTGGACCCCGGTGCCGGCGGGGCGCTGCTCGACGTGGTGGAGAAGGCCGGCGTACGACTGCTGCCCAACACCGCCGGCTGCCGGACGGCGCGCGAGGCGGTACGGACCGCCCAGCTCGCCCGCGAGGCGTTCGAGACGAACTGGGTCAAGCTCGAGGTCATCGGCGACGAGGACACCCTGCTGCCCGATCCCGTCGAGCTGCTGGACGCGGCGGAGCAGCTGGTGACGGAGGGCTTCGCGGTGCTGGCCTACACCAGCGACGACCCGATCGTGGGCCGCCGGCTGGCCGACATCGGTTGCGCGGCGGTGATGCCGCTGGGCAGCCCGATCGGCAGCGGGCTCGGGATCCGCAACCCGCACAACATCTCCCTCCTGCGCGAGCTCGTGCGGGTGCCCGTCGTGCTGGACGCCGGCGTGGGCACCGCATCGGACGCCGCGCTCGCGATGGAGCTCGGCTGCGACGCGGTGCTGCTGGCATCCGCGGTGACCCGGGCGCGCGAGCCGGAGCTGATGGCGCACGCCATGCGTGGAGCGGTCGAGGCCGGTCGTCTCGCCTTCCGTGCCGGCCGGATCCCGCGCCGCTGGCACGCCGAGGCGTCGACGCCGATGGCCGGGCGGCCGGAGCTGTGACCCTCCCGCGACTGCTGCTCCTGACCGACAGGAAGGCGAGCTGCCGGCCGCTCCTCGACGTCGTGGCTGCCGCTGTCGAGGGCGGCGCCCGCGCCGTCGTGCTCCGGGAGAAGGACCTCCCCATTGCCGAGCGCGCGGCTCTGGCGGAACGGCTGGCAGCGGTGCTCGCGCCCGTGGGCGGCCGGCTCGTGCTGGCCGGCGGCGGCATCCCGGCGCAGGCGGTCCACCTGGCCGCCGACGAGGCCGTTCCCGAGCCGCGGCCCGCGCAGGTCGGCCGCAGCTGCCATGACGCAGACGAGCTCGGGCGTGCCCGCACCGAGGGCTGCGACTGGGTGACGCTGTCCCCGGTGTTCGCGACGGAGTCCAAGCCCGGCTACGGCCCGGCGCTCGGGCTCGACGGCCTGCGCGACCTGCTCGCGTCGGCTCCGCCCGCGTACGCGCTCGGCGGCGTCGATGCGGGCAACGCGCACGCATGCCTGGATGCCGGGGCGCACGGCGTCGCCGTCATGGGCGCCGTGATGCGCGCCGACGACCCGGCCGGCTGCGTCGCCGAGCTGCTGGCCGCGCTGTGACGCCCCGCGTCGCGCTGACCATCGCCGGCTCCG
>JBHENF010000033.1:0-4693 GCA_046262175.1 Mycobacteriales bacterium
AACATCCGGCTGCACGACGACCAGCTCGAGCACGTCGTCGCCGACGCGGGCGACACGGTGCTGTTCGTGGACGACGACCTGGTGCCGCGCCTCGGGGAGGTCGCGCACCGCATGCCGTCGGTCCGCTCCTTCGTACGGATCGGCAAGGGCGAGTGCGGCGGCATCGAGGGCATCCTCGACGGCGAGCAGCTCATCGAGAACGCTTGTGCCGCAACGGATCTGCCGGAGCTGGCCGAGGACATGGCGTGCGGCATGTGCCACACGTCCGGCACGACCGGGATGCCCAAGGCGGTCGTCTACTCGCACCGGTCGACGTACCTGCACGCGATGGCGATGTGCATGGTGGACGGCCTCGGCATCTCCGAGCGCGAGCGGATCCTGCCGGTGGTGCCGCTGTTCCACGCCTGCGGCTGGGGCCTGCCGTACGCCGCGCCGCTCACCGGCGCGGACCTCGTCTTCGCCGGCGCCGACACCTCGGCGGCCGCGCTCGCGGGCATCATCTCGTCGGAGCAGGTGAGCTGGGCGGCCGCGGTGCCGACCATCTGGACGTCGCTGCTGCCGCTGGCCCAGCGCGGCGAGGTGGACCTGTCGTCGCTGAAGACCCTCGGCGTCGGCGGGTCGGCGACGCCGAAGGCGCTGATGGAGGCGTACGACGCCCTCGGGATCACGATCCTGCAGATCTGGGGGATGACCGAGACCTCACCGGTCGCGGCGTCGTCCCGCCCGCGCCGCCGGCATCGCGACCTGCCGGAGGCGGAGCTCGTGGACGTACGGGTGAAGACCGGCACGATCTTCCCCGGTCTCGAGGCGCGCATCTGCTCGGAGTCCGGGGAGGTACTGCCCTGGGACGGCGAGACGGTCGGCGAGCTCGAGTGCCGCGGTCCGTGGGTGGCGACGGAGTACTGGGGCGGGATGCCGGAGAAGTTCCACGACGGCTGGCTGCGCACCGGTGACATGGCCGTCATGGAGAGCGACGGGTACTTCCGGATCGTGGACCGGTCCAAGGACCTGGTGAAGTCCGGCGGCGAGTGGATCAGCTCGGTCGAGCTGGAGGGCGCGTGCCTGGCCCACCCGGCCGTCGCCGAGGCCGCGGTCGTGGGCGTCCCTTCTGCGAAGTGGGACGAGCGGCCGGTCGTGGTCGTCGCGCTGCACGAGGGGGAGTCGCTGACGCTGGAGGAGCTTCGGTCGTTCCTGACCGGCCGGGTCGCGAAGTGGTGGCTGCCGGACGACGTCGTCGTCGTGGACGAGGTGGCGAAGACCAGCGTGGGCAAGTACGACAAGAAGGCGATCCGCGCGCAGCTCGCCGGCCGGGTGCTGCCGTGAGGCGGCTCGGACTGGTCCTCGCGCTGGCGGGCCTCGTCGCAGTGGCCCTGCCGGCGCAGGCGAAGCCGGCCAGGACGAAGCCGCAGGGTCCGGCCGCGGTGCGGTTCGCGAAGGACTTCCCCGTGCTGCAGGACGCCGAGTGGGGGTGGCGCCTCGGCGGGTTCGGCGGCGTGCGCAAGGGCGCGCCGCTGCGGCACGTCCCGGTCGTCTTCGTGCACGGCAACAACGTGGACGCTGCCGACTGGTATCCCGTCCGCGACGACTTCCGCAAGGCCGGCTGGTCGGACCAGGAGCTGTGGGCGCTGTCGTACAACGGGCTCGGCGGCAGCAACGGGTCCGCGCTGCACACGCCCAACCCCGAGCGCGACCAGGAGCACTCGCGCATGGGCAAGGACGGCGTCACCTACGTCACCGAGGACGACGTCAACGTCGCGGACCTGTACGCCTTCATCACCGCCGTGCAGCGCTACACAGGCTCGAAGAGGTTCGCGCTCGTCGGCCACTCGCTCGGGGTCACGCTGGCCCGCGAGACGCTGCGCGTGCACCCCGGGCTGCGCAAGGACCTGACCGCGTTCGTCGGCATCGCCGGCGCCAACCACGGCACGTCCTTCTGCCCGCCCGGGTCGGAGGGCAACGTCGTGTCCTGCGACGAGATCGCCGCGGGCACCCCTTGGCTGGCAAGGCTCAACGCGGCCGGCGAGACGTACGGCCCTGCGCGGTGGATGACGGTGTACGACGGCACCGGGCTGGGCGACCCGGCGTTCGTGGGACCGACCTACGCGCAGTCGCCGCGGCTCGCGGGCGCGGACAACCGGGAGTTCCCGTACACGTACCACAACGACCTTCGGCTGGACCCGTCGATCGTGAGGGTCTACCGGGCGTTCCTGGAGAAGCGCTGAAGCGGCTGGCCGTCCTGCCGTTGGCGGCCGTCCTGCTCGGGCTGCTCGCCGGTCCTGCAGCGGCCAACGACCGCGACGCGTACGAGCAGAGCCTCGCCGCGCCACCGCTCCAGCTGCGGCCGAAGGCGCTGCTGGGTCACGTCTGGGCCGGCGACGGCACCGGCATCTCGGGCGACGCCGTCGTCAGTCGCGGCGAGCTGGTCCTGGAGGACCGGCCGTTCGACGACACGGGCGCCGACACGCTGCCCTTCAACGGACCCGTAGTGCAGACGGGGGTGGACGCGGCCACGCTCTCCGGCCTGTGTACCCCCGCCTCGTCGTACTCGACCGGCGACCTCAGCTACCCGTCCGGCGACGCGTACCGGAAGAACGCTGCTGACCTGGTGCAGGTGCGCGTGGCCGTCGACGGCGGTCGGCTGCACGTGCTCTGGCAGCTCGAGACGCTCGTCAGCGCCACCACCACGGGCGTCCAGCTGCTGCTCGACACCGACCGCAACGCGACGACGGGCGCAGCCGGCGGCTTCGCCGGGTACGACCACCTGCTGCAGGTCGCCGGTAGCACCGGCTCGCTGGACGGCACGACGATCCCGGCGGTGGTCGACCTGGCGGGCAACACGGTCGAGGCGTCTGCCCCGCTTGCGTCGCTGCCGGCCGGCGCGTGGCGCGTCAACGCCGTCAGCCGACTCGTCACCGGTGAGCTGGCCGACGCCGCGCACGTGGCGGACGAGCCGGTTGCAGGGGCGAAGGCGTGCAAGCTCGACCAGGTGCAGTCGCGGCGGCTGGCGGCGCACGATCTGGTCGGGGTGCCGCTTGACACCGCCCGCCTGGCCAGCGGCGCCAGCGACCGGATTCCCCTGCGGCGCGGGGCTTTCACGCGTTCCTACGTCCCGACGCTCAAGCTCGGCGAGGGCCGCGTCGGGCAGGCCAGGTACGGACAGACCTCATCGGCAGACGTCTACCGGGGGACCGTCCAGCCGTACTCGGTCTACGTGCCGAAGACGTACGACCCGGCGCGCAAGAACCCGGTGATCCTGCTGCTGCACTGCCTGTCCTGCTGGCACACCGTCTACGACGTCGCGGACCTGCCGGTGGAGCTGGCGGAGCAGCGGGGCGCGCTGATCGTCACGCCGTTCGGCTACGGCGAGGGCGGGCACTACGAGGAGGAGGCGCAGAAGGACGCGTTCGAGGTCCTGTCCGACGTCAGCCGCCGCTACTCGGTCGACCAGGAGCGGCTCTACCTGACCGGCATGTCGATGGGCTCGCTCGGGACGTACCGGCTCGGCGGGCTCTTCCCGGACCTGTGGGCGCGGCTGCTCGCCGTGGAGTCGTACACGACCCCGTTCTGCGTCACCGCCACCCCGCGCACCCCGGGCTGCGCCCTGCCGTTCAACTACCTCGACCTGTTCCCCAACTACCGGGACGTGCCGGTCGGCATCACGCAGGGCGCGCTGGACGAGCTGACCCCGGTGACCGGCGGGCGGACCTTCGCCGACACGCTCACGTCGTACGGCTACCCGTTCCGGTACTGGGAGTGGCCGAACCGCACGCACGACCCGGAGATGCACGGCCTGACCACGGACGTGACCAACCCCTTCCTCGGCAACAGCCGACGGGAGCGGTCGCCCGCGTCGGTGACCTACGTGCAGGACCGGGCCATGCGCACGCCGGGGCAGGTGTACGACCGGGCGTACTGGCTGTCGGACATGCATCTCTCGGACGGCCAGCGCTTCGGCCGCGTCGACGCGGTCAGCGGTCGCGGGGTGGCGTACACGACGAAGCCGGTCTCCGGCAGCGGCTCGGACGACGCGGGATCGTGGACGATGCGCGGCCTCGACGGCGTGCCGGCCCGGCCGAGCGGTCGCAACGAGCTGACGGTGCGGCTGTCCGCTGTCGACGCGCTGACGGTCGATCTGGCGCAGGCCCGGCTGACGAGGTCGGAGCCGCTCGTCGTGGTGGCCGACAGCGATCGACCGGCCGTGCTGCACCTGGGATCCGCCGTGGTGCGGGTGCCTGCCGGGCACAGCCGCACGGTCGTCCCCGCTGCGGCGTCCTCGGGGTCCACCGGCTCCTCACCGGCGGCCCAGCGCACGCTGCCGACCACCGGCGGTGGACCGGGGTTGCTCGCGCTCGGCCTGCTCGCCGCCGCACTCGTGGCGCGCCGCAGGGGGTAGCGCCGGACGTCGCGGCACGGCAGGATCAGGGTCGCCGGCCGCGGCCCGTGTTCACGACCTTGACCTGGGTTCCGCTTGCGGTGCTTCGTGTCGAAGGGCAGGTCGCGGCCGGCGCCTCAGCGCGGGAGGGCGAACCCGCCGGGCCCGGTCGCCGGCGGCACCTCGGGCGCCGGCGGCAACGGCGGGGCCGGGTCGTACGCGGGCGCCGGCCCCCAGTCCGGCGTCGGCCCGGCCTGCGGCGTCGGCCCGGCCTGCGGCGTAGGCCCGGCCTGCGGCGTAGGACCCCACGCGGGCGCGGGG
>JBHENF010000034.1:0-3774 GCA_046262175.1 Mycobacteriales bacterium
CACGGTCTCGTCCGGGTACTGGTCCGGCTCCGGTGACACCTCGGTCGCCGGGATGCTGCCGGCCTGCTCGTACGTCGGCTCACCGATCCCGCTGGCGGGTGCCGGGGACTCGTCGGCCAGCGCCGGCCCGGCGAGCAGAAGCCCGGACGGCACCAGCACGAAAGCAGTGAGGACCGCAGACGCGAGACGGCGAGTTGCTGGTGTGGCCACTGTGACTCCTGACGGACGTGCCCACGAACGGGCGGTTCGCCCGATACTGCCGGTGCCAGTGTGACAACTGAATGGTCCGTTCGGGCCATCTTGCGCCGCGACACGCGCTAGAGCAGCACGGTTCCGCCGCTGCGCCAGTAGACGCCAGCCGCCCGGGAGAGGAACCCCTCGTCCACGAGGTACCGCCGCAGCGCGGCGTGATCAGGGTGGAACGCGCGCAGCAGCGCGTCCACCTCCCGCTCCGGGTAGCGCGCCCCGATGTCGAACACCTTCGCGATGTGGTCGAGAACCACGAGCCGCTTCGACCGCGACGCCGGGATGGTCGTGAGCCGCCCGTCCCGCAGGAACGCCCGCAGCACCGAGGCGGTCGCCGGGTCGAGCCCCTCCTCCTCGTACGTCGCGGGCTCTGCAGCCGTGCGTCGGGCCTCCGACGCGATGACGTCGCGCCGGAGCTCCCAGTCGTTGCCGGACCGGGCCACGACGCCGCCGCGCTCGAGCCGCTTCAGCGCCTTCACCGCGAGCCGGGGCTCCACGCCGGACGTCGACGCGACCTCGACGAGCGACCGCGCGCCGAGCGAGAGGGCGGCGAACACCAGCAGCCGGTCCTCGTCGGCGAGTAGCCCCCACAGCTCAGCCACGGCACGCCCACCACAGCAGCGCCGTCAGGGACATCCCGTCCTGCACCTCGCCCGCGGCGACCAGCGAGCGCACGCGCGCAGCCGGCACCCACTCCCCCCGGGACGACTCCCCCGGGTCGGACGGCTCGCCCACGTACGCGGCCCCCGCCGCGGAGAACAGCTCGAACCGCTGACTGCTCAGCCCGTTCGACGGGTGGTACCCGACAAGGTGCGTCAGCGGCCCGGCCGCCCAGCCGGTCTCCTCGAGCACCTCGCGGGCCGCCGCCTGCTCGAGCGACTCACCATCATCGACGCCGCCGGCCGGCACCTCCCAGCCCCAGGTGCCGCTGATGAAGCGGTGCCGCCACAGCAGCAGCAGACCGTCGGGACCGGTCACCACGACACCCACCGCCGGCCGCGGCGTCCGCACCACGTGGTGGTCGAACCGCGGCCCGCCCGGCACCTCGACGTCGACGAGCCGCAGAGACACCCACGGGCTCTCGTAGAGCGACCGCTCGCCGTGCACGGTCCACTCCACGGGCGACGAACCTAGTCGACGGCCACCGGCTGCTCGTCCGCTCCGACCGCGATCGTCTGCTCGATCTCGGCGATCCGCTGCTCGACCTCGCGCGCCTCGCTGCGGTCGCGGTCGAGCTGCTCGGCGACGTCCTCGTCCTGCTTCATCAGCGCGTCGAGGTTGGCATCGCCCATCTCCAGTACGCCCATGTCGGCGTACGCCCGCTGCACCTTCGGACCCCACAGGCCGATGTCCTTCACGATCGGCACGATCCGGGTGAACAGGTGGTTGCGGAACGCGATCATGACCTCGGACTGGTCGACGTAGGCATCGCACTCGTCCTCGTCCAGGCCGACTGTGCCCCAGACCTCCTTGCCGCGGATCCGGTCGCGCATCAGGTAGCAGGCCTCAACCACGAACTCCTCGCGCTCCTCGCGCTCCGCCGTCGACATCTCCCGGTACGCGTCCTTCAGCGCCATCCGGCCGAAGGCGACGTGCCGGGCCTCGTCCTGCATGACGTACGACAGGATCTGCTTGGGCAGCGGCTTGGTCGTCATGTCGCGCAGCACGCCGAACGCCGCGAGCGCCAGCCCCTCGATGAGGACCTGCATGCCGAGGAACGGCATGTCCCACCGAGAGTCGCTGAGCGTCTCGTCGAGCAGCTTGGCCAGGTTGTCGTTGATCGGGTAGACGAGCCCAACCTTCTCCTGCAGGAAGCGCGCGTACGTCTCGGCGTGCCGGGCCTCGTCCATCGTCTGCGTCGCGGCGTAGAACTTCGCGTCGAGGTCGGGTGCCGACTCCACGATGCGGGCCGCACAGATCATGGCGCCCTGCTCACCATGCAGGAACTGGCTGAACTGCCACGCGGCGTGGTGCCGATGCAGCTCCCGCTTCTGGTCCTCGGACAGCTTGTCCCAGATCGGCGTGCCGTAGATGGCGAGCACTTCCACCGGCAGCCCCAGCGCGTCGTACGGGTCGACCTCGAGCGACCAGTCGATGCGCGTGGTCTGGTCCCACTGCTTGTCCTTGCCCTTCTGGTACAGCGACAGCAACCGGTGCCGGCCGGCGTCGTACTCCCACGTGAACCGGGACTCACCGGCGAGCGGGACGTCCCAGGTCTCCGTGACGTCGACCGGGTTGGCGTACAGCTCGTTGGTGCTCATGTGGGAGTTCCTCCAGGGAGCAGGCGGTCGACCAGGTGGGCGATCTGCCGTGACGTGACGTCCGCGGGGGCGGACGGTGTGACGATGTGGCTGACGGTGAGCCGGACGAGCGTGTCCGCGACGAACTCGATGTCATCGACGGGCAGGTCCGGCCAGTGGCTCTGCAGGTAGGCGACGTTGCGCGCGGTCACCGCGGCGAGCAGCTGGTCGGAGCGGGTGGTGAGGTACGGGAGCAGGCCGCCGGCGCTGTCGTCGGTGAGGGCGGCCTTGATGAGCGGGTCCTCGCGCGCCACCCGCAGCGCCCACTCGGTCGAGGCGGCGATCGCCTCCGACGGGGTCCCCTCGGTGCCGGTGAGCGCGGCCTCCGAGCCGTCGACGAAGCGGGTCGCCTCCCGCAGCGCGAGCGCCTGCGCGAGGCCGTCCTTCGTGCCGAACTCCGCGTACAGCGTCTGCCGGCTGGTGCCCGCCGCCCTGGCCACGTCGGCCATCCGCGTTGCCGCCCAGCCCGTTGTCACGGCCGCGTCGTACGCCGCATCGAGCAGCGCCTCGCGAAGTGACATGCTTCACAGACTTTACAAAGACGGCTCTCGTGTCAAGGGGCCGCTCCGGGTGATCGCCCGCTCGTCGGTGCCGAGGTACGACGCGATGACGGCTGGGTCGGCCCGCACCTGCTCAGGCGGCCCGAGCGCGATCGTGCGACCGGCGGACAGGCACTGCACCCGATCGCTGATCGACATCACCAGCGGGATGTCGTGCTCCACGACGACGAGGGTCGCGCCGAGCTGCTCCCGGATCCGCAGCAGCAGCGGGCCGAACACTTCGGTCTCCCGCTGGGCGAGCCCGGCGGTCGGCTCGTCCAGGAGCAGCACCCGCGCGTCCTGGGCCAGCAGGCAGGCGAGTTCGACGATCCGGCGCGTGCCGGTCGACAGGGTGCGCACCTGCACGTCGGCATAGCGGCCGAGGCCGAGCAGGTCCAGCTGCTCGGCCGCCCGCGCCTGCTTGCGCCGCTCCGCCTTGCGGGCCGGCGGCAGGGTGAGCATCGACGGCACGAGCTCGGCCCGCTCCTGCGACTCGAGCGCGACCAGCACCGACTCCCGCACGGTGAGGTCGTCGAACAGCCGCGCGTCCTGGAAGATCCGGCCGAGCCCCAGCCTCGCCCGGTCGTGCGCGGCCAGCCGCGTGACGTCGCGGCCGAGCAGCGCGATGCTGCCGCCGGTGGGCGGAACGAACCCCGAGCAGGCGCCGAGGAGGGTGGACTTGCCCGCGC
>JBHENF010000035.1:0-6056 GCA_046262175.1 Mycobacteriales bacterium
CGTCGCCGTGACGTTCGTAGACTGGGACGACATGCCCAAGTGGGGGCTCATCAACAAGGCGCTCGACCTGCCGCACCCCGAGCCGGTGGAGACCTACTCCTCGAGCAAGCACCTCTACTCCGACCTGTCGATCCCTGTCGGCACGACCGGCAAGCTGCCGCGCGCAAGCCGGACCCGCGTCGGGCTCGATGCGGAGGAGCTCGAGGACGTCGGGGAGACCGGCCGCAAGCCCAAGCGCAGCGACGCCGGGCGCGGTGACCGCGCCGGCGGCCGCGACGGTGACCGCTCGGGTGGCCGCGCCGGCGGACGCGACGAGCGGCCCGCCCGCGAGGAGGAGGCCGGACCTGCCCTGCCCAAGCGCACGGGCGGCACCCGTCGCCGCACCCGCGGTGGCGGCGCAACAGCGGATGCTCCCGAGGCAGCGACGTCGAGCGCGCCCGCCGAGGGCGGCGACGCCCGCCCGCGGCGCCGGCGTGGTGGGCGGGGTCGCGGCGGCGGCGAGGCCTCCGCGGCCGAGTAGGTCTCAAGGCGCCACCGTCCGGGTGCCGACACTGCTGGCATGGCTCTCCAGCACCTCGGCAGCGACGTCACCGGCGAGGACGTCGAGGACCTGCGGGCCTGGCTGTCGCGGCTCGAGGGCTGCCCCGCTGTGACCGAGCAGGTGGTGCTCGGCTGCGACCGGCACGGCGACGAGCGGCCGACCTGGATGTACGTCGAGCCTGATGCGTCCGCCGGCGTCGCCCGGCGCCGCTGCCTGGCCTGCGCCGCCGTCGTGCCGCTGCTGGACTCGGAGGCGCGGTGGACCTCCCCGCCGATGTGGGCGTGCGCGGGCTGCGGGCAGTCCATCGTCGAGCTCGCGGCCGGATTGAGCGTCCCGGACGGCGAGCACGTCGAGTGGGTGGCGCTCGCGGGGCGCTGCGTCGAGTGCGGCCGGCTGGCCGGGCTGACCGACGTCGTGGTCGACCGGCTGCCCCTGTCGCAGGTGCTGCCCACCCTGTAGCCAGACTGCAGGGGTGCGCCTGCTGATCCTCGCCGACACCCATGTGCCCCGC
This sequence comes from Mycobacteriales bacterium, assembly GCA_046262175.1. Taxonomy (GTDB): domain Bacteria; phylum Actinomycetota; class Actinomycetes; order Mycobacteriales; family SCTD01; genus RYN-124. Next base: position 1,053 of record JBHENF010000035.1, read on the forward strand.
CGGGCCAAGGACCTGCCCGCCCGCGTGTGGGCGGAGGTCGAGCAGGCCGACGTCGTGCTGCACGCCGGCGACTGGGTCGACGTCTCGCTGCTGGACGCGCTGGAGGAGCGCGCCACCCGGATCGTCGGCTGCTTCGGCAACAACGACGGGCCCGCGCTGCGCGCCCGGCTCCCCGAGGTCGCACGGGTGGAGCTCGAGGGTGTGCGCTTCGCGGTCGTGCACGAGACGGGCAGCTCGGCCGGCCGCGATGCGCGGATGGCCGCCGCGTACGGAGACGTCGACGTCCTCGTCTTCGGGCACAGCCACATCCCCTGGGACACCACGGCGGCGAGCGGTCTGCGCCTGCTCAACCCGGGGTCGCCGACGGACCGGCGCCGGCAGCCGGTCTGCACGTACCTGACCGCCGAGGTCTCGGCCGGCGCCCTGACGACCGTGTCGCTGGAGGCGCTGTGACCCTCGCCAGCGTCTCGGTCGGCGACGGTCCGCCGGTCCTGCTGGTACCCGGCTACACCGGCAGCAAGGAGGACTTCCGGCTGCTCCTGCAGCCCCTGGCCGACGCCGGCTACCGGGCCGTGGCGTACGACCAGCGCGGCCAGTACGAGTCACCCGGCCCGGACGACCCGGCGTCGTACACGGTGGAGGCGCTCGCGGGAGACCTGCTCGAGCTGGCCGACGAGCTCGGTCCGGTGCACCTGGTCGGGCACAGCTTCGGCGGGTTGGTGTCGCGCGCGGCCGTGATCCGGGAGCCGGCCGCGTTCCGATCGCTGACGCTGCTCGACAGCGGCCCGGCGGCCCTGACCGGACCACGGGTGGACGCGCTGCCGTTCCTGCGGCCGCTGCTCGAGCAGGGCGGCCTCGTCGCCGTCGCGGATGCGCTGGACGCGGTGGCGCCGGTCGGCGATTCTCCCGAGCTGCGGGCGTTCCTGCGTACGCGTTTCCTGCGCAACAGCCCCATCGGCCTGGTCGCCATGGCCGACGCCCTGACGACCGAGCCGGACCGCGTTGACGAGCTGGCTACGGCGGGCGTACCCGTGCAGGTCGTCTACGGAGCGGCCGACGACGCGTGGTCGCCGGCGACGCAGGCGGAGATGGCAGCGCGGCTCGGGGCGCGCGTCGTCGTCATCCCGGATGCACTGCACTCCCCTGCCGTCGAGAACGCGGCCGCCACCGTCGAGGCCCTGCTGTCGTTCTTCTAGCTCTCGCTGGCCTGGACGACGTCGAAGGCCCAGATCGTCGAGCCCGTCGCCGCCGGCCGCTGCCCCGCCGGCCGCTCCGTCGCCTGCGCGTGCCCCTCGCCGAACGCCTGCGAGTCCCGCCACGCGCGGAAGTCGTCCTCGCTGCGCCAGCGGGTGTAGACGAGGTAGTCCTCCGTGCCCTCGACCGGGCGGAGCAGCTCGAAGTGCTCGAAACCGGGGGCGCCGTCGACCGCCCCCTGCCTCGCCGCGAAACGCTGCTCGAGCGTCTCCCGCGCTTCGGCCGGCACGGTCAGGACGTTGATGGCCACGTAGCTCATGACGTCACTCTCCCGCCTGCAGCCGCCGGCCGCCCGTGCAAGGCTTGCCCGGATGAGCGGCGATGCGGGGCTGTACGGCCCGGGTAGCGTCACCTGGCGCGTTCATGCCGACCCGTCGATGGCGCTCGCCGGGCTACGCGCGCTGTTCTTCCAGGCGGTGCACCCGCTGGCCATGGCCGGGGTGGCCCAGCACAGCGACTTCCGCGAGGACCCCTGGGGCCGGCTGTTCCGCACCGCGGAGTACGTCGGGACGACGACGTACGGCACGACCGAGCAGGCGCGACGGGCCGGCGCGAAGGTGCGCGGAATCCACGGCCGCCTCAGCGGGATCGAGCCGGAGAGCGGCACGGCGTACCGCGTGAACGACCCCCAGCTGCTGCGCTGGGTGCACTGCGTCGAGGTCGAGTCGTTCCTGACGACCGCCGTCCGCTGTGGCCTGCGGGTGTCGCCCGCGGAACGGGACCGCTACTACGCCGAGCAGTCGTACGGCGCGACGCTCGTCGGGCTGGATCAGGCAGACGTGCCGTCGTCGGTGGCGCAGATGGCGCGGTACTTCGACGACACACGTCCCGCGCTGCGGGTGACCGCGGAGGCGCGCCGCGCCGCCACGTTCGTCCTGTGGCCGCCGATGCCCGCGCTGGTGCAGCTGGGCACGCCCGCGCGGCCGGCGTGGGTGGCGCTGGCGTCGGCGGCCTTCGCGATGCTGCCGCGCTGGGCCCGCCGGCTGTATCGGCTGCCCGGCCTGCCGACGACGGATGCCGCCGCGACGGCCGCGGGCCTCGCCTTCCGGTCCGGCCTGCTCGTCGTCCCCGAGCGGCTCCGGCAGGGGCCGGCCGTCCGCGACGCGAAGGCCCGCCTGACGCTCTAGGGTCGCCCGGTGATCCGCCGCTCCGCCACCCCTGCTGACGCCGAGGCGGTCGTCGCGCTGTTCCGCGCGTACGACCTGGTGGAGCACGGCGAGAGCGACATCGACCTCGACGACGTGCGCGCCCTGCTGACGCCCGCGGGCACCGACTCGGTTCTGGTGGAGGACGACGGGCGGTTCGTCGGGCTCGCCTGCGTGGCGGCGAACGGTGAGGTGGAGTCGCTCGTCGACCCCGTGGTCGGGAACGACCTGCACCGGGACCTGCTCGCCTGGATCGTGGAGCGGGCCCGGGCCCGAGGGATCGCGCGACTCGAGCACTGGGCAGGCACCCGCGCCGACGGCGCCGCCCGGCTCCTGTCCGAGGCGGGGTTCGCGCACGCGCGGACGGTCTGGAAGATGCGCCGCGAGCTGACCGGCGAGCTGCCGACGCCGGTCTGGCCGGCCGGCGTGCAGGTGGTGCCGTTCGACGACCCGCACGCGGTGTGGGAGCTGGTGATGCGCGGCTTCGCGGGAGCGTTCGGCAGCCACCAGCGGCCGTACGACGAGTGGGCACTGCACGCGCTCGGCACGGACCGGAGCGCCATCTGCGCGGCGCAGGACGGCGTGCTGGTCGGGGTCGCGACGACCGCGCTACGCGCAGGCGACGGGTACGTCGGGCAGCTGACGGTCGCGCCGGAGCACCGCGGCCGCGGCATCGCGCTGGCCCTGCTGCACGAGACGTTTCGGCGCGACGCCGCCCGCGGCCTGCCGGCGACGCAGCTGGGGGTCGACGGGGAGAACGAGGGCGCCCGCCGGCTGTACGACAAAGCCGGCATGTCGGTGGTCGGCGAGTACCGCCGGTGGGAGCGGGACGTCTAATCCTCCTGGGCGAGCCCGTCCCACGGTCGCTTGAGCGCGCCGGCTGCCGCCAGCCCGTCCGGGCAGGACCGCGCGAAATCGCACCACGCGCAGCTGCGGCTCGGGCGCGCCGGGAACAGCGTGTCCGCGTCGCCGCCGGCGGCGAGGGCCTCCGCCGCCGCAACCGCCTCCGCGCCGATCGCCTCCGCCCGCGACAGGTGCCGCGCGAGCGAGTCCTCGGTGTGGTCGTAGCGGGCGACGGTGCCGGTGGGCAGGTGGTGCAGCTCGACTGCCGTGCAGGATCGGCGGAGCGTGCGGGCGCAGGCAAGCGCGTACAGCGCCAGCGCCAGCGAGCCCCGGGCGTCGTCGGTCGTGAGCACGTGCCGCCCGGTCTTGTAGTCCACGACCACCAGCTCGTCGCCGCGCCGGTCGACGCGGTCGACCCGGCCGCTGACGGCGAGGGTGCCGGTGCGGGTCGCGACCGTCCGCTCGACGCCCACCGGCTCGTCCGCCGGGTCGAGCGTCGCGACGTACCGCTCGACCATGTCGACGGCGTGCCCGCGGAACCGGTCCGCCTGCGCGTCGTTCTGGAAGCCCTCGGTCGTCCACGCGCGGACCACCAGCGAGCGGGCCGTCGCGACGGTGCGCCGCTCCAGCGGCTCGGCCCACCAGCGGCTCAGCGCCAGGTGCACGACGGCGCCCACGGTGTTGTGCGCCCATAGCGGCCCCTTCTGCGGGGGTGGGCGGTCCAGGTAGGTCATGCGGTATCGCCGCGGGCAGTCCAGCCACGTCGTCAGCCGTGACGGCGTGCACGAGAACAGCCGGGCCGGCATGCCCTCGAGGCCGAGCTGGAGCGTCATCCCGCGAGTGTCGCCCAGGCGTACGACAGAACGCGGGAGCTACCAGCCGCCGCCGTCGCCCCCACCGCCGCCGCCGAAGTCGCCGCCACCACCGAAGTCGCCGCCACCGCCGCCCCAGCCGCCGAAGTCGCCGCCACCGCCGCCACCCCAGCCGCCGAACCCGCCCCCGTCGCTGCCGCCGTCGTCGCGGGAGTCCTCGACGCCCTCCTCGTAGCCACGCTCGTACCCGCCGCCGCCGTAGCCGCCGCCGAACAGGCCGCCGCCGCCGAAACCGCCGGTCAGCACGCTGGTCATGAGCATGGTCTCCCAGTAGGGGAAGGCGTACCAACCGCCCGGGACCACCCGGCCGTTGAACGCGCCGCCGCCGTAGTAGTGGCCGCGGCCGGGCTCGTACTGCGGCGAGCCCTCGAACTCCTGGTCGCCGACCTGGACGCGCTGGCGCTCCGTCAGCTGCGGGCCGGCGCCCGGCGGCGGCGGGATCTCCGGGCCGGGATCGAGGCCGAGCTTCTGCCGGGCGGTGCGGGCAGCGATGAGGCCCTCGACGACGGTGCGCCGCGCGGCTGCCCACTCGCTCGGGGTGTCGGCGGTCGACATGATCGCGCCGGTCGCGTTGTACCGCTCAGCCGCGTCGACCATGGCCTGCCGCGCGAGGTTGTCACCGCCCGGCGCGAGCGTCGAGACGTCGGAGCCGAGCCGGTTGTAGAGCGACTCCACATCGGCGCGCATGCCCTCCATGTCCCGCGCCTCGGTCCGCTTGCGGCGCTGCCGCTTGGAGATCAGGTACGCACCACCGCCGAGCGCGCCGAGGCCGAGGATCGGCACCAGCGGCGAGCTGCCGGAGTCGGTGTCGCCCGAGCCGCCGGGCGCACCGACGCCGTTGCCGTCCGCGCCCGGGCTGTTGTACTGCTGCACGTTGCGGACCGCCTCCA
>JBHENF010000036.1:0-6222 GCA_046262175.1 Mycobacteriales bacterium
GGTGTGTACCCGCCGTTTTCCGCCCTTCACACTCCGTGAGGAATAATTCTCACAAAGGGCTGCGGGGCAGGTACTCAGAGTAACGACGGGTCAGTGTCGACGCACTACGCCGATCGGTCGAACTTCCTCGGCCAGATGCCCTTCAATGTCCGGTTTCGTCCCGGTTCAGATCCGCATAAACGGCTGCACCCCGGCGCCGAGCGCGGTCACGGATCGTGAACGTAGCGGTCCGGTGTGGCGGGCGCAACGGCCGTTCAACGCAGCCGGGACAGGAAGATGTGGCGGTGGCGGTGGGATTTGAACCCACGGACGGCTTGCACCGTCACACGCTTTCGAGGCGTGCTCCTTCGGCCGCTCGGACACGCCACCGCCGGCGAGTCTAGCGACTGCCGCGGTACGTCCGGAAGAACGCGCGCAGCAGCTCGCTGCTGCGCTCCGCCAGCACCCCCGACACCACCTCGGGCCGGCTGTTGAGTCGCCGGTCGCGCACCACGTCGAACAGCGACCCGGCCGCGCCGGCCTTGGGATCTGCCGCGCCGTAGACCAGCCTGGAGACCCGGGACAGCACGACCGCACCCGCGCACATCGTGCACGGCTCGAGCGTCACCACCAGGGTGCAGCCGGCCAGTCGCCAGCTGCCGGCAGCCTGCGCCGCCGCGCGCAGCGCGAGCACCTCCGCGTGCGCGGTCGGGTCACCGCTGCCCTCGCGGTCGTTGTGCCCGACCCCGACGACGCCACCATCTGCGGCCAGCACCACCGCGCCCACCGGGACGTCCCCGTGCGGCGGCGCGAGCGCCGCCTGCTCGAGCGCGAGCAGCATGGCCTGCTCGTACGTCACCCCTCGCGCAGCTCCTCGAGCTGGTCGACGCAGCCGGCCCGCTCGCACACCGCCGTCAGCACGTCGGCCGGTAGCTGGCCCTCTCCCGCGCACAGCGCGACCAGGACATCGCCGGGTGTGCCGAGGTCGGACAGCAGCTCGCTGTCACCCACGGGCTCGGCCACCGGGCGGGTGCCCTCGTCCTCGTCGTCCTCCTCATCCTCCTCGTCGAGCTCGGCCTCCTCCCAGAGCATCGCCGCGACGTCGCTGTTCTGGACGGCGCGGCGGTCGGACAGGAACACCCGCGGCTCCTGCAGCGAGGCGCTGCCGCCGTCGGCGCGCACGATGGCGACGTACTCGTCGTTCTCCTCGAGCAGCAGCAGCGCCGGGCCGCTCGCCTCGCCGGTGAGGTCGCGGAGCAGGTCGGTCAGCGCCTCGAGGTCGGGCACCTCGTCGAGGTCGACCTCGGAACCGGTCCAGCCGTCCTCGGTGCGGGCGAGGGCGGCGGCGAAGTACGACACGTGGGTGCTCCGGGTGCTGTATGCGGGGGACTAACCGATGAGGGCGTCGACTACCCGTTCGTACTCCTCGCCGAACCCGAGTCGGCGGGACAGGGCCGAGAGCATCTCGTCGGCGTACGCGTCGACATCGGACAGGATGGCACCGAGCTCCATCTCGTCCAGCCCCATGTCGTCGAACACGCCGAGGTCGCCGACCGGCCACACGTCGTCCAGCTCCTCGTCGCCGGGGACGTCCAGCTCGAGCTGGTCCAGGACCTGCGCCGCGAGCTCCCACGCGACCGCGGCCGTCACGTCGGACAGCAGCAGGCGCACCCGGCCCATCTGCACCCTGACGATGACGAAGAACTCGTCCGCGACGTCGACGAGGGCGAAGGACCCGGCTTCCCCGGGCTGCCGGCCGACGGCGGCGATCAGCGCCTGGAGGTCGTCGGTGAGCTCCTCGGGCAGCACCCCGACCTGCCAGTGCTGGTCCTCGCGGTAGGCGAGCACGGCGTACGACTCGGGTGCGGCAGGCGTGCTGCTCACGCTGCGCTCCTCTGCACCGTACGGACCTCGCGAGGCGTCAGCAGATCACACCCGCGCCGCGGTGGGCGCGCGGTTCGCGCAGCGCTGGACGGGTAGCGGAACAGCAAGCACCCAACGTCCCGCTACCGGAGGTTCCTCTATGTCTGAGCGCAACACGCTCGCCCACTTCCTGCACGACGCCGGCCTGGCCGCGTGGTTCGGCGGTTCGCTCATGGGCGCCATCGGCGTCAACGGCGCCGCCTCCGACGTCGACGACCCGCGTCAGCGGGCCCGCGTCGCCAACGCCGGCTGGGGTCGCTGGACGCCGGTCAACCTGGTCGCCATCGGCGCGCACCTCGTCGGTGGCGCGCAGCTGATGAAGGCCAACAAGGGCCGCGTCGCCACGCAGAAGGGCGTCCTCGCCAACACCAACATCAAGCTGGCCCTGACGGCCGGCGCGCTGGGCGCCACCGCGTACAGCCGCCTGCTCGGCCAGAAGGTCATGAACGCGGGCGACGTGCCGGTCGCAGGCGGCACGGACTCGCTGCCGTCGACGCCGCCGGAGGTCGCCAAGGCGCAGAAGCAGCTCAAGGCGCTGCAGTGGGCGATCCCGGGCCTGACCGGCGCCGTCCTCGCGTCCTCGTCGATGCACGAGGAGCAGCAGCGCCCGTCGCAGGTCGTCAAGGGCACGATCCAGGCGCTGCCGGCCCGCACCGCCGCCCTCGTGGGTGGCGCGGCGACCGCCGCGGTCGACAAGGTCAAGGACGCCGTCTAGTCCTCTGTCCGTCCCGGACGCCCCGCTCCTCCTCCGGGAGGGCGGGGCGTTCCGCTGCCCGGATGCGGCCTTCGCACCCTCGCACCGCCGGGGCGCTGACCCGAGCCCGTCGCCGCCGCGCGCCGTGCAGAACACGTCCAGTTCCCGCTCCGGCGGCCGCAGGCAGTCGCCTATTCGCAGGTTCTGGCCGCCTTCTGCACGCCGGCGGTCGGCCGATCAGGCCGCAGCGGTGAGCGCCTGCCGCACGCACGCCACGACGTACGCCGGCTCGTGCAGCACCTCGGCCCAGGTGAACCGAAGGACGCGCCAGCCGTACGAGGCGCAGTCGTTCGCGCGGCGCCGGTCGAACGTGCGGGCGTCGTCGGGGTCGTGCCAGCGCCGCCCGTCCGCCTCGACGATCAAGCGGAGTCGAGGCCAGCAGGAGTCCACCCGCGCGAGGAATCGGCCTCCGCCGCGAACCGTGTGCTGCGAGGCGGGCGGCAACAGGCCGTGCTCAGCGAGCAGAACGCGTAGCGCGGACTCCAGCACCGACTCCGACAGCGGGTCGGCCAGCTGGACAGCCGGTGCAGCGGCGAGCCGCGGCGGGCGCAGATCTGCAGCTCGTCGAGCGTCACCAGCCGACGTCTCAGCGCGCTGTCGATGATCGCGACCGACTCGTTCAGGGGCAGGCTCCGCGCACAGTCCCGGAGCGTCGTCAGCACAGGCGTGATCCGCAACCCGGCGACGGCCGAGGAAGCGACGGCGCTCCGGCGGCTCAGGGCGACGCCGCCGGGCGCACCTCTGCCCGCGCTGCGCGGCGCAGCGAGCTCTAGCACTCCCGGCTCGACCAGCATGTCCAGGCGCCAGACCACGGCGGCCGTCCGGGCGCAGGCGACCGACGCCGGGCCGACCGCGAGCTGCGCCGCCTGGACGCTGCGCAGGAAGCTCGCGTCGACGCCGCTGCCGGTCAGCAGGTGATCAGCGAACGGCGCCAGCGGCTCCGCGCCGTAGACGCCGCGGTGGATGCGGATCAGCTCGCCCGCAGCCACGGCGCGGGCCAGCCGGCCGCGGCCGAGCCCGGCGGCGGCCAGTTGTGCTCGCGTGGCCAGTCCGCGCTGCCCGGCGGAGGCGACTCGCAAAGCGGTCCCGGTGTCCATGGCCGTACGGTCCGGCCGTACCGGCGCCGCTGGTGTGTCCGGCACCGATGCTGTGGACAAGCGGTGGCGCTGTGCAGAAGGCGGCCAGCTGCTGCAGCCGCCCCACCGAGACGCGCGTGCCGCGGCCGCGGGGCGCAGGTTCTGGCCGCCTTCTGCACGCGGGGCGGCAACGGTTGGCGCCGGGGCGGCGGCATCGAGCGGGCGCTGTCAGCCGCCCTGTCCGGGGACGGTCGGGTCGGGCGCCGGGTCCGGCGACGTCGGCGCGGTCTCCGACCCGAAGAAGGACTGCGCCGCGCCCACCCCGGCCACCGCGCCGGACGCGGCCGCGACCTGCACGAGCTGCAGCCCCGGCGTCAGGTCGCCGGCCGCGTAGACCCCGGGCACCGTCGTCTGCCCTTCCGGGTCAACCACGACGTAGCCCTCGTCGTCCAGGTCGCAGCCGAGGGACTCGGCCAGCCCGACCTGCGGCACGTGCGCGAGCGAGAAGAAGACCAGCGACGTCGGCAGCGAGCGGCCGCTCCGCAGCTTCACGCACTCGAGCCCGCCCCGCGGCCCGACGAACTCGACCACGTCCTCCTCGACCAGCTCGATCCCGTTGTCGCCCATCGCGGACCGGCACGTCTCGTCGCCCTCGAACCGGTGCCCGTCGGTCACGACCGTCACCGACCGCGCCCAGTTGAGCAGCGTCGTCGCGAACCCGACCAGGTGCACGTCCCAACCGATGGCGACGACGTCCCGGTCGCGCGCCTCGTACCCGTCGCAGGCCGGGCAGTGGACGACCGACGCGCCGTAGTGCTCGTCGAAGCCACGTACCTCGGGCACCACGTCGCGCACCCCGTTGGCCAGCACCACCCGGTGGGCGAGCCAGGAGCCGTTCGACGACTCGACCGAGAACAGCGGGCCAGAAGCAGTCACCGACGTCACGGAGCCGTGCACCACGGAGGCGGTCGGGTACGCCAGCAGCTCCTCCCGCCCGCGCTCCAGCAGCTCGGTCGGCGTCTGCGGGTCGCGGCCGAGATAGCCGTGCGACCGGTCCACCATCCCCGACCGGTACTCCTGCGAGTCCACGACGACGACCGACCGGCGGTACCGCCCGAGCCACAGCGCAGCCGCGAGCCCCGCCGGCCCGCCACCCACGACGACGGCGTCGACTTCCTGCGGCGCGCTCATGCCGGCACCAGCAGTCGGCTCGACTGCACCTTCTCGAGCGACAACGTCCGGTAGCCCACGTCCTCGAACAGCACGACGATCCGATCACCCTCGTACCGCATCACGAGGCCCGAGCCCCAGGACGCGTGCGTCACCCGCGACTGCAACGCGTACGGGCTGCTCGCGGCGTCCGGCTGCGCCGAGGCCGTCCCGCTCTCGCAGGTGTCGCAGTTGCCGCACTGCTCGCCGTACGCCTCCCCGAAGTAGGCGAGCAGGTACTGCCGCCGGCAGCCCTGCGTCTCGGCGTACCCGCGCATCATCTCGATCCGCGACTTCTCCACCCGCCGGCGAGCCTCCGCCAGCTCGACGGCCGACGCGGCCGCCTCCCGAGCAGTGCCCAGTCCCTGCACGGCCGACAGCCGACCCGTCTCGTCGACGTGCACCGTCCCGACCTGCTCGAGCAGGTTGACCAGGCCCGCCAGCCGCGACGTCGAGATGCCCATCAGGTCGGCGAGCTCGGCCGGGTCCACCGGGTCCACCGCGTGGCCGAGCAGCACACCCACCCGCTGCAGCGCGTCCGGGTTGGGCGCCGAGGAGGCGAAGAACGTGCGCAGCCCCAGGTCCTCGGGCCGGTAGAAGAGCACGGCTTCCGCCGGCCCGCCGTCGCGGCCGGCGCGGCCGATCTCCTGGTAGTAGCTGTCCAGCGAGTCGGCGACCTCCGCGTGCAGCACGAAGCGGACATCGGCCTTGTCGACGCCCATGCCGAACGCCGTCGTCGCGACAACCACCTCGAGCCGGCCTTCCAGGAACAGGTCCTGCACCGACTCGCGGTCGGCCGCGCGGAGCCCGGCGTGGTACGCCGCGGCGTTGAGCCCGTAGTCCTGCAGCTCGGCCGCCAGCGTCTCGGCGCTCTTGCGGGTGGCGGTGTAGATGATTCCCGGCTTCTGCTCACCCATCGCCCGCAGCACCGCGGCCTCACGCTTGCGGTCCTCGGCGCGGAACGAATCGACGCTCAGCCGAAGGTTCGGCCGGTCGAACCCGTGCACGATCTGGACCGGGTCGTGCAGCCGCAGGCGGGACACGATCTCGTCCCGTACGGGCGGTGAGGCCGTCGCGGTCAGCGCCAGGACGCGCGGCCGGCCGAGCCGCTCGAGCGCGCTGCCGAGCCGCAGGTAGTCGGGCCGGAAGTCGTGCCCCCAGGAGGAGATGCAGTGCGCCTCGTCGACGACGAACAGCGACACCTCGACGGCGCGCATCTGGTGCATGAACTCGTCGTTGGCGAAGCGCTCCGGCGTCACGTACAGGAGCTCGGCCGTATCC
>JBHENF010000037.1:0-10622 GCA_046262175.1 Mycobacteriales bacterium
GGGAACTCGTCGCGCAGCACCTGACCCACCTGGTACGCCTGGGCGGACTTCGGCAGCACCCGGTCGTCCGGGAGGCTGAACGCGGCGCTGAGGAAGGGCGTGCCGGCGAGGACCAGCAGCGCGATCACGGCCGTGGCGATCGGCACGGGCCGCTTCATGACCGTCACGGCGATCCGGTGCCACAGCCCTTCGTCGACGGCCTTCTCGCGCGGCGGGCTCATCCGGAGCAGGCGGCGCAGCGGCCGGCGCAGGTCGAAGGCGTCGACGCGCTGCCCCAGGACGGCGAGCGCGGCCGGCAGCACGACGAGCGCGCCCAGGCACGCGAAGACGACCGCCGCCACCCCGGCGTACGCGAAGGACTTCAGGAAGTAGAGCGGGAACACCGCGAGCGCGGACAGGCTGAGCCCCACCGTCAGGGCGCTGAACAGAACGGTGCGCCCGGCCGTGCGGACGGTGGCGACGACGGCGTCGGGCACGGACCGGCCGCGCCGCAGCTCCTCGCGGAACCGGGTCACCATGAACAGCGAGTAGTCGATGCCGAGCCCGAGACCGAGCGAGGTCGCAAGGTTGACAGAGTAGATCGACACGTCGGTGAGCTGCACGGTCAGGTGCAGCGCGAGGAAGGTGCCCAGGATCGACAGCACCCCGATGAGCAGCGGCAGGCCCGCGGCGATGGCGCTGCCGAACACGAGGACCAGCAGGACCGCCACGAGCGGGAAGGCGATCGCCTCCGCGCGGATCAGGTCGTGCTCGATTGTCGTACCGACCTCGTTGAAGACCTCGGCCAGGCCGCCGACCTGGACCTGCAGCCCGTCGACCCTGCCGCTGTAGACGGGCGTGAGCTCGGCGGCCCGCTCGACCATCTGGTCGTCGGGGCCCGTGATGCGCGCGAGCACCAGGGCGCGGTGGCCATCGCGGCTGCGCAAGGTGTCCGGGCGGCCGGCGCCCCAGTACGACGCGACCTGGGTGACGTCCCGCTCGTCGGCGAGCCGTGCCGCCAGCCGCTGCCCGGCCGCGGCAACGGCGGCGTCGTCCACGCGCCCCGACGCCGTGATCAACAGCGCGAGGTTGGGCGCCCCCGTGTGGAACTGGTCGTGCAGCACCCGGGCCGCCTGTTCCGACGGCGCGTTCGGGTCGTCGAAGCCGCCGCCGGAGAGCTCGTTCGCGACGCCGCCGCCGACGGCACCCGCAAGAGCCAGGAACAGCGCGGCGAGGACCAGGACCAGCCGGCGGCGGGCGACGGACAGGTGAGCGAGACGGACGAGCACGGCGACCCCCGAGTAGAAGAACGGCGATAACTTAGCGCCGTTCAGTGAACGACGCAAGGGAGCAAGATGAACAGCAGGTGACCGGCGGCGTCGGGGGTGCGGAACGCCCCTAGGCTGCGATCGCTTCTGACCCCGCGACCAAGGACACCTTTCGTGCGCCTGCGCCTGACACCCCGCGACACCTCCTTCTACGACCACTTCACGGCCGCCGGCGCCAACCTCGTCGCGGGCGCGCGCCTGCTGCAGGAGGGGCTGGCGATCGGCGCGGACCGGCCCGCCATGGCGAAGAAGATGCGCGACATCGAGCACGCGAACGACGAGGTCACCCACACGGTGATGCGCCAGCTCAACTCGACCTTCGTGACGCCGTTCGACCGCGAGGACATCTACCGGCTGGCGAGCAAGCTCGACGACGTGCTCGACCACATGGAGGCCGCCGCCGACCTGGTCGTCCTGTACGACATCGACGACCTCCCCGACGAGAGCCAGCGCGTGGTGGACGTGCTCGTGCGCGCGGCGCAGGTGACGGCAGACGCCCTGCCGGGGCTGCGCGGGATGAAGGGCCTCGAGGAGTACTGGATCGAGGTCAACCGGCTCGAGAACGAGGCGGACCAGCTCTACCGTCGTACCGTCGCCCGGCTCTTCTCGGGTCAGTACGACGCGCTCACGGCCATGAAGCTCAAGGACCTCGCCGACGAGCTCGAGGCCGCGGCTGACGCGCTCGAGGACGTGGCCGACACGGTCGAGACCATCACCGTCAAGGAGTCCTGAGGCCTTGTCCGGCATGGACCTGGGCCTGGTGGCGATCGTCGTGATCGCGCTGGCCTTCGACTACACGAACGGCTTCCACGACGCGGCCAACGCCATCGCGACCGCCGTCTCCACCCGCGCGTTGACGCCGCGGACGGCACTGGTGCTCGCCGCCGTCGCCAACCTCGCCGGCGCGCTCGTGTCGACTGAGGTCGCCAAGACCGTCGGGAAGGGGATTCTCGACGCGGCGGAGCTGGAGAGCACCTCGGGGATGGTGGTGGTGTTCTCCGCGCTCGTCGGGGCGATCACGTGGAACCTCGTCACGTGGTACTTCGGGCTGCCGTCGTCGTCGTCGCACGCCCTCATCGGCGGCCTCGTCGGCGCCGGCCTCGCGGCCGGGGACTCGGTGAAGTGGCACGGCATCTACGAGAAGGTCATCATCCCGATGATCTTCTCGCCGATCACGGGCTTCCTGCTCGCGGCTCTGCTGATGCTCGGCATCCTGTGGCTCGTGCGGCGGCAGTCGCCGCGGCCGGTGAACAAGAACTTCCGGCGCGCGCAGATCGTGTCGAGCGCCGCGATGGCGTACGGCCACGGGCTGCAGGACGCGCAGAAGACGATGGGCATCATCGCCCTGGCGCTGGTCGTCTCCGGCCACCTCGGCGCGAACGAGGGCATCCCGCTCTGGGTCATCCTCAGCGCCGCGACGGCCATCTCGCTCGGCACCCTGTCCGGCGGAGCGCGCATCATGCGCACCCTCGGCCGGCGGGTCATCAAGATGGACCCGGCCGCGGGCTTCGCCGCGCAGACGGTGGCGTCCTCGGTGCTGTTCACGACCGCGCACTTCGGCCTGCCGGTGTCGACGACGCACGTCATCACCAGCTCGATCATGGGCGTCGGCGCCACCCGCCGGCTGTCGGCGGTCCGCTGGGGCGTGGCCGGCAACATCGTGATCGCCTGGGTGCTGACCATCCCCGCGGCCGCTGCGGTGGCGGCGCTGTTCTACCTGCTGGCCTCGCTGGTCGTGAACTGACCGATGCCGCTGCCCGACCTGCTGCACGGCCGACCCTCTGGGCGGCTGACCCTCTGCACCGAAAGCGGTAGGTCGCGCCGCGCCCCGCACGTACCGCACTCCGTGCCGGCGCGGCACGCTCACCTCGATCCGGCGCACCCGTACGGAGTGCGGTAGGTGGCCGCGTCGCGCGGACGTACCGCTTTCCGTGGCGCGGATTAGCATCCGGCCGGTGAACGAGCCGCTCGACGTCGACGCCACCGTCCACCCGGACCTCGAGCACATCGCCTGGCTCGAGGGCACCTGGTGGGGCTTCGGCGTCGGCGGGTACCCGACGATCGAGAGCTTCCGGTACGAGGAGGAGATCACCTTCCGCTCGGACGGCCGGCCCTTCCTGCAGTACGAGAGCAAGACGTGGCTGATCGACGACGACGGCAACCGCCTGCGGCCCAGCGCCGGTGAGGTCGGTTGGTGGCGGCCCGGGGCGCAGCCGCGCGAGCTGGAGGTGCTCATCGCCCGGCACGCCGGCCTGGTCGAGGTCTACCTGGGCGAGGTCGCGTTCTCGAAGATCGAGCTCGCCACCGACCTGGTCGCGCGGACCGCGACGGCGAAGGAGGTCGGCAGCCTGAAGCGGCTGTACGGCAAGGTCGAGGACGACCTCGCGTACGCCATCGACATGGCGGCCGTCGGGCAGCCGCTGCAGTCGCACATCAGCGCGCGGCTGCAGAAGGTCCGTTAGCCGAGCGACCAGCAGACGTCTGTCGCGGACCGCGCGAAGCCGAGCCGCTCGTACACCCGGATCGCGTTCGTGTTGGCCTCGTCCACGTACAGGATCACCGAGTCCAGGCCCAGCTGCTGCAGGTGGCGCAGGCCGATCAGGGTGAGCGCCGGCCCGAGTCCGCGGCCCTGCTCGGACGGGTCGACGCCGACGACGTATACCTCGCCGACGGGCGGGTGGTCGTGGCCGTCGACCCCGTGCACCTTCGTCCAATGGAAGCCGACCAACTGGTTCCCGCGGCAGGCCAGGAAGAACCCCTTCGGGTCGAACCACGCCTCCGCCTCGCGCAGCAGCACCTCCTCGACACCCCAGCGCCCCTGGTCCGGGTGGTCGGCGAACGCCCGGTTGTTGACCGTGGTCCACGCCTGCTCGTCCAGCCCGACCTCGAACGTCCGCAGCTCAACCCCCTGCGGCAGCACCGGCTCGGGTAGCGCGTCCCCGAGGGGGCGGCGCATCTGCCACAGCACGCGGGTGCGGGTGAACCCCATGGACGTGGCCAGGCGTGCGGCCGCCGGGGGCTCGCCGTGCGCCCACAGCCGCAGCCGGGGCGTGAGCTCGAGCAGCTGCTCCACCAGCGCCCGCCCGGTGCCCTGTCCGCGCGCGGAGGGGTGCACCGCCAGCTCGGCCGAGGGACCGGCGACCTCGTCGGTGACGTCGACGTGGGCGTACCCGACCAGCTCGGCGTCCTGCCGTACCAGCAGGTGCCGTACGTCCGCGTCCCCGCCGCGGGGCAGGTGCAGCATCACGTGCTCGCTCAGCGGGCCGGCGCCGTCGGCGGCGGTCACGGCGTCCACCAGCTCGCGGACGTCGGCCACTGCCTCAGCGGACAGCCGCGTGCAGACGTCGATCACGCCCGGACCGTACCCGCGCCCTCCTCGGCCAGTGCGCTCAGCGGCGGCGTGACGAACTTGTAGCCGACGTGCCGGACCGTCCCGATGAGCGCCTCGTGCTCGGGACCGAGCTTCGCGCGCAGCCGCCGTACGTGGACGTCGACGGTGCGGGTGCCTCCGTAGTAGTCGTAGCCCCAGACCTCCTGCAGCAGCTGCGCGCGGGTGAACACGCGGCCCGGGTGCTGCGCGAGGTACTTGAGCAGCTCGAACTCCTTGAACGTCAGGTCGAGCGCCTTGCCGCGCAGCTTGCAGGTGTAGGTGCCCTCGTCGATCGTCAGCTCGCCGGCGCGTACGACGCCGCAATCCGCCGCAGGCGCGTCGGCGGCGACGCGACCGATCGCCATCCGCAACCGCGCGTCGACCTCCGCCGGGCCGGCGGTGTCGAGCAGCACGTCGTCGACGCCCCACTCCGGGCTGAGGCCGGCGAGCCCGCCCTCCGTGAGCACCGCGACGACGGGGGCGCTGACGCCGGTCGTCTGCAGCAGGCGGCACAGCGACCGGGCGCCGATCAGCTCCCGGCGCGCATCGACCAGGACGGCGTCGACCGGGGCCCTGTCGAGCAACGCTGAGATCTCCATCGGCGCGACCCGCACCGCATGGCCCAGCAGGCCGAGCGCGGGGAGCACCTCCGCCGACGGCTGCACGGCGTTGGTGAGGAGCAGCAGGGTGGCCATGGGCGGTTCTCCGGGTCTCGCGGGGAGTGCGGGGAAGCGGCGCCGTTGCCTGGGGGCAAGATACCGGACATGGCTGTGCTGCGTTACTGGGCTGCGGCGAAGGAGGCCGCCCGTGTCGCCTCCGACGACGTCCCCGGCGGCACGCTCGCCGAGGTGCTGCTGCTCGCCCGCGCGCAGCACGACGAGCGCTTCACCACCGTCCTCGGGCGCTGCTCGTTCGTGGTCGACGGGGATCCCGTGGGTGGGCGCGACCACGCGACGGTGGAGCTGAAGCCCGACGCGCTGGTGGACGTGCTGCCGCCGTTCGCCGGCGGCTGACCGGGCTCAACCCCGGGCGGTTCTCGTACGACACTGGACGTATGCGCCGCGTCCTGCTCGCCTGTCTCGTCCTGCTCGCCGGCCTCAGCGCGGTGCCGTCGGCGTCCGCCGCGACGACGAAGACCGTCTCGGGTGACGTGCTGGGCTCGGACGGGCGCGCGGTCGACGTGTTCATCGGCATCGACCTGCAGGACGCCAACGGCCGGGTTATCAAGGCGGACGGCTCGCCGAGCACCGGCGGCTACGCGATCACGATGCGGATCAACGCGAAGCTCGGCGCCGAGGGCTCGGTCGACCGGACGCCGTGGGTGACGCGATGGGCCGCGACCGTGCCCGCCAACGCCGCGAAGATGTTCGTCGAGGTCTACCCGCGCAACGCCGGGCAGTACGGCACGACCAACGACGTGCGGTACGGCCGCAACCTGCGCCGCTTCTCGGTGCCGTACTCGCTGGTCAACGTCCACCTGCGCCTGCCGCTGCAGTGCGCGAAGGGCGGCGGCACCGGCTACATCACCGGCGCGACGACCGTCAGCGGCGTCCGCAAGCAGGTCTACCGGGTGAGCGCGTTCTCGATCGGCGCGGACAACAACGCGATGAACCCGATCCTCGGCTTCAACATCGGCAGCTCCGCGTCGAACGGCACGTTCCGGGTGCCGTCGCTGGCGCCCGGCACGAGGTACCGGCTGTACGCGGTGAAGACGCAGGGCGGGCCGCAGAAGTCCGTCGACGTCACCGTCGGGCGCTGCGCGGGCACGAACGCGAACATCACGTTCTAGCATCGGGGCGGTGACCGCCCCCGCGCTGAGCGCGCCCCGCAGCTCGGAGCCGGCTCCGCGGCCGCCCGTGCTGACGCAGGGGCTGGGCGGTGCGCTCATCTGCGCCGCCCTGGCCGGACTCGCGACCCTCGGCGAGTGGCCGCTCGCGGGCGGCGTGCTCGTGCTGCAGCTGCTGCTCGTCCTCGGCTTCCTCGCCCTCGTCGACGCGCCCGCGTCCGGTGGGGCGTTCCTGGTCGCCGGCGGCGCGACGCTGGTCGCGGACGGGGTGGTGCTCGGCTCGGACGGGCGGGTCAGTGGACTCGCAGGCGTCGTCGGGCTGGGGTTCGTCGGTGCGCTGCTGCACCAGCTGATCCGGCGCAAGCGCACGCGCGTGACGGAGTCGCTGGCCGACACGCTCGTGGCCGTCGTGCTCGCCGTCGCCGTCGTGCCCGTGGTGGCGCTGCGGATGTCGGGGGGCGGCGAGGAGGCCGTACGGGTGTGCCTCGTCGCCGGCGGGGCCGCCTTCCTCGCCGGCCGCATCGGCGACCGGGTGCTGCCTCGCCCGGCCCTGGCTCTGGGCGCGACGCGCGGCTGGCCCGGCCTGCTGCTCGGCCTCGGCGCCGGTGCGGCCGCGGCGGTGGCGGTCGCCGGCGATGCGGGCGCGGTCGCAGGTACCCGTGGGGCGCTGCTCGGCCTGGCCGTCTCCGCGTCCGTCGCGGCCGCGGACCTCGCGGTCGATCTCGGCGCGGCCGAGCTGACCGCCGGTCGCCGGGACGCCCGGCGGGTGTCGGCGCTGCGGCCGGTCGGGCTGGTGCTGCCGGTGGCGGCCCTCGCGCCGGTGGCGTTCGTGGCCGGCCGCCTCGTCCTGTCGTGAAGCGGCTGCTCGTCTCGCTGCTGGTCCTGCTGGTGGTGCTCGTCGCCGCGGACCGCGTCGCCGTGGTGGTCGCCGGCCGCGTCGTGGCGGGCCAGCTGCAGACCTCCGGCGACCTGTCCGTACGGCCGTCGGTCTCGTTCGGCGGCTTCCCGTTCCTGACGCAGGCGGTGCGGGGGCGGTACTCATCCGTGCGGGTGCGGGCGTCAGACGTGACCGCCGGGGGCGAGCGACTGTCCGCATTCGACGCGACGCTGGACGGGCTGCGGCTGCCCCTGTCGGCCGCGCTGTCCGGAGACGTGTCGCAGGTGCCGGTGGACGCCGTCCAGGCGCGGGTCGTCCTGTCGTACGCGGACCTGCAGCGGCGGCTGCGCGACCGGCGGCTGGGGTTGGCGTCCGGCCCTTCCGGTCTGCTGCGGGTGACCGGAACGGTGCGGGTGCTGGGCCGGGACGTGTCCGCGGCGGCCCTGTCGTCGGTGCGGCTGTCGGGGACGTCGGTGGTGGTGACGGCGCAGCGGTTCGAGGTCGGTTCTGCGACCGCGGACCGGGTGCTCTCGGCCGCGCTCGGCAAGCGACTGGACTTCACGGTGCGGATCGGGAAGCTGCCGTACGGGCTGGCGCTGTCGGCGGTGCAGGTGACACCCGACGGTCTCGCGGCCACCGCAGCCGGACGGAACAGGGTGCTCACCCGCTGACGCATCCAGCTCGGCCGGCCGCACCGGCGCCAGGCCCCGCACCCGCCCGAGTTCGCGCCGCCGGACGCACCCGCCCCGGCACCGATGTGCGGTACGTCGCGGCCGTCGGGACGTACCGCAGTCCGTGCAGAAGCCACACGCTCCCGGCTGTCCGGCGCGGCTGCACGTACAGCGGCAGGTCGGCTTGTTGCGGCGACCTACCGCACTCCGTGCACGGAGGTCCGACCTGTGGAGGGCACCGCCCGCAGCGCCGGCGAAGCCGCCACGCTGGCCGGATGGATGACCTCAACGACCTCTTCCGGACGCAGGGCGGCGTCATCAGCCGCCGGCAGGCCGTCGCCGTCCTCGGCCGCTCCGGCGTGGCCGCGGCGCTGCGCGACCGCTGGGTGAGGGTCGGCGGCGCCTACACCAGCGCCGCCCACCACGCTGCCCTGGACGCGGACGGCCGCCACCTGATCGCGTGCGCGGCGCGCGTCCTGCGCAGCGGTGGGACCGCTTACGTGAGCCACGAGTCGGCGGCTGTCGCGCACCGCATCCCGCTGCTGGACCGGCCGGAGGTACCGCAGATCACGATCGACACCCCGGGCCACGCGACGTCCGGCGGAGTCCGCGGCCGCCACCTGGCCGACCTGCCCAGCGCTGACCGTACGAGCCGTGGCGGGTTGGCGCTGACGACCGCGCCGCGGACCGTGAGCGACCTGGCGCGGACGCTGTCCGCCCCAGCCGCGTTCGTCGCCGTCGAAGGATCCCTGCGCGCGGGGGTGGACCTGGAGGACGTGCGGGCGGTGCTGCTCCGCTGCCGGCGCTGGCCAGGAGTGGTCGCAGCACGCCGCGTGCTCGAGCTGGCGAGCCCCTGGTCGGAGTCGGCGCTCGAGTCGCTCGGGATGCACTGGTGCCGTCTACAGGAGCTGCCGGCGCCGCAGCAGCAGCTCACGATCCGGACGACAGACGGCCGGTTCCTCGCGCGGGTGGACCAGCTGTGGGAGGAGCACGCCACGGTCGGCGAGCTCGACGGCCGGATCAAGCTGCAGAGCGACGACGAGGTGCCGCGGAACGCCTGGCGGGTCGCTTGGGAGGAGAAGCAGCGGGAGGATCGGCTGCGCGATGTCGGCCTGCAGGTCGCGCGCGGCTACTGGTCCGACCAAGCCGACGACGGAGCGGAGTACGCCGCCCGCATCCGGCGCGCCTTCGAGCGAGCGAGCCACTACGCCGGGCCGCGGCTGTACGTGGTCCGGGATGAGCGGCGTCCGCGGCTCGCGGCGTAACCCCGCCTGCACGAAACGCGGTACGTGCGTCTCAGCGCGTCACCGACCGCACTTCGTGACAGCCGCTCGAGCGTGTGCAACCGGTCAGCGGCCGTACCAACTGCGGTACGTCGGTTGGCTGCGCGCACGTACCGCTTTTCGTGGCGGGGCGGGGGCGGGCGCGTCGAGAAGCGGGCCGAGCGGGACGGGTCGGGGCGCCACGAGCGGCGGCCGCTGGCGGCGCGAACGGTGCGGTAGCTCGGGAGGGCGCGGCGGCGGCGCGGGAAGCAGCGGCGACGGCGGCGCGTTCCCCCTACGTGCTGGTCCTCATCGCGGTGCTCGCCGTCACGACGGCGTTCGGGCTGCTCTGGCGTGCCCGCCAGGGCCGGGTCCGCGACAGCGACGGGCGGATCGACGTACGGCGCGAGCTCGGCGAGCAGCCTGGTGAGCGGGCGACGCTGCTGCAGTTCTCCAGCGCGTTCTGCTCCCCCTGCCGGGCGACGAAGCGGCTGCTCGCCGACGTGGCGACCACGGTGCCGGGCGTGCGGCACGTCGAGGTCGACGCGGAGAGCCACCTCGAGCTCGTACGGCGGCTGAACGTCCTCAAGACGCCGACGACGCTGGTGCTAGACGCCGGCGGCAACATCCGGCAGCGCGCCGCGGGGGTCCCTCGCAAGGAGCAGGTCCTGGCCGCCCTCGGCAGCGCCGTAGGATGACCCGCATGGTGCTGGTGAAGCGACGCGCGGTGGATCTCTGCCGTACGTCCGGCTGCCTGTGTCCGGTCTCCTGACCTGACCGGAGCTCGCCACCAGGAGAACCATGATCGACGCCCGTGCGCCGCGCTTCGCGGCCTGGATCACCACGTTCGTGCTCGCCGCCGTCCTGCTGAGCTCCAGCGCTGTGCTGCTCGCGCTGCAGGCAGCCGTGTTCGCGCTCGGCGCCAAGGGCCGCAGCCCGTACGCCGCGCTCTGGAAGCGCCTGCCGAAGAGCCCGCCGCGCGAGCTGGAGCCGAAAGAGCCGCCGCAGTTCGCGCAGGTTGTCGGCCTCGGCTTCGCCGTTGTCGGCGTCCTCGGCTTCCTGACCTGGACGCCGCTCGGCGTCGCCGCCACCGCTGCCGCGCTCGCGGCCGCGTTCCTCAACGCCGCGTTCGGCTTCTGCCTCGGCTGCGAGATCTACCTGATCATCCGACGTACATCTGACAAGGGAGTTGCTGCATGAGCCGCGCTGACGTGCTCGTCGACGCCGACTGGGTCGAGGCCCATCTGGACGACCCGAAGGTGGTGCTCGTCGAGGTCGACGAGGACGTGTCCGCCTACGACACGGGTCACATCAAGGGGGCCGTGCGCCTGGACTGGAAGACCGAGCTG
>JBHENF010000038.1:0-4916 GCA_046262175.1 Mycobacteriales bacterium
CCGAGGAGGCCTTCGGCTCGGACGCCGTCGATGACAGCGACCACGCGGCGGGCGTTGCCTGCCAGGTCGTCGAGGTCGCGGAGAGCGATCTCGAGTCCCGCGACCGGGTTGCCGGCGCGGATTGCGAGCTTGAGCGCGCCCGCGACGAACAGCCCGTGCAGCCGCAGGTGCCGGGCCTTGAGGGGATGGTTCGGCGTGGTGGCCTGGTCGGGCAGCTCCCAGACCTCGCTGGCGACCAGCGCCGAGGGCACGCCGACGTGGTAGAGCAAAGACGAGTCGGAGGAGAAGCCCTCCTCGCCCATCAGCTCCTCGTAGTAGAGCGAGCCGTCCGGCCGCCGGTGCTGCGTGTGCCGCTTGCGCGGGACGTCACCGACCGACCGGTAGTGCGCCACCGGTTACAAATTTCCTCGGCGCGCCTGCTCGCGCTCGATCGCCTCGAACAGCGCCTTGAAGTTGTTCTTGCCGAAGCCGAGTGACCCGTGCCGCTCGATCAGCTCGAAGAACACCGTCGGGCGGTCCTGCACGGGCTTGGTGAAGATCTGCAGCAGGTAGCCGTCCTCGTCGCGGTCTGCCTGGATCTTCAGCTCGCGCAGCGTCTCGACCGGCACCCGCACCTCGCCGACCAGCTCGTGCAGCGTGTCGTAGTAGGCATCGGGCGTCTCGAGGAACTCGACGCCCATCTCCTGCATCGCCTGGACACTGGCGACGATGTCGCCGGTCGCGAGCGCGATGTGCTGGACGCCCGGCCCGTCGTAGAACTCGAGGTACTCGTCGATCTGGCTCTTGCGCTTGCCGAGCGACGGCTCGTTCAGCGGGAACTTCACCCGGTGGTTGCCGTTGGTGACGACCTTGCTCATCAGCGAGGAGTACTCCGTCGCGATGTCGTCGCCGATGAACTCCTTCATGTTCGTGAAGCCCATGACCGAGTTGTAGAAGCCGACCCACTCGTCCATGCGGCCGAGCTCCACGTTGCCGACGCAGTGGTCGATCGCCTGGAAGTACCGCTTCGGGTGGTGCGCGGGCTTGGCGGCGAACGCCGTCGTCGCCGGCCCGAACCCCGGCAGGAACACACCGTCGTACCGGGACCGGTCGACCAGCGTGTGGCGCGTCTCCCCGTACGTCGCGATCGTCGCGAGGCGGACGGTCCCGCTCTCGTCGGTGACGTCGTGCGGCTCCACGAGGATGGCCGCGCCCTTGCTGCGCGCGTACGCGATGCCGGCGTCGACGTCGGGCACCTCCATCGCGAGGTCGTAGACGCCGTCGCCGTGCCGGCGGACGTGCTCCCCGATCGGCGTGCCGGCGTGCGCCTCCCCCGTGAGGACGAACCGTGCCTTGCCCGAGGTGAGGACGTACTCCACGGCCTCGCGCGAGCCGGTCTCCGGGCCGCGGTAGGCGACGACCTGCATGCCGAAGGCGGTGGAGTACCAGTGCGCGGCCTGCTTGGCGTTGCCGACGTAGAAGCGGACGTGGTCCATCCCCTTCACCGGGAACGGGTCGGCCGTGACGTCGTGGTCGACGGCCCCGACCAGCTCGTCCTCGCAGAGTGGCTGTTCGAGCATCTCGGTCATGCCCGCGAGTCTCACAGCCGGTTCCGGGTCGGGCAACACGTAGAGCCGGCCCTGGTCATCGTGGCTACCCTGCGCAGATGAAGGCGTTCCCGACTGTGCAGGTTGTCCAGTGATCGACGCACTCGACGCACGGCTGCTCGGCCTGTGGCGCGCCGAGCCCCGCATCGGTGTGCTCGAGGCTTCCCGGCGGCTCGGCGTGGCGCGGGGGACCGTGCAGGCGAGGCTGGACAAGCTGGTGGAGCGCGGCATCGTCAGCTCGTTCGGGCCGGAGGTCGACCCGGCGGCGCTGGGCTACGGGGTGACCGCGTTCGTGACGCTGGAGATCCGTCAGTCGCGCGGGCATACGTCGATGACCGACCACCTCGCGGCGATCCCAGAGGTGCTGGAGGCGCACACGATCACCGGCAGCGGCGACATCCTCGTCCGCATCGTCGCGCGGTCCAACGCCGACCTGCAGCGGGTGATCGACCAGCTGGTGAGCGCGGAGGGCATCCTGCGCAGCGCGACCGTCATCGCGTTGGAGACGCAGGTCCCGTACCGCGTCCTGCCCCTGGTGGAGGCGGCCGCGACCACGCCGTGATCCACGCGCAGATCCCGGCTCTGTAGCGACACCAGAGCCGAAATGTGCGCGTAGATCACCGGATCGGGGCTACGGCTTGAGGAGGACCTTCACGCAGCCGTCCTGCTTCTTCTGGAAGATCTTGTACATCTCCGGCGCCTCCGTGAGCGGCACCTTGTGCGTGTGGAACGTGTCCACGCCGAGCGGGTCCGCGTCGGTGAGCAGCGGCAGGATCTCGGGCACCCAGCGCTTGACGTTCGCCTGGCCCATCCGCAGCTGGATCTGCTTGTCGAACATCGTGAGCATCGGCAGCGGGTCGGCCATGCCGCCGTAGACGCCGGACAGCGAGATGGTCCCGCCGCGGCGGACGAGGTCGATCGCGGCGTACAGCGCGCCGAGCCGGTCGACGCCAGCGGTCTTGAACACCGGCGCCGCGATCACGTCCGGCAGCAGCCCGGCCATCTGCTGGACCAGCTTCGTCACCGGCGACCCGTGCGCCTCCATGCCCACCGCGTCCACCACGGAGTCGGCGCCACGGCCGTCGGTCATGTCGCGGACGACGTCGCCCAGGTCGCCGCCGGCGGCATCCATGTCGACGACTCGTAGCCGTACGTCCGACCGCGCTGCAGGCGCTCGGCGACCCGTCGACCCCGATGACCCGGAAGCCCTTGTGGTGCGCGATCCGCGCGGTCATGTCGCCGATCGGGCCGAGCCCGAGGACGACCAGGGTGCCGCCGCCGGGAACCGACGCGTACTCGAAGGCCTGCCAGGCCGTCGGCAGGACGTCGGACAGGTAGACGAAGCGCTCGTCCGGCGGCCCGTCCGGCACCTTGATGTGCGTGAACTGCGCCTGCGGCACCCGGAGGTACTCCGCCTGCCCGCCGGGCACCGAGCCGTACAGCTTCGAGTAGCCGAACAGCGCCGCGCCGCTGCCCTGGTCGCGCACCTGCGTCGTCTCGCACTGCGTGTAGAGGCCCTGGCTGCACATCCAGCAGGTGCCGCAGGACATCTGGAACGGGATGACGACGCGGTCACCCACCTCGAGGTCGCCGGTGGCACTGCCGACCTCCTCGACGATCCCCATCGGCTCGTGTCCGATGATGTCGCCGCTGGACATGAAGGGGCCGAGGACCTCGTACAGGTGCAGGTCCGAGCCGCAGATGTTCGTCGTCGTGATCTTGATGATCGCGTCCGTCGGCTCCGCGATCGTCGGGTCGGGAACCTCGTCCACCCGTACGTCGCGCTTGCCGTGCCAGGTGACTGCCTTCATGCCGTGCCTGCTCTCGCCGGGTGCGGGGACTCCCCGTCGGGTGCCCGCAGACCGGGTGCGGAAACGGCTCAGCCGCTCGGGAAGCGGAGCGCCGTAGCGCTGGTGCAGGTGAGGGTCATCGGGTCGCCGCCCGCCAGCGCGGTCAGTCGCGCGGCCGCCTCGTTCAGGCGCTGCTCAGAGATCCGGCCACTGCGGACAGCCGTGACGATCGCTGCGCGCATCCGCGCGGCCTGGTTGCCGTCGGTGGCGAAGGCCGAGTCGGCGCCCGCCTCGATCGCGCGCACTGCCGCCTCCGGGAAGTCCCAGCGCAGGTTGACGGCACCCATCCCGAGGCTGTCCGTGACGGCGACGCCGCGGAAGCCCATGGAGCGCAGGAGGGAGTACGCGGCAGGTGACAGCGAGGCGGGCAGCTCGGGGTCGAGGGCTGAGTAGTCCAGGTGGTTCATCATCACGATCGGGGCGCCGCGCTCGATCAGCTGCTGGAACGGCGCAAGGTCCGTGAGCCGCAGGTCGTCCAGCGTTGCGGTGACCTTCGACGAACCGAGGTGGCTGTCGGCGGCCGACCGACCGTGCCCCGGGAAGTGCTTGATGGTCGGCGTGACGCCGCCCGCGGCGAGGCCCTCCGCGAACGCGCCGGCGTACCTCTCCGTCGTCGCCGGGTCCTTGCTGAAGGACCGGTCGCCGATGACCTGCCCCGACGGACCGTCGTCGAGGTCGACCAGCGGCGCGAAGTCGAGGTTGATGCCGACGTGATGCAGGTCGCGGCCGATCTCGGCAGCGAGGTCGCGGACCTGCTCCGGCGTGCGCTGTCGCGCGAGCCGTCGGGGCGATGGTCCCTCGCCCACGACGGCGCGGGTCGCGGCCACTCGACCGGACTCCTCGTCCGTGGAGACGAGCAGCGGTCTGCCCGCCGCCGCGCGCAGGCCTGTCGTCAGGTCGCGGACCTGAGCGGGGCTCTGCACGTTACCGGCGGCGAGGAAGATGCCGGAGACACCCAGCGACAGCACCTTCTTCGCGAGCGGGTCGTCCGCGCGCGTCACGCCCGGCAGCCCGACCATGATGACGGCGCCGGCGCGCTGCTCCAGCGGGGCCGGCGTGCATGACGCGGCCGTCGGGCTGGCCGCCGTCAGCGGCGACGTGGGCGCGTCGTGGCGCGCCGACGCGACTGCTCGGCGCACCGGGCCGGGTGACGCGGCGAGCAGGCCGACCGGCAGCGCGACGAGCCCGGCGAGCAGCAGGGTCAGCCCGGCCTGGGGCTTGCGTCGACGCCGGTGCTGCATCGGCACACGGTACGCAACGCAGGCGCAGACCAAGGTTGGCCCCGCGGTCCCGCGGCCGCGCGTCGTGCGGGCGGTAAGGCCCCCATAGCGCTTGCGACAGGTGCTTCTCGAGGGACCCGGGGCAGTCAGGTGCCGCCCCCGCACGGCTGACACGGCGGACCTCGCGATGCCTCCGGCAGCCGCCGCGTCTGACCTGCCGCTCCCTCCCCCTTCGCTTCCATACGACCTACGTCCTCAGG
>JBHENF010000039.1:0-6502 GCA_046262175.1 Mycobacteriales bacterium
ACTTTGGTCGGTACTCACGAAGCCTTACGCGGTGGCCCCTTGACGATCGTCAACGACACCCAGGCCGCCCCGATCAAGAGCCCGAGCTACACCACTCCGGGGGACTCACCCTTACAGGACCATGGCGACCAAGCGGCGCGAGCGTGGAGCAGGGACCGCTCGGCAACTGAAGTCGGGGCGCTGGCAGGCCCGTTTCCTCGGGCCCGATGACGTATTCCGGCCGGCGCCGACGACCTTCGACACCAGGCTCGACGCGGATGCGTGGCTCGGCCGACAGGCCCGCGATGTTGCCCGCGGGGTCTGGACGCCGCCCGAGGCGAAGCAGAAGGTAGGCACGGTCAGGGAGTACGCGGAGACGTGGCTCGCCGGTCCGGACCTGACCCCGCGCACGCGGCTGCTGTACAGCGGCATCCTCGACAAGGCGATCATCCCGCCGCTCGGGGCGGTGCCGCTGGATCGCCTCTCCCCCACGTCGGTGCGCACCTGGTACGACGCTCTGGACAAGGACAAGGCGACGGCCAGGGCTCACGCCTACAGCCTCCTGCGGGCCATCTTGACGACGGCGGTGTCCGAGGACCTGATCCCGGCGAACCCGTGCCGCGTGCGCGGCGGCGGCTCGGCGAAGAAAAAGCACCAGACCCGCACCGCGACGCTCGCCGAGCTGGACGTGATCGTGGAGACCGTCCCGCCGCGCTACAAGGCCATGGTGCTGCTCGCGGCCTGGTGCGGCCTACGGTTCGGGGAGCTGACGGAATTGCGGCGCAAGGATCTCGACCTTGCCGACGCACGCGTGAACGTCACCAGAGGCGTCACCCGGGGCGGCCGGGAGGTGTGGATCGGTGATCCGAAGAGCGAGGCCGGCAAGCGTTCGGTGACGATGCCGCGGAACGTCGTCGAGGCTGTCCGCAAGCACCTGGCAGAGCACACCGAGCCGAGTCGGGAGGCGTTGCTGTTCCCCGGTCGCAACGGGCGGCACATGACGCCGTCGACCTTGCAGAAGGTGTGGGAGCGGGCGCGCGCTGAGGCCGGCCGGGAGGATCTGCACTTCCATGACCTGCGGCACACCGGGGCGACATTCGCAGCCGCGACCGGAGCAACGCTCGCCGACCTGATGGCCCGCATGGGGCACTCCACGGCGGCAGCCGCCTTGCGCTACCAGCACGCCGCGGCAGACCGGGACCGACTCATCGCCGACGCCCTGACTGTTTTCGCGGAGGGCAAGGTCATCCCCCTGCGGAAGGCGGATGCTTCGTGAGCTTTGTGCACCCCGATCAAGCGGCCGGGATGCGCCGCAGTACTGCATCGACCTCGCCTGCGTCGAGCCGTATCAGCCTCGGCCCGAATCTGTACGCGCGCAGATGGCCGTCGGCGATGCGTCGCCGTATCGTCCGCGCGCTCACGCCTAGCCTGAGCGCAGCTTCGGCGATTGTCTCGTAGTTCTTGCTCGCGAGCGTTGGCCTCGTCGCATGCGCAGCGAGGTGGGCAGCCGTATCCCTCGCGGTCATCGAGTGCGCCCTTCCGCACGGCTCAGCTGGTGGAGCGCCAGTTGCTGTTGCCGCCGTCGCCGCATGAGGTCCTCGTTGCGGCCGCGGGCGGCACGAGCCTGTGGGCTCCATGCCGGCGCTGGCTGGCAGGCCGGCTCCACGTGGGGCTGGTTGCTGGTGTCGAGGTAGAGGTGGTTGGCGTGGCTGCCCCGACTGAGGCCCACGTAGCCCGCTTCGGCGCCCAGGCCGTTGTCGGCTAAGAGAAGCGCGGTGTGCACGGTGCGACCTTGTGCTTTGTGCAGGGTCATGGCGTAGGCGTGGTCGAGCTGTCCTTGCTCGAGCCAGGGGCGGTCAACCGGGACCTGCCGGCCGTCGCGCGTGTCGATGACAAGCCCGCCGTCGTCTGCGGCGCTGACGCGCCCGGTCGTGCCGTTGAGCAAGCCGCGGCCGTGGTCGTTGCGGGTGACGAGAACGTGGTCTCCGACGGCGAACCCGAGGGCCCTCTCGGGCCTGTCCACGACGAGTTGGTCGGGCCCGAGGATGCCGTCGGCGCGCAGGCGGTCGCGGATGAGGGCGTTGAGCTGGCGCACGTCACCGCGGCGGCCGGCCAGGACGACGATGTCCCACGGGTCGGCGGCCTTGCTGCGCGCGCGGGTGTAGTCGCCAGCGAGCTGCTGGTGCAGCTGGTCGCGGTCCGGGCGGGTGTGGACGCGCTAGTGCCGATCGAGCGCGTCGATTGCCTCGACGGTGCGGCCGGCACGGAGAGCGGCGAGGGCCTGCTGCTCCCACGGTTCGCGTTGGCGGTGGTGTCCAGTCAGATGGATGGCCGTGGGTTGTGCGGCCAGGGCGGTGAACAGTCCGCCGGCTTCGAGTTCTGGGAGCTGCGCCGGGTCACCAACCAGCACGACCTTGCACTGTTTCTGCTCGGCCTGCTGGAGCAGCTGGGTCAGCGTGCGGGTGCCGATCATCCCGGCTTCGTCGACGAGCAGCACACCACCGGTGGGCAAGTGCCGGTCGGGCTGGTGCAGCAGGCGGGTGAGGGAGACGGACGGGGCGCCGGTGGCGTCCTTCAGTCCCTGGGCGGTTAGTGCGGCGACCGCGCACCCGGCAACCGGGATCTCGCGCTCCTGCCAGGCCGTGGTGGCATGCCGCAGGGCGGCAGTCTTGCCCGACCCGGCCGGGCCGGTGACCACGTCGACGCCCCGGCCGGAGGTGAGTAGGGCGAGGACGAGGCGCTGCTGGTCGGGTCGCAGTCCGCTGCGCGCGGCCAGCGCGGCTGCCTGCGCGACCGGCAGGATCGGCGTGGTGGCGTCAGCGCGGCGGGCGACCAAGTCGAGGACCTGCTGCTCGGTGCGCAGCAGCTCAGTGGTCGTGAAGGCCGGCCCGTCGGGGCTGAGGACGGGCAGCACGTCGTCGCGCCGGACCAGCCCAGCCGCCAGCTGGAGGATCTGCTCGGTGTGGATGTCGGCGCCGGCCGGTAGCTGCGCGCAGATCTCCCGCACGACGGTGCCCTGGTCGAACGTCGATCGCTCCCGGGTGACGCCGCGCGCGCCCAAGACCCGCTCGGCCAGCGCCGCGATGTCGACCTCGCCGGCGTCGTGCCGGTCGCGCAGCAGCGCGCGCACGTCCTGGCTGCCGAAGCCGAGCTGGGTGGCGGTCGCAGCCCAGCGCTGCCGCTGCGAGGCGGCCTGCTCGTGCTGCTTCGCGGGTCGGGTCGCGAGGCAGGCGACGCGGGCGGCGAGCTGCGCCGCCCGACCGCGCAGTCGCATGTCGGGTCGCTCCGGCTGGTGCTGGGCGAGGTGAGCTTCGATCTGCCGCCGCCGGGTGGAGAACGCCCGTCGGACCGGCAGCGGGATGCCCTCGACCTCGGCGATGCCACGATCCACCTGCGTCCAGCCGACGCCGAGCCGGCGGGTCAGCTCGGCGCGGAGCCGGTGCTGGTAGAGGTGGCTGGCGGTGGTGGCCTCCCGGTGCAACGTGCGGGAGTCCAGCGCCGACCAGCGCCCGTCTACCCCTTGGGCGAGGTTGATCAGCACCATGTGGGTGTGCAGCTGCGGGTCGCCGGCCCGGCTGGTGGTGTGCTCGAACCCCGCCCCGATCAGCCCGCTGGTCGCGATCCGCGGCGCCTGCTGTCCGTCGCCGTGGTGTCCGCGGGCGGCGCGCGCGGCGAGCTGCTCGAGCAGCCCGAGCGCCTCGGCGGCAGCGGCCGCGTGCGCTTGCGTGATCTGCTCCGCGACGTCGGTGTCGGCGAGCCCCCACAGGACACTGACCGACTTCGGGGCGCTGAAGGTCAGGTCGAACCCGCACCGGCGCACGTCGACCTTGCGGCGGTCGTCGGTGTGGCGCCACACCGGCCGGGCCAGCTGCTCGGTGCCCAGCCGGCCGTCGAGCAGCTCACGCAGGACGGCGGCGCCCTCGGGGGTGAGCGGCCCGGACAGGCCGAGCGCGGCGGCGCCGCGGCCGATCCAGCGGCCCGGCGGGTTGTGCTCGTTCACGTAGTAGCCCAGGCCGTCGCGCTCCAGCAGGTGCTCGCGTTCGCAGCCGGCCTCCCGCTGCAGGTAGTAGGAGGCAGCCCCTCCCCCACCGGCCAGCGGCTGCACGCTCAGCATGAGCAGCCCCCGCCGCCGCAGCCGCGCACCCGGCCGAGCACGCGGCCGAGCGCGGTGGAGGGCGCCGTGCCGGGAACAGTCACGCCGACGACCGTGCGACCGGCCCGTACCCACGTGCGTACCCACGCCCGCTGCCCGGCCGGCTGGCGTACCCACAGATGTACCCACGGCCGTACCCGCCGTAGGCCAGGCTGGCGGCGCAGCACGCTCCGGGAGCAATCCTTGGCAGTCACGCGCCCGACGCTGCGCGGCGACCGCTCCACAAACGCTCCAGACGTTCCACCAGCGCTCTCCCGCCGCTCCACGGGCGCCGGAAGACGGCGCCGGAACGTCTGGAGCGCCCCCGCCTGCCGGCACACCCAGCCCCCCGGCTGAGGCATGACGCCCCGGAAAGCGGGCGACTGTCTCGGGTTGTCCCACGACGTGCCTGAGCGGGGTCATCCACAGCCTGAGCGCCGCGACGTACGCGGCTGCCGACGGCGCGCGAACGTAGGCGTCGTGACTTTCGGCGGCAGCCCGGACGACCCCGACGGGTGGGCGTTCGACGCGCCGCGCCTCGACCGAGCCGGCGAACTGCTCACCCTCGCCCTGCTCGAGGACCTGTCAGCGCTGCTGTCCCTACACGGCTACCCGCCGCTCCGTGGGTACGCGCTGGCCGAGGTCACGATCTGCCTCCACCGCATCCACCCGCACTGACCGCCAGCGCCTCGGCCCGCCCGCTCCACGGCGAAGCCGCGCTCCGTATCGCGATACCGGGGTGTGCAGACGAAGGTGATCTTGGGGTGGTGCGTGCGGAGAGAGGACGCGGGATGGGCCGATGCAGTAGCCCGGGAAAGTCGCTGGGAGAAGGTGAGGCCAGAGGAGGAGAAGACGAGAGATGGGCGCGAGGGCATCGCACGCAGCGCCGGTCGCGCACGACAGCGCCGCGTGACGGTGAGCACCGCGCTTCTGACCGCTTTCCGAGAGTCACCCAGCGTTGCGGAGGGCGGCGGTCAAGGCCTGGCGTATCCACCATGGGGCGTAGGTCGGAAAGCGGTGGCCCTTGGCCGGATCAAACTTGTCCACAGCCCTGATCAACCCGAGACTGCCCTCCTGGATGAGCGTGAGCAGATCCAACGATCCGCCCTCGTACCTACCTGCCAAGGTGACGACGAGCGGCAAATGGGCTTCCAGGAGCCGGCGTCGCGCCGCGATCCGGGCGTATGCCAGATTCTGCAGCATCTGTCGTTGTTCGTCGGCGAGTGGACCGGAGTGGTCGAGGGCGAACTGCGCCGCCCGGCCCTGCTCGATCGCCGCCACCACCACGCGCTCCTGCTCGGCCCCCAGCAGTGCGATCCGGTCGAGTTCGGCGAGGTACTCGACCAGGCGGTCGGACTCAGCGGACATCGGCAACCTTCACGGGCACGTCACCACCGGCAGCGGTGAAGTGCCGGTTCCCGCGTGCATTGCAGCGCTGGGCTCCGCCGAAGTGCAACCGAGGGCTGAGGCACGAACCTTGGTGGAGCAGTTGTGGTTCGGCGCGCGGTGACAGGGTGGAAGCCGGTTCGCCTCGGGTGACAGCTCGAGTGCTTCCTGCTCGACCCTCGCGATACCATCGCCGGCCCAGGGCGACGTGCGCCCCGTCACGCCTACCCGGCCGGTCGGGCCAGGACCAGGATCCGGTCGACTCGCGTCCCGAGCCCTAGCCCCGACAGAGTTCGCTGGGTCGCCGCGACGTCAGCGTGCGGCACCAGTAGGAGTAAGCCGCCACGACGCGCCACGGCAGAGCCCGACAACGCGGCCTGCATCGCCTGGGCGGAGTCGACGACGTAGACGACGTTGCTCGGGACTCCGGCTCGCACGGCCGCACTCGTAAAGGCGCGTGACGCGCCGGCGGCGTCCGCCGCGGTCGAGGCGTACCGGGCTGGCTTGGGCAGCTTCTGTACGACGGCCGTTCCGACTACCGACGAGCTGCCGACCACGATCGTGTTCGAGATGTCGAGGGAAGACAGCGCCTTGGCTGTCGCGGCGGGAAGGCTGTCGCGGCCGGTGAACAGGACCGGCAGGTGCAGCGCTGCGGCGTAGGCGGCAGTCGACGCGGCGGTCGGACTTGCTGGGTTGACGACCAACGCAGATGCGAACGCCGGCGTGTGAGCCGTCTTGTCCGAGGAGCTCCGCGAATCCATGGCGCCGGCCACGGCGGCCGCGAGCGCGGCCGTGCGCGCCGGGGTACCGAGCAACGTCGTCTACGTCGTCGACTCCAGCCAGGCGATGCAGGCCGCGTTGGCAGGGCCCGCAGTTGCACGACTCGGCGGCCTGCTCGTGCGACTGCCGCACGCCGACGTCGTGGCGACCCAGCGACTGCTGTCGGGCCTGGGCCTCGGGGCGCGCGTCGACCGGATCCTGGTGCTGGCCCGACCGTCCGTCTAG